>JAGZJD010000127.1:0-615 GCA_018365895.1 Lachnospiraceae bacterium | reverse complement strand
TTTTCATTGGAATTTATCACATGGTACATAAGCCTCTAAGCAAACTGACAGATGCTTTTGATGAAGTCGAACACGGTAATTTCCAAGTACAGATCATACAGACTGGAAATGATGATTTTGCCTATTTGTACCATGCCTTTAACAACATGGCACTCAAATTAAGTCGCTTAATTGAGCAGGATTATAATCAGAAACTTTTATTGCAAAAAGCAGATATGAAACAACTTCAAGCACAGATCAACCCTCACTTTCTGTACAATAGCTTCTTTATGCTTCAACGTATGATCCGCTTTGAACCAGAAGAAGCTTCCATGGTTGCAAATGCCCTTGCTTCCTGTTTCCGCTATATTACAAAAAATAGTATGGATCATGTGACACTTGCAGAAGAATATGCACACATGAAAAATTATGTTTATATCCAGGGGCTTCGCTTTGCTGGCCGTATTCAGATTGAACTGGAAGAATTGCCTGACTGCTTTTCATCATTGTCCGTTCCTAAACTAATCCTTCAGCCAATCCTTGAAAATGCATTTCAGTACGGATTAAAAAATAAAATCTGCGATGGATTGATCCGTGTACGTTTTCTTTCCAAAGAACATTCTCTGCTCATGATCA
>JAGZJD010000126.1 GCA_018365895.1 Lachnospiraceae bacterium | reverse complement strand
TGGTAACTTCATAAAGCAGGTACCGCCTGGAAACAGGCGGTATTGCCTAACTGACTGGTGACAGAAAGTTAAGCAAGTGAGCGTCAACTGATGTGAGCAATCTGGTGACAGCTCATGAAATCACTAACATTGAGAAATTCGAAGCTTTAGCAAAAACTTCGGAAACTGGAAGTACTGAAGCATCTGCTCTGACCCCTTCATATATTCATATTTCATTCTTTTCTCGCCTCATTTCTGTTTCTAATATTTTGTAAAAATCATTTTTATGCCGGCTAAAAAATGTTCTTACACATATACAAAAGATGAAGGGCATAAATACAGCCTCTTGATGAAAAATTTTTATATTTTCCTGTCCAAAATACCCTTACATAAAACGAAACGCTGAGAAGCATTTTTACAGCCCCCTGAGGAGATTTTTTTATTTTTTCGTTAACTAAATATTTGAAAACAAAAAAAGCACTCACCTATTCCTGATGAATGCCTTATCAAAATTTCATTATTTTGTTGTCCGTGACTCTTATCCAGATATGCCTGCATATCTGCTAAAATGTAATTGCCAGCAATTATATTTTCACGTGGGTATGGGGACGTAACCCCATCAAGTCTGCTACTCGTAAGTAATACAAAATTGTCAAAATGACAATACTGTTTTACACGGGTGGATCTTGCTCTGGTTATAATATATTAATTCATACAATAATAGGCCCAAATGTGCACTTTCACTATTTGAGCCTATGCCTTATTCTAACCTTATAAATTCTGAAAATATTTCAAACTTTCTTCTACTAATGGCCAATCAATATTTAATCCAGTTCCTCTCTTAAAAGCTTCATTTTTATATATAAATCCGAGTTTCTTTAAATATGACATTTCCGCTTGAAATGGTTTTCTCGTTCCTCCTGCACGCTGTGTGGTTTTCTTATACATATGAAGCTGATTTGTAAGAACATCATCCAGCCATACTAAATAATCATTATTTACAAATTCTACCTTATCACCATTCTTTAGTTTTTTTATACGGGTAAAATCATCAAAATTTTTAAAAAATCTTTCTTGTGAATATTTATATGTTGTGTAAAGAAACACATCAAACTGCCCAATGTTTATACTTACTGCTCTAAGTATATTCATCGGCTCATCCTTATACGGATCATTTCCAGCTTTCTCACATGCATCAACATATTTGTATCCATAATCTGTTAAAAGGCCATCTGCATCCAACAATCCAATCTGATACAATCCAGAATCAATTACCTCGCGATAACTGTGTGCATCACTTCTAACTCTATATACATATTCATCCCAAGCTTCATCTTCTGTATATCCTGCAACTGTATTTAATTTATCAACTAATTTCGACTTAATTGAATCACATCTTCCCGAAAACAGTTTTTGCTTTGTATTTGAATCAATACGTATTTTTGTTTCTATATCATTTGGCACATATGGTGCGGTAGAACTATAAATTGGTATTAGCATATCCCAAAAATAATAGTTGTACCAAATATATCTCCATGCCTTATCTGACATTGAATCCCCAGATGTATTAGATAAATACATACATGGATCTGCAGTAGGATCTGCTCTTTTTACTGCCGCAACAACTTCTTTAGGTAATACATATTTTGACTTATCTTCACCTACAGACGAAATAATCTTTACGCCTTGGCAATACCTAAAAAATGCATCTGGATGACTCATTCCTTCACGTACATGAGCCCATATTGTACTAATCTGTCCTGATATTTTTTTTGAACTAGTTGATCTATATATAACCGTCTTTGACAAATCAATATCCTTAACACATGTAATTTTTTGATTAAAAGGTCTTGTACTTGCCATATTAGGGGCATCGTATGTATAAACTGTAATTGGAGCATTGGGAGCTGTAGTATCAATTATATTTCTAACATGTGCGCCAGGATCAGCATGACTGGTATAACCTTTAGGGATACATATAACTGATGCATCATACCCTTTTTCAATATATGCCAATGATTGTCCTATCGCCGTTAATATACCATGAACCCCCTCATTAGGTCTCTTATATTCAAAAGCAATATTAACATCATTCACTGTTGATTTTGAATTTTTTGCTTGTATAAGTCCATCTGCCAATGGCCATACTGTACTTCCTTCTCGTCCAGCACTTAATGTCCATGTACCACCAGAAGTTAATGTGCCAAAAAATAATCCTGCTTTTCCTTGAATAATATCAGCTATTTCACCTGATGCATATGCTGCCTCACTGTCATGACTCATTATTTACTCCTTCCTCAAGATATTGGTATATCTTTCTCAGAAATGGTTCTGCCATTTTAGGTGGAACTGCATTTCCAACTTGAATACACTGTTCTTGTCTTGTTCCAAAAAACTCATGGGTATCTGGAAATGTTTGAATTCTTGCTGCCTCTCTTGCTGTCAAAGTCCTGTTTAACGTAGGATGAACTGGAAATGCATTGTGTCCTGGCACCATCGTTGTAGAAGGTTTATTTCGATCCAAACGTTTATATACATGACTATAATTAGAAACCTTCCCGGTCTTTGAATCTTTTCTTGTTGCAACAGCAAGTTCAGGTGGCAAATCGTCAAGATTCAATTTACAGCCTTCTTTAATATAGCTATATCTAGCAGCCACAATCGGTTTATGCCGTAGTGGGACATGGTTAGGTATTTCATTTTCTTTTCCTACCAAATCCATAATTGCATCACCAACTGTTTTATATATAGGTTTTCTCCCTGATGCTACTGAAAAGTGTGTCGGTTCTGGTGGAATAAAATCTATTCCTAATCTATTGCCAATCATAAACATTCTATATCTTTCTTGTGGAACCCCATAATCTGCTGCACATACTACTGCACACCATATATTTTTATAACCTAACTTTTCAAATTCCTTTTTTACATTTTCGATAAAAAGCCCATTATCTAAATTTGTAAATCCCTTAACATTCTCCATGAAAAAAAACTTTGGTTTAGTTTCTTTTACTATCCTGATATATTGATATACCAAAAAATTCCTTGGATCTTGTTTAGGATCATAACCTTGTGTATTAACAAATCTTCTCTTTCCGAATATTGAAAATCCCTGACATGGTGGTCCTCCTTCTACAAGATCAATTTCTTGTCCCTTTACATATTCATTAATAACTTCCGTTGTTAAGTTATTAATATCATCTGTAACCATAGGAATACTCGGAAAATTATAATGATGAGTTTTAGCAAATACTGGATTTACCTCATTCGACAAAACTATATTAAATCCACTATCACAAGTCGCACGTGTTAACCCTCCCGCACCAGAAAATAAATCAATTGCATTCATAAATTCCTAATTCCTTCGCTTTTTCAATTTGTGTTTTAATAAAATCACCTAATTTATGTGAAAACATTGGTGGCACGGCATTTCCAACCTGGTGCCCCTGTTGCCTACGATTCCCTTCAAATATCACCCAATCTGGAAATGTCTGAATTCTTGCAGCTTCTCTTACCGTTAAGCTCCTATGTAATGTCGGATGGATAGGAAAAGCATCATTTCCAGGAACCATAGTTAATGCTGGTCTATTCGGATCAAGACGCTTAAACGTGTTTCCAAAATTCTTTCTGTATAACTCTGGCGGTAATTTATCTTCAGGCAATCTTCCGCCCTGTGGAATTAGCTTATACCTTTCAATATTTTTAGGTGTATGTTTTAATGCTACATGATTAAATTGGAGGTTATCTGGCATATCAACTAAATCCTTTAAAACACTGCCACAAGTTGTCCATCCAGGAAGCCCATCATCAGGATTATCTGAATGATCCGGATCTGGAAACGCTACGGGCAATCCAACTCGATTTCCTATAATAATTACTCGATTTCTAATCTCTGGTACTCCATAATCTGCCATATTTATAAGCCTGTATTCAGCATTATATCCAGCTTCATGAAGAGTCTTCATAACATTTTCTAAATATGCGCCTTTATCTAATGTAAGGATTCCTTTTACATTTTCCATTACAATAAATTTAGGCCTCAGTTCTTTAATCAAGTTAGCATACACTAAAACCAATTCATTCCTTGCATCATGTGCGTATCTTTTATTTGGATCAGAAGATGCTCTATGTCCAATCGTAGAAAATCCTTGACATGGCGGTCCTCCAATTATAACATCCAAAGATTCTCCATCTAAATATTCTCTTATTTGATCAGCCGTTACATCCCTTATATCACCATTAATCATCGGAATATGAGGAAAATTTCGTTTATGTGTTTTCTCCACTAAATCATTATTATCGATACATAATTTTACATCATAGCCCGACTCCTCAAAACCTAAATGTAATCCACCTGCCCCCGAAAACAAATCAATTGCTGTGAGTTTCTTTTTCATTATTGTTAACATTCTCCTCATCTATCATTTCCATAATATCACCAACATCACAATTTAAAGCTTTACAAATTTTAGAAATACTTTCCATTGCAACAAATTCATCTCGTCCAAGTTTTGCAAGCACATTACTACTAATACCAGCTTGTGATATTAAGTCTGTTCTTTTTAATCCCATGTCTAACAAACGTTTCCACAATTTTACATATCTAACAGTCATGATTTTCCTTAAATAATTGAACAAACTTGGATTTAGTATACAACATTATATTTCATATGTCCAATTAATATCACGAAATACTGATATTATATCACGTTCGATACATTTTCTCAAAGCTCAGATTCAATGTATCTTTGGCATCATCTTCTCTCTTTCTCTAGCAAACTATAAATGAGCAAGTTCGTGATTTTGCATAAAAGAAAGACACCTCGATTCCATGTGTTGTATAATGAAAGTGCCTAAACAAACATTTGCAACATTT
>JAGZJD010000125.1 GCA_018365895.1 Lachnospiraceae bacterium | reverse complement strand
TTTGTCGCTTCTTCAAGTTCTGCGATTCTATTTCTAATATCTTCATCCAGACCGGTCTTATCACCGATCACACGGACCTTCATATCATTTTTTGCCGCGGTCTTAAGACAGGTTTTCATATAATTACGCAACAGCTTCATGAGTGCGTCAACTTCATCTTTCGGACGGTTCCAGTTCTCTGTAGAAAAGGCATACACGGTCAGATATTTTACACCCATACGATACGCTTCCTCACAGATTCTCTCCACATTCTTACTCCCCTGAGCATGACCGTAATTTCTCGGCATTCCTTTTGCCTTTGCCCATCTTCCGTTTCCGTCCAGTATAATCGCAATATGTGCAGGAATTTTCATAAAATTTACTCCTTCCATGAACTGAGGACAGCCTCCAAAATTCCTTTGGCTTCTGTCCCCTGCTTTTTCCTAAACTGTCATAACCTCTTTTGATTTCACTTCTACTGCTTTATCAATTTCTTTGATGAATTTATCTGTCAGTTTCTGAAGATCATCTTCCATATCCTTGATCTCATCCTCTGACACATCGCTTCCTTTTAATTTCTTGAACGCGTCATTTCCGTCACGGCGGATATTACGAACTGCAACCTTAGCAGCCTCGCCCTTTTTCTTTACGTCCTTAACAAGCTCTTTTCTTCGCTCTTCTGTAAGCTCCGGGAACACTAAGCGGATTACAGAACCGTCATTTGTAGGATTGATTCCAAGATCAGAAGTCTGAATTGCTTTTTCAATCTGTTTTACCATGGATTTTTCCCAAGGCTGGATCTGAATCATACGAGGTTCCGGAACCGATACATTACCTACCTGCTGAATCGGTGTCGGAGTTCCGTAATAATCTACCATGATCTTATTTAAAACGTTCGGGTTTGCACGACCTGCACGAATCGCAGCGAGCTCGCCCTCAAGATTCGCCATTGTCTTTTTCATCTTTTCTTCGTAATGGTTTAATTTCTCGTTCATTGTGTTTTCCTCCCTTATTTACACAGTCACTTTCGTTCCTGTAAATGTTCCTGCCATTGTCTCTACAATGCTGTTCTCTTCATTCAATCCAAATACCAGCATCGGCATCTTATTCTCCAGACACATGATAGATGCTGTAAGATCGACTGCCATTAATTTCTTATCAATAATCTCCTGAATGGAAATCTCATCGTATTTCTTCGCCTCTTTATTTACCTTCGGATCGCTGTCATAGATACCATCGATTGCCTTAGCAAGCAGCATTGCATCTGCTTCAATCTCGATAGCGCGAAGAACCGCTCCTGTATCGGTAGAAAAATACGGATGTCCTGTACCGCCGGCAAAAAATACAACCTTTCCTTCATTTAATGCTTCTACTGCCGCATCTTTGGAAAACAAAGTAGTAAATGCACCGCATACGAATGGTGTAAATACTTCTGTCTTCATTCCTGCATAGCGGAAAATATCAGACACATAAATACAATTCATAACGGTAGCAAGCATTCCGATCTGATCTGCCTTTGTCCGGTCAATGGTCTCGCTGGTGCGTCCTCTCCAGAAATTACCGCCGCCTGTTACAATGGCAACCTGAATACCGTCATCCACCAGTTTTTTCACCTGCTGTGCCACTCCTATACAGGTAGCTTCGTCAAATCCTGTTTTTTTATCTCCTGCGAGAGCCTCCCCGCTGAGTTTTAATAATACTCTTTTCATGTGTTCTCTTTGCTCCTTGTTTTCTCTTCTCTTTATGTTTTCACATATTTATAATGATTATAGCATAACTGTCGTCGAAAAAAAAGCATCTCTATCTATTATCACAAATTCTTTCTGTGCATTTCTGTGCAGATTATAATAAATTCCTGCTCTTCATAATCCAACGATACATCAAAAGAAGCAATCCTCCTGCAAGCACCCACGCTACGGGACTTGCCATGCAGATCCCTGCATAGCTTCCAGCATAAGAGGCAATCAAAGCAGCAGAACTTCTTCCGATCAGCTCTGCAATTCCCGCTGTCATAGGAAGGAGACCATATCCCATTCCCTGAATTCCATTTCGATATACATTGACAAATACAAGCGGAATAAAAGAGACTCCCACACATTTCAGATATATATCTACATAATTCGTAATAGCGGCAACATTTTCAGATACAAACAAAACGGTCATATATTTTCCGGCAAAGAACACAATTGCTCCGGTCACCACTGCATAGATCACACCAATCCATGTTCCGCTTCGGAATCCGGTACGAATCCTGTCCGCTTTCCCTGCTCCCATATTCTGCGCACAATAAGTAGCCATCGTTGTTCCCAGCGCCACATACGCCTGGTTAAAGATCTGTTCGATCTTATTTGCAGCGGAAAAACCTGCCACCGCAACTGACCCAAGCACATTGAGCGCCGACTGCACGACAATGGTTCCGATTGCAGTAATTGAATATTGAAACGCCATTGGAACTCCTATTTTCATCTGCCATTTTGCAAGATTCCAGTTCATACTCCAATCTTCTCTGTGAAGATGCAGTTCCGGAACTTTTTTTGCAATATACCAGAGGCATAAAAGACCGGAGATTCCCTGAGAAATCACAGTTGCATAAGCAGCGCCTGCTGCTCCCATGTGAAATAAAATAATAAACACCAGATCCAGAGCAATATTTAAAAGTGCGGCAAGAATCAAAAAGTATAGAGGTCTTTTACTGTCACCAAGCGCTCTCAGCACACTGGCAAGCAGGTTATATAACACCTGTGCCGCAATTCCTCCGCAGATTACCATAATATAGCTATATGCCTGATCATACATATCTGCCGGTGTATTCATCCAGTGCAGGATATGTCTCATCATTGCCATACTGCCCACCGTCATCAAAAGAGAAACTGCTGCAGATAAAATTGCCGCTGAAGCAACCGACTGTCTCATAGCTTTCATATTTCCCGCACCATAATGCTGGGCTGTCACAACCGTAAACCCTGCAGTCAATCCCATCAGAAACCCCAGAATCAGAAACATTAATGTTCCGCAGGAGCCGACCGCAGCCAACGCCGCATTTCCGACGAATTTACCGACGATAATCGTATCTGCCATATTATATATCTGCTGAAACATATTTCCGATAAGGATCGGAATTGTAAAATTCAAAATAATTTTGCCGGGAATTCCCGCTGTCATGTCTCTTTCCATTGTATACCTCCCTTATAAAAACTTTTTTATTATCTCATTTCCCTCTTCAAATGTCCAGAAAAAAAAGCTTCCGGAAGATTTTTCTGTCTTCTGAAAGCTTTCTCTATATATACTCTTAAAGCTACTTATTCCTCTGCGGATTCCCGTCACTACCCTCTGACTTCTTTTTTCCTTATCATTACATGGACTGTTCCAATCACCAGTCCGAGAAGCGCCGGACATACCCAGCCAAATCCAAGATCCGCAAACGGAAGAATTGACTTTGCTGTTTCCACAAATGTTCCTAAGTGAAGGAACTTCTGCGCCGCCTCCGGAAGCGCATTTGCAAAATCCACTACTGAAGCAACCGCTGTAAACCCTGTCACCCAGCGATACATTACGACATCATTTCCGAAGCATTTTCCAAAAATGGTCAATAAAATCAACGTGATCGCAAGTGGATAAAGGAACATTAACACCGGAACGGAATATGCAATAATAGAATTCAGTCCCAGATTCGCAATCACAAATGAAATGACGCAAAAGCCCACTGCCCATACTTTATAAGAAGGTCCCTTCGGAACCATTTCCTCAAAGGTCTCTCCGCAGCTTGTGATCAGACCTACGGCAGTTTTTAAACATGCAAGCGTAACGGTTGCCGCAAGAATCAATGCGCCTGCCGCTCCAAAATAATGCTCTGCAATTCCCGCAAGCGCCACGCCTCCATTTTCCGATACTCCGATCACCGCACGGCTCTGCGCTCCGACTAATGTTACAAGAAGATAAATTGCCGCCATCAAAAGCGAACTGAAGATTCCCGCTTTTACTGTATTTTTCGCTGTATGCTCCGGTTCTTCCACGCCAAGCCCGCGGATAACATTTACTACAATGATTCCAAAAGCAAGGCTTGCAAGCGCGTCCATCGTATTATACCCCTCTAAAACACCGGTAAAAAACGCACCGGATGCATAAGCTCCTTCTGCTTCCATCATCCGGACTTCTCCCATCGGCGAGATCAGCGCCCGCACAACAAGAATTGCCAGAAAACACAAGAATAATGGATTTAATACCTTACCGATCCAGACAAGAATCTCTCCCGGACGCAGCGAGAAAAATAACACTGCCGTAAAAAACAAAAGTGAAAACACCGCCAATGCCATTGTATAATTTTCCTTCGGTATCATCTGCTCAAGACCTACAGAGAAGGCAACCGTTGCACATCTTGGAATTGCAAAAGATGGTCCGATGGTCAAATACAGCATCGATGTAAAGAAAATACCGTAATGTCTGCCCACCTGACTGCTCACTTCTAATAATCCATTTTTTCTGCTCACACCGAGAGCTACAACACCAAGAAGCGGAAGTCCTACTCCTGTAATCAAAAATCCGGCGACTGCCTGCCACATCTGATTCCCTGCCATCTGCCCCATCGATGCCGGAAAAATCAGATTCCCTGCGCCAAAAAACATGCCGAACAGCATGCTTGCCACAAAAATCGTTTCTTTGAATGTTAAATTCTTTTTCATTTCCCCAACTTATCCCTTTCATTTTCATCCTGCTTCTCCAAAGCATGTTTAATCATTTTATCACGTTGCATTCATAAATTCCAGTATGAAATGCCCTCAAAGCAACGATTTTTATTTTTCTTCTCCTTTCACCCACAAAGTCACTTCTGCCCCTCCGGTTTCTTCGGAATTTCCAAGTTCCAGAAATCCTCCCTGTGACTCCAAAAAACGTTTTACAATCGCAAGCCCCAGTCCCTGATGGCTTC
>JAGZJD010000124.1 GCA_018365895.1 Lachnospiraceae bacterium | reverse complement strand
CTTTATTCCGAAGGATTTTGCACACGGATTTGTTGTACTGTCAGACTCAGCAGAGTTTGCTTATAAATGTACAGATTTCTATCATCCAAATGATGAGGGCGGTTTGGCATGGAATGATCCGGATATTGGAATTGAGTGGCAAATTCCGGAAGGTATGGAACTGACGATTTCTGAAAAAGATCAGAAATGGGGCGGAATCAAAGAACTGAACAAATAGAAGCCGGAGGAAGATTGTGTCAAGTTATATTCAGAATTTTAAAAAGTTTCAGCCTCTTTTGGCAGAACTTGTGGCGAGAGATATCAAGATCAAATATCGACGGTCTGTCCTTGGAGTTCTCTGGACATTGTTGAATCCATTGTTTATGATGATCATTTTGTCCGTAGTGTTTTCCAGCATTTTTAAATTCGATATTGAGAATTTTCCACTTTACATCTTGAGCGGGCAGTTGATTTTTAACTTTTTTAATGATGCAACAACAAGTTCCATGACTTCGATCATCGGAAGCGCGGCATTGATCAAAAAGGTATATGTACCGAAGTATTTATTTGTAATTGCCAGAGTGTTTTCCAGCTTCATCAATTTGATGGCATCGCTGGTTGCATTGATTCTGGTTATGGTAGCAATGCGCGCAGAATTGCATTGGACAGTAGTCCTGAGCGTGATTCCGCTGGCGATGATTATTTTATTTTCACTGGGAGTGGGGATGCTCCTGGCAGCTCTGACTGTCAAATTCAGAGATATCATGCACCTGTATTCCGTGTTTACAACAGGGCTTTTGTATTTGACACCGGTTATTTATCCGATGTCAATCTTGCCGGAAGCAGTCCGTATCGTGGTCAATATCAATCCGTTGACCAATATGGTGCAGATGTTCCGGAATGTGATGTTCTACAATACGCTGCCGACCTTTTCATCAATCGTTCTGGGAATGGCAGAAGTAGCAGTTGTTCTTGTGTTGGGAACGTATGTATTTTATAAAAATCAGGATGAATTTATACTGAATATTTAGGAGAAGTATATGGAACAGGAAACAATTATCAATGTGGAACATGTCTCGATGAGATTTAATCTTTCATCAGAGAAGTTTGACAGTTTTAAAGAATATGTGATAAAGAGCCTGAAAAAACAGGTCTCTTATGACGAGTTCTGGGCTTTGAAAGATGTTTCTTTTGAGGTGAAACGCGGGGATTCTCTTGGATTGATCGGTCTGAATGGAAGTGGAAAAAGTACGATGCTTAAAACGATTGCAGGCGTGTTAAAGCCGACCAAAGGGACCGTGACTGTGGGTGGAAATATTGCGCCCCTGATTGAATTGGGAGCAGGATTTGATATGGATCTGACTGCCCGGGAAAATGTGTTTTTGAACGGAGCGCTGCTCGGTTATAACAGAGCCCAGATGGAAGCCCAGTATGAAGATATCGTAGAATTTTCAGAACTGCGGGATTTTATGGATGTTCCGGTTAAGAATTTTTCTTCCGGTATGGTGTCTCGTCTGGCATTTGCAATCGCAACGATTGGAATCCCGGATATTTTGATCGTGGATGAAGTGCTTTCCGTTGGAGATTTCCGGTTTCAGGAAAAGTGTGAAGCCAGAATCCAGAACATGAAAGATCAGGGAACAACAATTTTATTTGTGTCTCATAGTATCGAACAGGTAAAAAAAATTTGTAATAAGGTAGTATGGCTGGATCATGGGGTGTTGAAGATGTTTGGAGATGCTCAGGAAATATGCAGCATATATGAAAAAGCGTAAAGAGGAATTGTTGAAATGAAAAAATATATAAAAACAGGCATAGGAATTCTGATTATTGTAGTTTTGGCTTTTCTGTATGCGCATATTGATAAAAACTCATATTTATATGACAGAAATGCAGATACGTCAGCATTTATCAGTACAGGAGTGCTTCTGGAAGGAGAAACGATAAGTCAGGAATTTGTAAGTGAAGAAGATATTCTGGATGGGCTAAATATTAAGTGCTCTGTAACTGGGAATGTAGAAGATGTAGAAGTACAGTATATTCTTCGGGATGCTAAGACAAATAAGAAAGTCGCATCAGGAAGTACGAAAGCAAGCGAAATTAAAAATAATAAATTCAATCGGTTCGATATAGAAACGGTTGAGTCTGCAAAAGGAAAAGAATATCTGTTTGAGATTACAGAGACAGGGGCAGATGCTGCAAATGGCGTAAGCTTTTATGTAGTGCCTCAAAAAGAAGAGGGAGCACAAGTTCTGAGCATTAAAAACAATGAGACGCAGGGAGCGCTTGCGGCCAGATATATCAGCCATCGATTTGATGTGGAGACGTTTGTGGTACTTCTTGGTTTTGTTGCTTTTATTGTGATCTTTATGAAATTATTATACAAGTTATTCAAGTAGGAGAACAGGATGAAAAACGAATTTTATGTGACAGCATGCAGATTTCATGTAAAAGATAGAAATAAATTGTTGATTCAGGGATGGTTTCAGGATAATGAATTTGGAAAAAATGTTCTGAGTGTATATCTGGATGAACAAAAATTGGAGTATGAAGTAGAACAGTTTACGGATATTGCGGAAGCGCATAAATGTGTAAATGGGAGACCTGTAGTAAAAAACAGATATTATCTATGGATCCCGCTTCCGGAAAATTGGAGAAGCTGTGAGAAATTAAAAGTAGTTAATGAATATAATTCAGAGAAAAAGGTATTTTTTACAGTGTCAAAAAGCAAACTTGAAAAGATAGAAAATAGAATGGATAAGTTTGTAGATGGTGGCAGTGTTGATAAAGATGGATTTAAAGTAGTAGGATGGTATGTAAGTGCAGAACCAGTAAAAATCAAGATTTATACAGAAAATGGAAAGCTTTTGGAAAGTGAAGTGAAAGAAAGACGCCGTGGTGACGTGAAACGCCAGTATCCAGAGTGTACAGATCAGGAAGTGCATGGTTTTGTAGCAGAATGTCATACGGAGATTCCAAAACGGATTCGCATTCATATGGAAAACAGCAGATGTGAGTCTGAGTACGAACTTCTGTTAAAGCCGTCAAAAATAAAAAAAGGTATTCAGAAATTAAAGAAAAACGGATTTAAAGCATATGTGTATTACCAACAATTTGGGTTAAAACAGACAGCGGAACGTATGTTGGTAAAATTGACAAAACAGGACAGTATTACCTATAAAAACTGGTTAAGAATACATCAGCCGAATGAGAAAGCTTTAGAAGAACAAAGAAAAAAGCATTTTGCATATGAACCTAAAATTTCTATTGTAGTTCCGTTATATAAGACACCAGAGAAGTATTTAGCCGAAATGATTGATTCTGTAAAGAAACAGACGTATTCAAATTGGGAGTTGTGCTTATCTGATGGAAGTGGAAAAAATTCTCCGATTATTGAGAAGTTAAGGAAATATGAAAAAGAAGATTCTAGAATTCGAGTAGTATATACAGAAAAGCAGATGCATATTTCTGAAAATACGAATGAGGCATTGAAAATTGCAACGGGTGATTTTATTGCATTTGGGGATCACGATGATCTTTTAGCACCAAATGCATTTTATGAATGCGTCAGAGTATTTAATGAAGAGCCTGATACAGAGGCAGTATATACAGACGAAGATAAGGTTACGATGGATGCAAAAGAATATTTCCAACCGCATTTTAAACCTGACTTTAATTTGGATATGCTTAGAAGTGAAAATTATATTTGCCATTTGTTTGTTGTAAAACGAAGTCTTTTTGAAAAAGTTGGATTTTTGAATCATGAATTTGATGGAGCTCAGGATTTTGATTTTGTTTTAAGATGCTCGGAAAAAACAGATAAAATTCGTCATATTCCTATGGTCTTATATCATTGGAGAGCCCATAAAGATTCTACAGCAGAAAATCCAGAGAGTAAACGATATGCCTTTGAAGCAGGAGCGCGTGTAGTTCAAGCGCATTATAAACGAGTGGGAATTGATGCAGAAGTTTCTATGGGAGAGGTAAATGGAATTTACCGCACAAAGTATAACCTGAAAGAGACACCACTGGTTTCCATTATTATCCCCAATAAGGATCATGCAGCAGATTTGGATAAATGTATTCAAGCAATTGAAAAAAAGGCAACTTATAAAAATATAGAATATATTATTGTTGAAAATAACAGTGAAGAACAAGCAACATTTGATTATTATGAAAAATTAAAACAGAATAATAAAAAAGTAAAAGTTGTTGTATGGGAAAAAGAATTTAATTATTCAGCAATCAATAATTTTGGAGTAAAGTTTGCGTCTGGTGAGTATTTGTTATTTTTAAATAATGATACAGAAATTATAAATCCTGATTGCATTGAGGAATTGTTAGGACATTGCATGCGAGATGATGTTGGAATTGTTGGAGCAAGATTATATTATGAAGATGATACAATTCAGCATGCAGGAGTGATCATAGGACTTGGCGGAGTTGCAGGTCATGCATTCCCAGGTGCATGTAAAGAAGATCCAGGATATTTTGGAAGAATTATAGCTGCACAGGATTATAGTGCAGTTACAGCAGCATGCATGATGACAAAGAAAAGTGTTTTCAATGAAGTACAGGGATTTGAAGAAAAACTGGCAGTTGCGTTTAATGATGTGGATTTTTGTATGAAAGTCAGAGAAGCAGGTTACTTGGTTGTATATAACCCTTATGCAGAATTGCATCATTATGAATCAAAATCAAGAGGGTTAGAGGATACGGAAGAAAAAGTCCAGAGATTTCAAGGAGAGATTGAAACATTTAAAGAGCGTTGGGGAGAATTTCTTTTAAAAGGAGATCCTTACTATAGTCCGAACCTGACATTAGATAAAAATGATTTTAGTCTTCGTGTCTAAGGAAGTGGGGTGTTGCAGACAACAGCACCTCACTTTTTTTCGTTGAAATCCTGCTATAAACAAAGTAAGAAGTGAGAAAAATGTCGAAATATTGAGTAAAA
>JAGZJD010000123.1 GCA_018365895.1 Lachnospiraceae bacterium | reverse complement strand
TTTTTATGGTATCCATAGAATCATTTCCGCCGATATAGATAAACGCGTCAATATCCAGCTTATTTAAAATGCCGAAAAGTTTTTCATAAATTTCTCTGTCCTCATGGATTTCCGGAAGCTTGTAGCGGCAGGACCCGAGAAATGCAGATGGGGTCCGTTTCAGAAGTTCAATATCAAGCTCTGAGTGAATCTGTGTGGAAAGATCGATATACTGTTCATCCAGAAGTCCCTGTACCCCGTGAAGCATTCCATATACTTTGTCAAATCCTCGCTCA
The DNA here is from genome assembly GCA_018365895.1 of Lachnospiraceae bacterium. The sequence goes on along the minus strand of JAGZJD010000123.1, from coordinate 4,665 downwards.
ATGGCATTTTTGTAAACGCCTGCCAGACTGGAATTAATAACGGAAGTAGGACCTCCGGATTGTCCTACAATAATATTTCTTTTCTTAGCCATGATAATCATCCTCCTCTATATCGGCTTATAATAGTTAATTTTACCAATACAAAAGAATTAAGTCAAGAAAAATTGTGCGTTTTATATATCCTATTCTGGTTTTCTGGGGAATCCTATGTGACATGTGACTCTTTCCATGATTAATTCATGTTCCCTTACTATATCTCTTCCCAGTTTTTGTCATCTTCATTGCGCTGCGCTTCTGATAAGAAGAAACCGCTGTATGCTTTTTTCTTTTCTCATTAAAACCAACTTTATCAATAAATTTCGCCGTGGAATCGGTAAGCTGTGAGCTGGCGTCTGCGGCAGCAGACAAAGGTCCTCCAATCAAGCTCCCCATATCCAGACCTGCAAATTCATCTTTTATACACATAATTTTCCACCTCTCTTTGCACTTTTACTTTGCACCGTTTCATATAACACGCAATCCCATACTTTAAAATTTCATTCACACCATTTTCCCGAAGTTCTTCATCGTACTTTCTTTCCTCCGCCTGCTTTAAAGCTCTTTCACAGGCAGCGTCAAGGTTTCCGTATTTATCGTTGCAGTCATAATATGTTAAAAGCTCCCTTACCTACCAATCTGTGAAGCCAAAATATTCATCAAAATCCACATCTGCGATTGTAAAGGTTGTAAAGTTATTAAGACCTGTAAAAATGCTTTCTTTCGAGATACGCACACATCCAGTCAGCACTGCAAACTTCAGACTGCTGTCCAAAAGTGCTTTATAATCCGACTTGTCATAATCACTCAAAACTTCGCTATTGAGAAGAAACTGCATACCTCCAGCTACATCTTTTATAATTTGTTCAAAATTTTCCACGCCTACCGGAAGTCGTTTCTTTTCTTTACCCACGTTGCGCACACTCCTTAAGGTTCCAAGTACATATAATTACTTACTCACCTCAAATCAGCAAATATGCAAATTGCCTGTTAAAAGGTTATCTTCTTTTGTTCTCTGCATCTTAATCGCAACATGCCGAAACTGCATTATTTCACCAACATCTACGCTAATAATATTATTTTCCCATTCTTTCTCTGGTGCTGGTGGCATTGGTTTTCCTAAAGGTGCAACCATTATTTTAGGATCTTCACTTCTATCGGCATTCCAAAATCCAGTACTCTCATACGTTGTATATGTCCTAATCTCATCAATATGTATTCCCAATACCCCTTCCAATGCACAAACATTAAAATAACTAGCGCGTATTTTTTGTTTTATTTCATGCCATTTTTTGTTATCAACCTTACTTTTCATTTCAATAAGATGCAATATCCATTTGTCTTCCTTTTTTTGAAGCAAAACATGATCAACACTTCTTCTTAATTTAAACGGACTTTCTTTCTTAAGAAAATTGCACTTTCCTTTATGGTCATAATCCTCACTACATAAATTATCCCCTTGTACATCTACATGCAATGTACTTCTTCCTGTCTCACTTTTTTCCTCTAAACAATAGGAATTGCTAAAGGGCAGGAAAAAATTATCTTCTAAAAAATTATCAATTCCATACTGTATCCGTTCTTCAATCATTTATCAATCCTCCTGAAATGCGTATACTTCCTCAACTATTTTTTCAAGAGCATTATTAAATGTTGGAACAACAAATCCATATTTTGTTGCCTCCAATGATAACAGTCTTGTTTTTCCATTATTTTCGGTAACAAACTGATACATTTGAACATCTTCTCTGGAAAGAAGATCTTCCTTTTTATATCCATATTCCTGTTGCAACTCAATACTTCGCACATGATTTTTTAACTTCATCATATTATTGATATGTTGCAAAATAGTATCACTATGAGTAGTAATCCATACCGGTATACCCAGGTTCATCATATTAATAATCAACCTGGCCATTTTTTGTTGTAACTCTGGATGCAAATGTGCTTCTGGTTCCTCAATAATCATTGCTTTAAAATTTATACCAGATTTCAGTACCAGAAGTAATGGTGAAATTTCTGAAACAATAGACGAGGCAATATACAATGGAATCTCTTCATCACTTCCCTCCGGCTGATATTGGATAACTGGTAACATATCCTTTTTCACTGACAAATTTCCTTTTGTCATATTTCTTTCAATATATTCAATTATGTCCGAATATTTTTTACTATCCTTTTTATTAATTTCAAACTTCGTTATCAACTGTAAAAAATCTACGTATGGAAGCGTAAGGGTACTTGTATTTTCATGTAATTCTGGCGAGAAACTTATTTGCAATGAATTTTCAATTAACTGCGAGTATGTAAGCATAAAGCCTGTTCTTGAAGCTGGAAGATAAATTGGTTCTCCAATTCGTCTTCCCTTTACAATTGGTGTATACAGTGGAGCAGCAATACCCTCCATTAATAAATTCCAGCAAATATATGCGTTCATCCGAAGCAGTTCATCTCTATTAGGTAACTCTATTTCTGGAAATTTAATATAATTATTTGTTACAGAATATCTTGAGCCTGATTTTTCCCAGACAATTTTAATAGGTTTAGTTCTTTTATAATCAATAATTTTTAATTTCTCAACGTCAACATCATAATTAAAAATCTTTCTAACTAAAGATTTTTTTTGAGTATTTAGCAATTCATTAAACCAATTTATATATAGTTCCATACCATCCTCAGATAATTCAGTATCTGTATTGATATGTTCTTTTAACCACTCTTCACACTGCTTATATACTCTGGCTTCAGAAGGTTTCTTTGGAAAAATATCTTTTCCCAATGTTAAAATCCCCCATAATACACTCATTAAATAACTTTTTCCGCTATTATTATCACCAACAAAACACATCAACGGTGCAATAGTTACATCTGCACTTTTTATTTTTGCAAAATTTTCAACATGAAGTGTCCATTTTTTATTCATTCCCGTCTCCCCTCCTGTATATATTGCTCTTATTTATGTAAATACATCTTTCTCAAATATACGTTTTTTATGCTTTAATTATTCTTTTGTTTGAAAATAAATTCTGCACATCTTAATAGTAACACATACACTTTTCTTTGTGAACCCACTATGTAAGTAAACCTATTTTGCGTTTACTCACGTGTATTAATTGATAATAGAAAAGTATCCGGTCACTTTTCAGTAACCGGATTACCTGATCTCTGGCATAAGCACCTTAAATATATTTTTTTAAAATCTCATTCATTTTATCAAACTGCTCTTCCATTTCTTTTACCAGTCTGAACTGCGTTCTGGCACGAACAAGATTATGTTCTGGATACGCTGTCTTAAAATACACATCTCCTTGAAGAAAATCTGCAAGGAACCGCATACCACATTCCAATGTCATTAATCTTGCACCCCAGGGAAGACTATTTATTTCTGCCGGTGTCAGAACATCTTTTGCCATCTCCAAATATCCCTTTACATAAATTTCATAAAGTTCGATATCGAAATGCACCTTATCAAGATCCTTTTCATCTTCTTCTGCTGTAGACGCACCAAAACGAATAGAATCTCCAAAATCATTGCAGGCAAGTCCCGGCATAATTGTATCAAGATCAATGATACACAATCCTTTATCTGTATCCTTATCAAAAAGAATGTTATTCAATTTTGTATCATTGTGTGTTACGCGAAGTGGCAGAACGCCATCCTCCAGCTGTTTCATCAGGACGCTACAATCATCCTTTCGAGAAAGAACAAATTCAATCTCTGAACGGCATAATTTTGCTCTATTCTTAACATCTTTTCTCTGTGCATCATCAAAATCTCTAAATCTTTTCGCAGTATCATGGAACTGCGGAATTGTCTCATAAAGGCTGTCTGCCGGATAATTGCCCAGCTGCTTTAAGAAATGCCCAAAACTAAGCGCTGACTGATAAAACTGTTCCGGGCGTTCTACCTGCTGATAACAAACAGAATTAGGAACATAGTGAAGACAACGCCAAGGCTGCCCCTGATCGTCTTCAAAATATGTATCACCACTCTTGGTTTTGATATAAGATAAAGATTCTCTGTCTAAATCTCCGCCTTCCTGGCGAATAATATTGCGGAGATACTCTGTAACACCAAAAATATTATCCATAACCTGATCCGGATTTTTGAACACATTAATGTTAATACGCTGAAGAACAAATAACGGCACATCATTTCCATTGGCATCCGGCATATAAACAGCATACGTTTCGTTAATATGTCCTTCTCCAAATGGTTTCACATAGCTGCACTGTTCTCCAAATCCAAACGCATAAACTGCATCTTCCAGACTTCGGCTGTCTGCACCTTCAATGTTTCTTCTGGTTGAAAAAATCACTTCTCCAGCCTCTACTCTGCCACCGGCTTCTATTGTACAATGCGCTTTTACAACACTGCCCAAACCAACATGAGCACCGGCTCCTATTACAGAGTCATGATCTACAACGGCACCGCTGTTGATCAAAGCAGCTCTTTCTACTTTCGTATTGGCGTTTACAACCGCTCTCTGCATGATAAAACTTCCGGCTTCTAAAATAGCGCTCGGACTTACAACTGCTGATGAATGAATAATTGCAGGAACCTCGTATCCTTCCTCAAGAAGTTTGTCTGTCCAATACAAACGTGTTTTATTATTCCCAAAAGCCGCT
>JAGZJD010000122.1 GCA_018365895.1 Lachnospiraceae bacterium | reverse complement strand
CAATTCGCCTTCTTTTTCAGGCTCAATGACCGAATCCTGTATTCCACCCTTTGAACGGTTTACAACGGGAGGAATTTCCGGTGTGGGGCGGCAACCGGACAAACAAAGACAAAGCATTACTATGAAAAATGCATATATTTTTTTCATATATGTTTTCTCACCTTCTTTATATAACTTCAACAAATTATTTAATTCAAAAGTTCTAACAAAATACCTCTTTTGCAACAATAAATTAAATTGTATATTGTTGCAAAGAGGTATTAAAATTTTTCCCTAAAGCTTATTAATTATAATGTTCGAATGTGAAATGTCCCGTTGCCATACTGTGTAGATTGCATATTTGACCACTGTGTTCCTGGTGCACAATAACATTGACAATTATCTGCTCTACACACGCATACAGTTGCGTAACTCTCTACTGTATTTTCTTTTTTATGAAATTTTTTATGCAACTTTTTCATAGAAATCTCCCTCCTTTCGCTATATTTTGTATTAAGAATTCACACTTATGTGAAAATCCTACATGTTATTATATCATATTATATTTTCAATTTCTCTTGCTAAATTATTAATTGTAAATACTTTGTAGGTGTTTTCTGCAAATAAATTATAAACAGCATCAGAATATTTCCTTTCCAACTCTGCAAAGACATATAACCAATCTGCCAAGTCTATATTCCAATGCTCTGACAGTAAATTTTCATCATAATCATTAATGTCAACATTTAATATTTGCAAAATAATGTCATGTATATTCTGTTGCATCTTGATTCCTCCACATTTTACTAACTAAATAATATTAGGTATATCACTCAATTGCTTTATTATGTCTTCAGTAATCGCTTCAATACTTATATTATTTGTTGCGTAAACATTTTTTAAATTTTCATACTGTTTCATATCATTGTTTGCATTTAAAAATAAATAGTCTATTTCCTGAGTTTCAGAATTACTTCTATACTCTTGATTAGAAATACAGAAATAATCAACCTCTATATCGTATTTGTACTCAGTTAATAACTTCATTTTTTCAAAATACATTGTGGGTATATGGGGATAACTGTATAAACACAAAATACCTATATCAGCCTTTACAGAGGAATTTATAATCAGAGGAATTTCAGCAAAATGATTTTTTTCAAATTCATTAATTTCCATAATTCCTCCAGGACATCCAATCACTAAAACATCTGGTTGATTATTTTTAACATATTCATATAAAAAATGATTAAACATTATTATTTTCTTCTCAAAAGAAATTTCTTCATCATATAAAAAATTAGGCAATTTATCATAATGAAAAAATTTTGCAAGAGAATTTGACGACAACAAACTTGTCTTATACCCATATGCTGTGAAACATTGTACCAATTTTAACTGAACACTAAACTTATCACAGTTTTTGCCTTGTCCCATAACTAAAATCACAGGTATAGGAAGTTCATAAAATAAATTCATATCTTTAACATCCGGCAAATTTTCTTTTGGCAATGTATAATTTGCAACATCTATATTTAGGTGTTTATAAATACTGTCGCTTAAAATGATTTGCATATTATATTTTTCTGCCCATTTTATTTTTTCTTTATATATATCCCATGATATATTCTGAATATTATCACAAAATACAATTATATCTGCTGAAGAATCATTTTCGTCATACAGTACTTTATAAGTATCTAATTTCTCAAGGGCATTTTTTATTATCTTGCATTCATTATTTTCAGGAAATAAAATTACTTTTTTCATCTTAAATTCCCCTTTTCTCCATTAAGTCCTTCTGGCGGAACACAATATCCTAGTTCACGTAATGTACATAACATTTTCATGGTGTATAACGTTTCTAATTTAGAATATGCACATCTTTCTAAAATTTTTTGTTCCAGCTTATCATCGATTTCATCTAACTCTCCAGTACAAATGGAACATTGTTTTAAATTCCAACAATTCATGCACTTTTCTTTTAGTATATCTGAACCATTCAATAAATACTTCATATTCCGAACTTCAAATCCCTGTTCTAATGACCCTATTTTCATTCTAGGAGATGTTTCACTTACCCTTTCACAAGGATAAAAATCTCCATTTATATTAACAAAAAGTCTTCTACTACCAGGTATACAAGGGCCTCCATGCTGTGCTGTCTCACCTTCTTCTATATGTTTATGAACAGACCAATAAAGTCTATCAATAGGGATTCTAAATTTCAAAAACAATGGATTAATACTGGATTTTGGAATTTTATTTAACATGTATAATAAAATTTTTAAATTATCATATGCTTGTGGCAGCCAGTAGTTCTCTTCACAATTGATGAGTTGCTTATTTTTTAACCCAACATTTGATACTGTATTAATATTTACTTGATTTGGCAAAAATAACTCTGATTTTGAAAAAAAATCAATAACTCTTTCTAAATTTATATTCGAAGATAGAACAGCATTAAAAGTTACGCAATTAGAATAAAATGTAGGATAATGTTCTTTTATATATTTAATATTTTTCTCGATTATTTCAAAAGTCCCTTTCTCTTCTCGAGTTTTCCGGTTTAAATCATGTTCCTGCTTATCCCCATCTAAGCTAATCATTAATCTGAAATTATTATTAACCAGAAAGTGCACAATTTCTTTCGTTAATAATGTAGCATTCGTTGTTATGTAAAAAACTATTTCCTTATTTGTAACTTTACTTTTACAATATTCAACACATTTTTTTATCAAATCTATTTCTAATAAAGGTTCTCCACCATAAAAACCGATATTTAAACGCGGCATTTCTTTTGAATGTTCAAAATAAAAATCGAGCGCTTCACACGCTGTTTTGATTGACATACGTTGATTTGAATGAGTTCTATTATAATAATTTCCTGAATATGCACAATATGCACATCTGAGATTACACTGTTGAGTCACTTGTAAAATTAATTGATTAATTTTACTTTCAGTCCAATATTTTAAATAATTCTGCTCTGGATGTGCTATTTGAGTTACTATACTTTCTTTTAAGAGACCATGTTTTATAAGGTTTTCTAATAATGACATATTTACATGTTTTCCTGCTTCTATCTTTTGCAAAAGTTCATATTCTTCATTCGATACTGATACTATAGAATTCATGTGTCTGTCATAAAAATATTTTCCTCCGAGCGTTTCAAAACATTTTATAATTACTTCCCCCATGTTATACCCCCTCCTAATTTATACAGTCACTTTTGCCATAAATATTTATACATTATATATACCACAAATCTATTTTTCAGTCAATAATATTGTTGTTTTTTCTGTTTTAAACAATTTTTTGTGTATTGTTTTGTATATATTAGCCAATAATTTTATCAGTTCGATACAACCAAAATCTCCTTTGGATTTACCCGCATGATCTTCACCGAAGACAACGCGGTAACTGCAGCACAGAAAACAAGACCACCCAGACCTACAACCATCACATTTCCCGCTTTCAGGACAGCGCCGGAAATATCCAGCGCACTTCCAAGAAAACGCACTCCGAAAAATACAACGGGAACTGCAAGCAGAAAGCTTCCTGCAAACACAAGCAGATTTTCCGTAACGAGTTTTCCCATAATCTTTCTTTTGGAAAATCCCATAGAAAGAAAAATCCCCATCTCTCTTGTTCGTTCTTGATTCCACATAGTCAGGATAATCATAAGAATTATCGTTCCCATGGCAATTACAACTGCCAGCATGAGAAACAGAATCTTTTCCATCTGGGTCAGAGGACCTGCCGCCCTGTCATAATCTGCATTATTTGTATTGATAAAATAGCTGTCCCAGTTATAACCCGGAATGGACTGCAGTTTTTCCAATGCGCCTGTAAGAAGTGCCGGGTCCTCTATCCAGAACGTAATGCCATTTGCATACTCTGTCTTTTCCTGCCATACGTCCCTCTGTACATCCATACCGCTTTTTTCATCTACATAAACATAATTGGAAAGAATCTCTGCCTCTGCTCTCTGGGGGGAAGTGTTATCTGCCTCTGGGTCTACTTGAAAAATCCCCACAATCTGAAAATCATATGTTTTTCCCACATTGGAACGAGCTCTCATAATCATCTCATCTGTCACTGTTCCTGTAATGGTATCGCCTATTTTCAATCTATTTACTGCTGCAAGTTCCTCGGAAATAACAGCTTTTCCTATATCACCTCTTTGAATATGTTCCCCTTCCGTCAGTTTTAATTTTCCTTCCGTAAATTCTCTTCCAAGAACGCTTTCCGTACAGGAAACCATTCTAGCCGTATGCGCCTCTTCCTTCCCTTCTGATGTAAACTTTCCCGGAATCAGAGAAAGGTCCTGCATAGAAAGATAAAACGTATTTGTTCCGCTCCATTTCTTCGGATTTATCACTTCTGCAGCCGCTTCTCCAAGCTCCGGCGTTACCAGGTTTTCATCATCAAATGTTCTTTCTACTGTAAGGCAGGCATAAAACTGCTTTCGGAGCTCTTCAAGAGAATTTTCCACTGCATCTGTGAGAGTCATTCCCGCAAGCACCAGAACAGACAGGGTAAAAAAGATTCCCACAAGAATCGCACTTCTTGATTTCTTTCGTTTCAGGTATAAAACCGCATGATATAAAATTCTTTTGTCTTTATTCTTTTGCATACTCCCCAACCTCCGCTGAAAAACGCTTGTCTCTATAAGTACATACTACGTCAGCTTCTTTTGCCAGAGCAGAAGAATGCGTTACCATAATGACGCATCTTCCTTCTTCATGAGCACTTTTTTTCAAAAGCTCCATAATTCCCTTTGCAGTATCTTCATCAAGATTTCCTGTAGGCTCGTCTGCCAGAATGACCGGCTTGTTGCTTGCAAGCCCTCTTGCAATGGCTACTCTTTGCTGCTGCCCTCCGGAAAGTTTCAGCACATTTCTGTTCCACAGTTCCCTGGAAAGCCCTACTTTCTCCAATGCTTCTTCTACAGAAAGCCTTGCAGTCAGTTCCACATTTTCTTTTACTGTCATGTATTCAATTAAATTATATCCCTG
>JAGZJD010000025.1 GCA_018365895.1 Lachnospiraceae bacterium | reverse complement strand
CTATCAGCATACGCTCGGAGTTATGTATACGGCAGCTTCACTGGCTATGTGCCATGGAGCAGATCTCGATCAGGCTATGTATGCCGGACTTCTTCATGACTGCGCCAAATGCATACCAAATGATCAGAAATTAGATCTTTGTCGAAAATTTCAACTAAACGTATCTGAAATTGAAGAAAAGAACCCCGGGCTTCTCCACGCAAAACTGGGCGCTGTATTGACATGGAATAAATACGGTATAAAAAATGAAGAGATATGCCATTCCATTGAAGTTCACACAACCGGATGCCAGGAAATGAACCTGCTTGATCAGATTATTTATATTGCAGATTATATAGAACCTGGAAGAAGTGAAGCACCGCGCCTTGATCAAATCCGCAAACTAGCCTATCGGGATCTTGATTTGTGCATGTACTATATTTTGGAAGATTCCCTTTCTTATATCCGTCTGAGAGGTTTTCCTATGGATCCTATGACAGAAGAGACATATCAATATTATAAAACAATCATTCAAAACCGTTAAAGGAGGAACTTATTCATGGTTAATTCAAGAGAAATGGCGCGTATCGCATGCAAAGCGCTGGAAGAAAAAAAAGGTGAAGATATCTGTGTAATCGATATCTCAAACGTATCTGTACTTGCAGATTATTTTATTATTGCCAATGGTACAAACTCTAATCAAGTAAATGCACTGGTAGATTCTGTTGAAGAAGAGCTACACAAAGTTGGGTGTGAAGCAAGACAGCGTGAAGGTTATGGCGCCGGAAATTGGGTATTGCTTGATTACGCAGACATTATCGTTCATGTATTTGATAAAGAAAATCGTTTATTCTATGATCTGGAACGTATCTGGAAAGACGGACAGCGGATTGAATTAAATACTCTGTAAAAGCGGGGAGAACAATTTATATGCAATATACCATTCCCCACTATTATAAACAATTTCGCTGTATTGCTGATAAATGTCCGGATACTTGCTGTGCCGGCTGGCAGATTATGATTGATAATCGTTCTTTGAAAAAATACAGCAAGGTCAAGGGTGGTTTCGGGAATCGTCTTCAGAATGGTATCGATTGGAAAGTACATGCATTTCTTCAGCAGGGAGGACGCTGTGAATTTCTAAATGAAGACAATCTTTGCGATATTTATAAAGAGTGCGGGGCAAACATGCTTTGCAGAACTTGTCAGAACTATCCAAGACATACGGAAGAATTTGAGGGATTGCGCGAAATTTCCCTTTCCCTGTCTTGTCCGGAAGCTGCCAGAATCATTCTGGGAGAAAAAGAACCTGTTCGTTTTCTTACAAAGGAAGATTCCCGCGAAGAAACTTATGAATATTTTGATTTCTTCCTTTTTACTAAATTGTCTGATACGCGAGAGCTGATCTTTCAGATTTTACAAGACCGCAATCTGCAAATATCGGTTCGCATGGCAATTGTAGCAGCGTTGGCTCACGATATTCAGATTCGAATTGATAAAAACAGCCTTTTCGAAATTGATACTATACTGGAACGATACCGTTCTAATCGGATGATTCCATTTTTCGAAACAGCTCTCAAGCCATATAGCAATCGTGAAGAAGAACGTTATAAAAATCTGCAGCAAATGGGTGCTGTCTTAGATGAACTAGAGGTACTGCGTCCTGAATGGCGGGTACTCCTAAAAGATATCCGAAATGAACTCTATCAAAATGGCGTGGAACATTATCTTCGTTCTCGCGAAGAATTTTTAAGTATATTTGAATCTATCGAAGTTTATTCCGAACAGCTGATGATATTCTGGTGTTTTACTTATTTCTGTGGAGCGGTTTATGATGAGGCGGCAGAAAGTAAGATAAAGCTGGCTTTATTCAGCACAATCTTTATTCTCGAACTTGCACACGGTATGTGGCTGAAACAAGGAAAGCAGTTATCATTTGATGATTTTACAGATTTAGCACATCGATACGCAAGAGAAATCGAACATTCAGATCCAAATTTGAATAAATTAGATCAGATCTTTCAAGAAAACAACATTTATCATTTGGAACAATTTCTTCTCTGTATTATGAATTGATGTGATAGATGATAGAAATAGTTGATAAACAGATAAACATAATGATTGCAATAAGCTGTATAGCTTTATAATAATAGAATCATAAGGAGAAACGATGTCCAAATTTACAAAGCAACGGATTATGTCTGCTTTTTTATCTCTCTTAAATAAAAAATCTTTAGACAAATTAACCGTTAAAGATATATTTGATGACTATTGTAATGAGACTAGAGAAAAATCTTCTTTTTATGATGAATATGTTCGAACTGCTGAATTTATCTAAAAAATAAACAAGCAATGGAACACATTTACCACTCAAAAGATAAAGATTTGATTCAGCAATATATGGAAAAAGTCACTTGGATTTTTATAGAATATTTTGTAATAGAAGCTGCCGGTTCTTATAAATTATCAGATGAAGGTATTCATTATCTTACAGCATTTTATACTGATGCTATCGTAGGAAATACAATGCATTGGATTAAAGAAGGTATGCCTCCTTTTCGAGAAAAATATCTTTTATTAGTTTCAAAATCATTTGAAGATTCTATAGAAGATATGATTCAATCCTATTTAAAATATTCTTAAAACTAAGATATTTGCCTTTTTGATTGGTTGCAGCTCCAGTAATCGTGCGCTATCATAAATCATATAGGTTTATTGAGGTGAAAGCTATGCCAAAAAAATATATTTACAGTATTATTTTCTATTTGCTATTTTTGGTATTTGTGGCAAATGATGCATGGATTTATAAAACTCCAGTTGCAAAAATTACACACGTTACTGAAAAGAAAATTTCAGAAATGCCTTCTGTTCGTGGCGGAAAAGAAATCTACTATTTGCAGAATTTAAAAGCCAAAATCTTAAATGGTAGTCAAAAGGGAAAGATACTGACAATCAGAAATGAATATACCACATCTCGTATAATTGATCAAAAATACCATAAAGGAAATCACGTTTTATTAGAAAGCAGCAATGGTAAACCAGTTGCTGCGATTAAAACCCAAAAACGCGATTTCTATTTGGCAATGTTGTTTGGAGGAATCATCGCACTGCTGATTCTTTTTACAGGCAAACAGGGGCTTCGTACTTGTATTTCCCTTATCGTAAACGGAGCTATTTATATTCTCGGATTTTTCTTGTTTTTAGGCGGATATGATCTTTTGCCACTGTGTAATTTGCTTGTTATCATTTTTACCATTGTAACTATGCTGATTTTGAATGGTTTCCATCGCAAAACAGTAGCGGCAATTTTTTCCACGTTCTTTGTATTTTCGCTAATCATGGCAATCTTTTTTGTTACTTTAAATACCACTGAACCATTTGATTATGGAATGATGGAATATCTTGGAAGTACAGAAAATCCGGAACATCTCTTTATTGCAGAGGTAATGTTTGCTGGTCTTGGTGCTATTATGGACGTTGCGGTTACATTAACTTCGTCTATGGAAGAACTGATTCGAAAAAAACCTGATATTTCTCTTCGCAAATTATTTCATTCCGGACGAGAAATTGGATATGACATTATGGGAACAATGATCAGTGTATTACTGTTTACTTTTGCTGCAGGGTTAATTCCATCTTTTTTAATCCGAATGAACAATGATGTTCCGTTCATCACTAACATTAAGCAATATATTCCGTTTGAAATTTCCCGATTCTTGATTGAAAGCATAGGAATTGTTGCCGCAATACCAATTTCTATTGCCGTTTCCTCCGGATTTTTTAAGTGGACTGTTAGAAGGGAGAGAAGATGATGATATTAGTACTCGTTCTTGTATTATGTATTTTTCTCTTCTTTGTAGGAGGAGAACGTGGTGCTATCGTTGTAACAACTCTAGCCGGAAATGTTTGTGTATTAGCAGTTACGATTATTCTTTTAGCAAATGGGATGCCAATTTTTCCAATTATTTTTCTTGCAACGATACTAATCAGTTATATTACATTAATCCAACAAAATGGGAAAAATCAGAAAACCTGGTCTGCACTTGTAAGCGTGTCAGGAATTATGCTTTTTCTTTCAGTAGCCATTGCAATAATTGTATCCATTACTAATGCTGGTGGATTGAATGAGATTCAATCCATTCAAGAGGATGTGGCATTTTATTATACATTGGATATCCAGATTCCTATGCAGAAAATTGCTGTAGGAATTGTTATTTTAAGTGCACTTGGAGCGATTATGGACACAGCGCTTTCTATAACATCAGCAGTATATGAAGTTTCTCTTCATAAACAAGAATTATCTAGAAAAGAATATGTTTTGTCTGGAATCCAGGTAGGAAAAGATATTATCGGAACAACTGCAAATACACTTTTATTTGCATATTTTGGAGAATCTATCTTATTATTTTCTTATCTGGTGAATATGAAATATAGTTGGGAAATGATTTTAAACTCAAAGCTTTTATTTCAGGGACTTGCCATGATGTCAGCCGGAATGATTGCATGTCTGCTTGCGGTACCTGTTTCATCTTATATTATAGCAAAAGTAATAAGTGATAAATAGTATGAAAAGACTGCAGAAAAGAACTATTCTGCAGTCTTTCTGTCGTATTATATAGATTGTGTTCGTTCGATAGGATGTGCTAGTTCCTTCATTGTTCTGCGATTTAGTATTACCGCCAGGAAAAAAGCAAATACATCAGCAACCGGCTGAGCAAGCTGAATTCCTGTCAATTGGAGAAAATAAGGCAAAATAAGAATTGCCGGAAGAAAAAATAATCCCTGTCTTGCAGCGGCTAGGATAGAAGCACGCATTGTTTTACCAATGGTTTGCATCAACATATTATTCATTAAAACCCAACCACCCAAAGTAAATGTTACACACTGCATCCGAAGTGCTGTGCTGCCAATGGATATCACACTAGGATCATCCTTTCGGAAAATTGTGACAAGCGGTTCTGCAAACACGATTCCCAGAGCAGAGAAAATCAAAAGACCACCGGTAGCAACCTTTACACAAAACCAAAATGCCTCCTGTACACGCTTATACTTCCCTGCGCCATAATTATAACCGCATACTGGTTGGAAGCCCTGTCCAAAGCCAATTAGAGCAGAATTTGCAAACATGGTAATTCTTCCAACAATGGACATTGCAGCAATAGCTGCATCGCCAAATGGGTTTGCAGATAAATTTAAAGCCAACGTTGCAATACTTGCAAGTCCTTGACGAAATAGTGATGGAAGACCGCCGCCTGCAATCGTAAGTAAATGTTCTTTGATATGTTTCAAATTCTTCAAACGAATCGGTATACAGGTGGAAATACGAATACCTGCCAATAACAAACTGAAACTGATAAGTTGGCTAATGATCGTAGCAAGAGCTGCTCCGGCAACGCCCATATTCCATACAAAAATAAAAATTGGATCAAGAATAATATTAATAATAGCGCCAGAAGCAATCCCAAGCATAGCATAAAAGGCATTTCCCTGAAACCGAAGCTGATTATTCAAAACAAATTGCGCTGTCATATACGGTGCTCCAAGCAAAATGATTCCAAGGTAAGCTTCCGTATGTGGCAGAATCGTCTCTGTAGAACCAAGCAGAAGAGAGAGTGGCTTCAGAAAAATTAATCCCACAATTGTAATAATCACACCTACAAAAATAGCAAGATAAAAACCAATCGCTGCAAGCTGTTCCGCTGCCTCATGATCTTTGGCTCCCAATTTTCTTGACATGGAATTTCCAGATCCATGACCACAAAAAAAACCTGCTGCCTGTATTACGGCCATAACAGGAAATGCAACTCCGACTGCAGCGGTAGCGCTCGTGCTGATCTGTCCAACAAAAAACGTATCTGCCATATTATAGAAAGCTGTAACAAGCATACTAATCATCGTTGGGATTGCCAATCGAATAATAACCGATGGAAGCGGATCGTCTGTCATCATTTTAAACTTTTCTTCCTGAGAAAGTGAATGTTTCATACGGATGCTTCCCCCTGATTAACGCATAAATCGGAAAACACCGATTACTTTTCCTAAAATTTCAACATGGTCTACGATAATCGGGTCCATGTAATCATTCTCCGGCTGAAGCCGATAGATACCTTCTTCTTTATAAAAACGCTTCACAGTAGCGCCGTCATCAATCATAGCTACAACCATATCTCCATTAATAGCCGTACATTCCTTTTGAACCAATACAAAATCACCATCTAAAATGCCGGCATTAATCATACTTTCACCCGATACTTTCAGCATATAAGTATTCTTATTCGGCATAAATTCTACAGGAATCGGAAAATAATCTGTAATATTCTGTTCTGCAAGAATTGGCTCTCCAGCTGCAACTCGTCCGACAATTGGCACTTGAACCATTTCCCGGCGTGATAGATTAAAGTTCTCATCAAGAATTTCAATTGCACGCGGCTTTGTTGGATCACGACGGATATAGCCATTCTTTTCCAGTGTCTCCAAATGTGAATGTACAGAAGAAGTGGACTTTAAATTCACAGCTTCACAAATCTCACGCACTGCCGGTGGAAAACCTCGTTCTAAAATCTGTTCTTTTATATATTCTAAAATTTCGGATTGTTTTTTGCTGATATTTCCATTTGACATAATAATTCCTCCTGAATATGGCACAACTAATTTAAATTTAGTTTATCATAGATAATTCGAAAAAGCAAACAAATGTTTGAAACGCCTTGACAAACATTTGTTCGTATATTATAATGCGAGCATAAACGAACATTCGTTCTGATCAGTAAGGTGTCAAAGCTATAATTCATTAAGATTTCTACAAGAAGAGCAGGAGGGGAGTGTATTATGAAACATAAGAGCAATTATCATCATCGCAATCCAAATAACCAAACGAACCATAATCACAGACGGAGATCCTCTGTCAGAAGAATACGTGCAAAGCGCTTATTCATGGTTATTTGTATGTTAATTGTAATCAGTTGTACCTTATTGCTTGGAAGCGCTTTTGCAAGTGCACATGATTCTGGCGAAAAGGACACAAACAATAAGTATTATAAATGTATTGAAGTTGCTCCTGGAGAAACACTATGGACTATTGCGGATCGTTATGCTTCAACAGAATATGATTCGTATCAGGAATATATCAATGAAGTCATTCAAATTAATCAGATGGATTGTTCTACGCTGTATGCTGATCAAAAACTTATCATTCCATATTATGCAGAGGCCATATTATGCAGAGGAACACTCAGAAGATATCTATACAGCATCTGCGCTTATGCAATAGCTTTTTGCCGTATACTATATAAATAGTACATACCATGTGACTGAATCGAATTCTTGGAAAAGAGTTGGTTGAATGAATTTTGTGTTTCATTATTGATATTTGTCTCTTCATTGAGAGAAGTATATCTATACGACAAATACAGATTTATCAAATAGATGTAGACCAAATTGATTATTTGTGGTATAATCTCTTTAGATTTATTAATTTTAAGATATTCAGAAAGGGTTTACTACTATGGCGAAAGACATTAGAACATACCATGAACAGGCTTTTATTGACAATACGCTGCGGCTACGTGAAGTTCTTCAAACAATGCCGCCTTTTGTAAAAGACTATTTTCGAGCGATTGAACCGACTACTTCCGCAAAGACAAGAATTTCTTATGCTTACGATATCCGTGTCTTTTTCCGATTTCTCATGGAGAATAACCCTGTTTATCGCAACTATACACTCAATCAGTTCCAACCCGCTGATTTAGAACGTGTTGAACCGGTTGATCTGGAAGAATATCTGGAATATCTGAAGGTTTATCACTCTGACGATGATAAACAAATTACCAACAGCGAAAAAGGGATTGCAAGAAAGCTTTCAGCATTAAGAAGTTTTTATACCTATTATTACCGTCATCAAGTAATCTCAAAGAATCCAACAGATTTTGTAGATATGCCAAAGATACATGAAAAAGCTATTGTACGTCTGGATACCGATGAAGTTGCAATTTTACTTGACTATGTTGAGAATTGCGGAGCAACACTAACCGGCCAGAAAAAAGTATATTATGAAAAGACAAAAGAAAGAGACCTTGCCATTCTTACTCTCCTGCTCGGAACAGGAATTCGTGTTTCAGAATGTGTCGGTCTTGATCTGGATGACATTGATTTTAAAAATAACGGAGTAAAAGTAACTAGAAAAGGGGGAAACGAGATGGTTGTCTATTTTGGACGTGAAGTCGAAAAAACTCTTCTTAATTATCTTGAGCATGATCGAAAACTCCAGAATCCTCTTCCGGGAAATGAAGAAGCCCTCTTCTTATCTACTCAGAGAAAACGCATGGGTGTGCAGGCAGTTGAAAATATGGTAAAGAAATATGCACGACAAGTAACTCCAAATAAAAAAATTACACCGCACAAGTTGCGAAGTACATATGGTACTTCTCTCTATAAAGAAACGGGAGATATTTATCTTGTAGCAGATGTATTAGGACATAAAGATGTTAATACAACCCGGAAACACTATGCAGCCATAGACGATCTTCGTCGCAGACAGGCCGCCAGTGCCGTAAAGCTCCGGGAAGAATAACCAGATTTTATCTTTATTTTATCTTTATCTGCTATATTAATTATTGGTTTTCACGAAAATAATTCATTCGCTAGTTTTCTATATGCAGTATGGAAAGCTCATGTAATGCTCTTGTTGCACAGATATATTCTGCCTGTCGTGCCAGTTTCTGATTTGGAATTTCTTGCTGCCAGGAACAAACACAGTCAAATTCCAGTCCTTTTGCAAGATAAAATGTCGTGACGGTAAGACCTTTTTGAAATAAACTGCTGTTTCGATCAAGATATGTTACTGCAGCATATTCTTTCAAATGCTCATAAATCCAGAGAGCTTCTCTCTCTGTCTTTGTAAGGATTGCTGCTGTTTCATATCCGTTGACTAATACTTCCTTAGAATCCGGATAGAGATATTCCAGGCAAGATTGCAATGCTTCCTCTCTACTGTGAAATATTGCTTCTTTTATCGGCGTTCCATGTCGCTGAAAAACACTGATACCGGATAATCCAATAAGACGATTTGCATATTCAGTAATTTCTACTGTGTTTCGATAACTTTTGTTTAGAACAATTTTCCGAATCTGTCTTCCATATATTTTATGAAGAAACTGAAGTACATCCTGCTGTTCTTCATCCATTGTCTGTGCTTTATCGCCAAGAATTGTCATACGGCAGGAAAACATCGTTTCAAGGATACAGTACTGCAGATATGAGTAATCCTGCATTTCATCGACAACAAGGTGTTTAATGTGTTTATGCTGACGAACGCTGCAAAGACGATATTTCATATACAGCATCGGAAATACATCCTCATATCGGAGAAAACGTTCTTTCTGAGGAAGTTCCGGAAGTGGTTCAAAGCCAAACATCTCTAAAAATTGAGAATAGATTACATAAAGATCTTTTGTTTCATACATCTTTTGAAATTCTTCCGTAATGGCTATTCTCTCTTCTTCTGTCAGATCTTTTCCACGTAATGTTTCATATTCATCTATTACATATTCCATAACAGAATCCATTCTTGATAGTAATGGGATCTGAGTAAATTTATCATAAAACAGGTGAATCAATTCATATTCGCTTTTTTCATAGCCTTTCCAGTGAATTTTATGAAATTGAACAAGACTATCTTCTAAAATAGCGAGATACCCTTCCATCATACCGATAAAATCAGCAGATTGTTTTTCGTGAAATTTAGAACCGGCTTCTGGTGCAAAAAGCTGTTGTTCCAGAAGATCATACTGATCCTCACAATCATTGATATACGGCAGAAGCTCTCGATAAGCAAAAAGATCAAAACTCATTTCCTGAATTGGTTCTTCTCCCAATTCAGGCAAAATTTGAGAAATATAGTCTGAAAACACTGTGTTTGGAGATAAGATTAAAATATTGGAAGATTTCAAGTGTTTGCGATCATGATAAAGTAAATACGCTATTCTATGAAGTGCAATCGAAGTTTTTCCACTTCCGGCAGCTCCTTGAATAATCATAATTCGATCTTTCGTATTTCTAATAATTTCATTTTGTTCTTTTTGGATTGTTCTGATAATATTTTTCAGATGAATGTCTCCATTCATTCCAAGCTCTGCTTTTAAAATATCATCGTCTATTTTAATATCACTTTCAAATGCATAGATCAGCTTACTATTTCGGATTTTGTACTGCCATTTTGAAACTACTTCACCACTCATTTTTCCACCAGGTGCCAGATAGGATGCCGGTCCTTTATCATAATCATAGAATAAACTGCTGACCGGAGCACGCCAGTCATAGATTAATGGAATCTGTCCGCTTCCCTCTGAAAAACTGGCAATCCCGATATAAAAGGCTTCTGCATCATTCTCACCGTCATATTGAAAATCTACTCTCCCAAAATAAGGTGAATCTAACATTTTGCGAAGACGCCGTCGAAAAAGCCGCTGCTCTCTCGTACTATTCATCTGTTGAAATAATGCTTGCTGATTATCATAATTCTCGTAGCCATATTCATCCATTTCTGTATAGCTTTCCCAATAATAGTCATGCATACGGTCAATATCTTTCTGACCATCGGCAATCTTCTGATCCAATTCCTGAATTCTCTTCTGTAATTTTGAAAGTACGAAAAAAAGATATTCTTCTGATGTCTTTGTAGTAATCTCGTTCATAATTACTCACTCCTGTTGCTCTAGTCTTATGGGGTATTTTGTATCACTTCATTGGAGCCAAGCGGCATTAAATAATATGAAATCGTAACCGGATAGCCTGATGCCCCGTCATAATGCCAAAATCTTAAGTACTGTCGATCATTTGTCATACCATCAAATAACAAATGCTGTTGTCCTCCAAGCCAATAACCAATTTGTGGATTGTCTGTTAAAAAAACAGCTTCCGGATAAGCACTCTGAAAATGTGAAGCAAATAATATCTGCACAGCATTTCGGGGATCATATTCCAATGCAGAAAATCCAGCAGCGATATAATCTCCCGGCATAAAGATATGGTACATATCGTTTTCAGAAAATGACAGTGTTTCTGGTTCCGCAATCATTTCCAGGCTGTACATTCCATTTTGTTCCTCAGTGAACGGATATACAGCATAACATTCTTGTCCCTGCATAATTCTAAAATCCAAACAAACAGAAGTATCTTCTGCCGAAAGCGGTTGGCCATTGACCGCCGGAACCGTATATTGCTCTGTAAACGTAACCTGCGCAAGAAAATCGCTATCTATTCCCGCTGTAATTTTCACTGTCTCTAATTGAATATAACGGTCTGCTCCGTCTGTACATCGGGATAACGCATATCGTTCCAAACTATTCTTGATCAACCAGTTTCTATCAGAATAGCTTCCGGCTATCCGAAAGCTTCCGGAAATAGTACTCTCCAGTGTTTCCAGCGTTGGATCCGCTGCCAGCAATTGCTGCATCTGACAGACAATCTCTGAATCCGCATCAAGCCGTTCCTCATCTAAAGAAGATATCTCTTCGTTTAATACAGGATCTTTTGGAAATGGCTGCTGTTTTACAAAAAAATGTTTATAAGGATGCCAGATCATAGTCGTATCATGCACCGGATCACGCCAGGTGATGGTCTTCGGATCATCGAGTGAGGAGGATAGCTCATACGACACTTGGATTTTCAGGTCATCAGTAAAAAAGCCTCCCAGTATAAATGTAGTCAATCCGGCTCCGGCAAATAATATCCACATATTTCTCCACGGCCGTTCCGACACCCAGTAAAAAACAAGGCAGCCTGCCGCAAGAAGTGCAAACGCCAGCGCAGCTAAAAGACTTCTAAGCCATGGGATTCTATATGTGATCTGATAATACTTCAGCAAAAAAATATCTGTCCATGTAAGTATTTCGCATAAAAATGCGAGTCCAAGCAAAATACATCCTGTTATCTTACGTTTTTTTGAAATTTTCATAACTCCACCATCTTTTATGTGTATTCACACATTTGTATCAATACATGCACGACAATGCATGACGCAATAGACACCTGCTTTTTTGTTTCCTTCAGCTTAGCATTATAATTCTTTAGAATCCAGAATGATTGTAAATGGTCCGTCATTCAATAAATCCACTTTCATATCGGCGCCAAATTCTCCTGTCTGGACAACCGGAATAACTTTTTTACATTCTGAAATAATATACTGATACATCGCATTTGCCATATCCGGAGCTCCTGCATCTGTAAAGCCCGGACGATATCCCCGCTTACAATTTGCATAAAGCGTAAATTGAGAAACAAGAAGAAGTTCTCCATCAACATCGGCAAGAGATAAGTTTGTTTTTCCCTGTTCGTCTTCAAAAATGCGAAGCCCTGTCATCTTTTTTACCATTTTATCTGCAATTTCTTTTGTATCATCATGTGTCACACCGATTAAAACAAGGAATCCTTTATTGATTTTTCCGATCACCTTCCCTTCTACTGTTACCGAAGCATGTGTCACACGCTGAATTACAAATTTCATAATCATTTCCTCCTAAAGTTCCTATTTGTTATTTTTTTATTATAGCAAACCTACTGGCTTCACACAAGAATCGTCTCAGAAAAGTGTTGCATTTCCGCAGAAAATAAGCTAACATAACGATGATTAATAGTATTTAGTATTGATAGTAAAGGCAGGAATACAGATGAAACTACAACAATTATTAAGCTTGACACGAAAAGCAGTTGATGAATATGAAATGATTCAGGAAGGTGACCATATTGCTGTTGGTATTTCCGGCGGAAAAGATAGTCTGGCTCTTCTCTATGCATTGCAGGGGCTTCAAAGATTCTATCCGAATCATTTTAAGCTAAGTGCAATAACCGTAGATTTAGGCTATGAGAAGTTTAGTACAGAACCCATTGCAAAGCTTTGTGAAGAACTTCACGTGCCTTATCATGTAGTAAAAACAGATATCGCACATATCCTGTTCGAAGAACGTAAAGAGACGAATCCTTGTTCGCTCTGTGCAAAAATGCGTAAAGGTGCCCTAAATGAAGAAATATTAAAACTTGGATGCAATAAAGTGGCATATGGGCATCATAAAGATGATATTATTGAAACAATGCTTTTATCAATGATTTTTGAAGGCCGCTTTCATTCATTTTCTCCGAAAACGTTCCTGGATCGAAGAGAAATTACTGTGATTCGCCCATTGATGTTTATTAATGAAGCGGATATTATCGGTTTCAGCCGCAAATATCAGTTACCGGTATCAAGCAGCCGTTGTCCGATTGACGGACTGACCAAACGCCAATATGCCAAAGAGCTGCTGCACCAGATTAATACAGAAAATCCGGGAGCAAAGGAACGGATGTTTACCGCAATCTTAAACGGAAATATTAGCAGCTGGCCGCCGCGCACACTTCACCCGCGTATCCAGCAAAAGAAAGAAACTGAATAATTTTTCAGAACGTAAATAAAGCTCCGGCAGAAATACTTCTTTAAACATAAAGAGAGTTCTCTGTCGGAGCTTTCTGATTCGTTTCAATGCACACCGGATGGCAGATCCGGCATCTCAAAACAAATCTTAAATTGCTTCTACTGTTTTTTGATCATTAAATGCGTCAACATAGCGAATAATGGCTTCTACGGTCTTGTCGATTCCAAGCTTAGAACTGGACAGGCAGAGATCATAGCTAGACGCATCTCCCCAACGTTTGCTCGTGTAATAATTATAATAGCTTGCACGTTTCTTATCTGCTTTTAAAAGCTTATCCTTTGCAGCTGCATCTGTCAAATCCTCTGTCCTCGCAATCCGCTGAATACGCGCATCTAGTTCTGCATGTATAAATACACTGACGCGATTTGGAAATTCTTCCAAAGCATAATCTGCACAACGTCCTACAAGAACACAAGGACCTTCTGATGCTATCTTCTTAATCGTATCAAACTGTGCGAGAAAGATCTTTTGATTCAGCGGCATATCTGAATATGCAGATGATGCAAATCCATAAGAATACGTATCCATCACGAGAGAGTACAGAAAGCTGTTTGTAGGCTTCTCGTCATGGCTTTCAAATAGCTCTTTGCAAATACCGCTTTCTTTGGCTGCGCGCTGCAGCATTTCTTTATCGTAGAAACCGATTCCATAGTGAGCGGCAAGTCTCTTTCCGATTTCGTGTCCACCACTTCCAAATTGTCTTCCAATTGTAATTATTGTATTCATTTCACTCATAATGCCACTCTCCTTTTTAGATGATATGACAATTATATACTATTTTTACAATTTGCGCAATAAATCCTCGAAATATTTTGGTAAAGGTGCATCAAACTCAATATATTCTCCTGTCGAAGGATGATGAATTCCTAGTATTTTTGCGTGAAGTGTCTGTCCCTGGAGTTTATATGGACATTTTACCGGACCATACACTTGATCTCCAAGAAGCGGGTGATGGATTGATGCCATATGTACTCTGATCTGATGTGTTCTTCCTGTTTCCAATTGGCATTGAATGTAAGTATACTGCGCAAAACGTTTCAATACTTTATAATGTGTTACCGCTTCCCGTCCACGATTATAATTTACAGCCATTTTTTTCCGATCAATAGGATGACGGCCGATTGGAGCGTCAATCGTTCCGGAATCTTCTTTAATCACGCCATGCACAATCGCATGATAGATTCGGCGAATACTATGCTCCTTGAGCTGCTCTGCCAGGTTTTGATGCGCCGCGTCATTTTTGCAAACAATGAGAGAACCTGTTGTATCCATATCAATCCGGTGAACGATCCCAGGACGCATTACTCCATTAATCCCGGATAAATTTCCCTGGCAGTGATAAAGAACAGCATTGACAAGCGTATGGCTATAATGTCCGGCTGCAGGATGAACTACCATTCCCTTTGGCTTGTTAACAATTAAAATATCCTCGTCTTCGTAAAGAATGTCCAAGGGAATATCCTCCGGGACAATATCCGGTTCCTGCAGTTCTGGAATCTGTACTTCGATCCGGTCATCCGGAGATACTTTATAGTTAGCTTTCACAATTATACCATTTACAGAAACAAGGCCATCTTTTAATAATTTCTGAATATAGGAACGAGAATACATTTCCATTTCCTGTGCTAAAAATTTGTCAATCCGATCATTAGACTGTTCTTCTACAATAAATACTTCCAGATTATTCATTTGTAGTTCCTTTCTTTCTATGCAGAAGTAAATCTGTCATTAAATCCATAACTTCCTCTTTATGATAAAACAGAATCAGACAAAGAAGTATAAAAGTAGCTACTGTAACAAAAATATCTGCAACATTAAAAATCGGAAAGTTAATCAGTGAAAGATACAAAAAGTCAATTACATAATTATGACAAACGCGATCAATCATATTTCCAACTGCCCCCGTCATAATAAAAACAAGACACCAACGAAGCGGAGTGTACCGTTTTTCAAATGGCATTTTCGTGAAAAAGAACATCCCGATCATTAGCATAAAAACACCGATAAGAACAAAAAACACTTTTTGATTTTGGAATATGCCAAATGCAGCTCCTCTGTTTTCCAGATATTGCAGTTGAAATACATTTCTAATCAAAATAATAGGTTCTTTATCTTTTAAATTTACTACCGCCAGATATTTGGTAATCTGATCGATTACTACTCCCACCAGAAATGCAAGCATACCAAAGGAATAGCACCGCCTTTTTAAAACATTTGTCATGAAATACACTTCTTTCTTTAAATTGTTTTACAATAAAATACATTTGCTTAAATATATTTATTGATGCATACACTAATCCGTCCTTTTTTCGTTTTGCCGGATGCCTCACAAAAACGAAAGCGTCCAAGTCCCCGAACAGAAATAATGTCCCCTTCTTTTACTTGATAACCATTTGAAGTGATCAGCTTCCCATTCACAAAAACTTTTCCACCTTCAATCTGGCCGGTCAATTTACTTCTGGATGCGGAAAATGCTAGCGCAAGCAGGCTATCCAGGCGCACAGACGCAACTGTCCCACGAATCGACTCTAATTTCGGTTCATAGTGAAATTCTTCTTTTAAGATTCTCTGAGCCAGAACAGTTGTATGACGTATCCGTGTTAAATTGTCACAAATATATTGTGCAATGGATCGATGTGCAAATAAAATAGCTCGATCTTGTTCTACAAGAATATCACCCAATTTACCTCGCTCCAATCCCAAATGCAAAACTGCACCAAGCACGTCTCGATGTGAAAATTCTTCTGCGAATTTCTTTTGGAGCGGTACAATTGCAATTGTTTCATACGGAAAATCGATCTCTTCTACCGGATACAAAGAAAAAGCATCAGGTAGAAATGCAACCATCTGACGCTCTGAATACATATATCCTCCGCTGGAACAATACATCGTGTCAAATTCATTGTGCGGTGTCGTATGTAAAATATTTAGTTCATTCAAATTCAAAAAATCTGAATAGCAAATGATACCGCGCCGATATGCTGTCCGCGACAGCTCTATCAGGCGCTTCTGTAACATTAATTCTTCTTTTTGCATAAATCCTTCCTTAAAAACGTGTACGAATAGAAGGAACATCAAATGAAGAGTTCAGTAAATCCTGTAAATCCCCGGAAATCTCAACATTCGTTGGTGTTACAAGGAAAATATAATTGGAGATTTTCTGAAGATTTCCGCTAATTGCAAATGCGGCTCCAGATGTGAAGTCAATAATCCGCTGTGCAATCTCAAGATCCAGTCCTTCCAGATTTAAAATGACCGTGCGTCCATCTAACAGCGTCTCTGTAATATCCCTTGAATTATCTACAGAATTCGGCTTAATTACGCAAACTTCCATGCTAGGTGCACTCTTTCTTGCTGTTGGACGCATCGGAGTTACTTTATTATTAGACATTCTTGAAGATTTGGAATGACCGTCACTGTAGTCTTCTTCCTCTTCTATGCTGTCTTTTTTTCCAAATGCATTTTTCTTTGATTTATCATCATAATCATCAAATTCTTCATCATCATCCATGAAATCATCATCATCATAATCATCTTCATCTAATTTCATGATGGAAAGAAACTTATCTAATACTCCCATGTTATTTTATACACTCCTATCTTATGTTCTGTCGTAATTTCTCTCACCGAAGATGCCTGTTCCTACACGGACAAGCGTAGCGCCTTCTTCAATCGCAACTTCATAATCGTTGGTCATACCCATTGAGAAAATACTCATAGTAACATTATTAACTTTTTTTGCTGTGATGTCAACAGATAATTGCTTTAATTTTGCAAAATATATCCTATTTTCTTCAGGTTTTTCTACATATGGTGCAATGGTCATAAGTCCCTTTACGCGAATGTGAGGAAAATCTGCAAAACGATCAATTTCTTTCAGTAATTCTTCCGATGAAAATCCGAATTTGCTTTCTTCTTGTGCGACATTTACCTCGAGAAGAATATCTGTTATACAGTCTTTTTTTGCCGATTCTGCTTCAATTGCTTCTGCAAGACGCAGCGAATCCACCGAATGAATTAATTCTGTTTTTCCAATAATATATTTAATTTTATTGCGTTGCAGATGACCGATCATATGCCATTTCATATCCTCCGGAAGCTGATCGTATTTTTCTGTCAGCTCCTGAACTTTATTTTCACCAAAATCTCTTATTCCACAGTCATATACTTCCTTTAACATGGAAACCGGTTTTGTTTTGCTGACTGCAATCAAAGTTACTTCTTCCCGTTTTCGGCCACATCGCTCACATGCAGCCTGAATGTTTGCTTCTACTTTCTTCAAATTTTCTTCTAACATGATCTCACACTCCTCTATTCTAAGACAATTTCATTTTCCCGAACAGTATCTCCATACAAGGCAATCTGGTCATAATTAGATAATCCGTAAGAACTTCCAGACTGAATCACATAATATTCTTCACTTTCTGCCTGTACATTAATTTGTTTAAAGACCGCATAGCCTTTATTGACATTATATACACCCTTTAACGTCTTCGTCTTGCCAATTACATAGGTATCCTGGGATTCTGGCTCAAGAATTACATCTCCCTCTTCAAATGAGCTCTGTTCTAAGTATGAAATGCCTTCTTCTTCATTTGCGTAATAGACATCAGCTGCAACAAATTCTGTTGTATTTTTCTTTTTCTTTTTCAAGACGCCACTCTCATTTGTTTTTCCGCTGGCTGTAATATATTCTGTTGGTACAATATAAAACTTCTTTTCCACAACTGCCGATTTTGGAATCTTAAGCCCTGACTGATCTTCCAGAATGAGTTCAAAATCAAGATATCTATCACCTGCATAACGGATCATAGAATGATCAAATGTCAGATACGCAAAATAAGCATCTTCTTTTTTTTCAATTCGAATTCCAGCCCAAATATTTTCATTGTCTTTCAGCATTTTAAGCTTTACTGCATTTGCTTTTGATTCCAGAAGCGTTTTCGCCGTATCATCAGACAGCACCGTTACAATCTGCCATGACTCGGAAGTAATCAGCCGACAGATCGGATCCCCAGCTTTCACCTTCTGATTATTCGTAAATTCCTGACGGCTATAACCTTTCTTCTGCAAATGGGCTAACGTAACCTGCTCTGCAGTCAGCCCCTCATAACCATCTTGGGAAAACTGTATGATACCATCATCTGGCGTCTGAAACAGACTTAATCCAGAAATAGTTCCTCCCTGAATCAAGGAGTCAAGATACATCTGTTTGCCAATAGAAGAATTATTCTGCAAAATACTTTCCAGTCCTGTTTTTAGACTATACGTTTCTGAAAAACGGTTCGAATCATAATTCTCTACAAAATTCTGTGTTTGCATAAGAAACTGTGCTGTATCTTCCTGATCCAAAACAGCTTCTTCTGACTGTAAAGAATTCTCATCATAAGGAATCTTTTCTTCTGAAAGCGTATAAATATTTTGTCCAACAGCAACCTTGCTCCCTTCCGCAGCATAATAATTAAGATAACCACCAGCTGCTGCCGGAATGATTGTTTCTTCTCTGAGAACAAGACCACTGTATGAATTATCTTTCAAAATAGATCCTTCTCGCACTTCATATCTAATCACATGATTCTTCGTTAGATAGGTAAATACAGTCACGATTAGATAAATAAAAATTACTCCAAAAATTAGCAATCCGATATTAAATTGCTTGTTTCTCTTTTTAAATGTTCTGATATTTGAATATTCTTTCAGTTTTCCAGCCACCTGGCAATGCCTCCTATATTAAATCTTAGAAAGTGCCGGACCATTACAGTAATGGAATTCTTTTCCCTGATAAATTCCCCGTTCTTCCATCTTTGTAAGTGCTTCATCTTTTAGCTTCCACCAACTTGTATTCCAATTCGAAAAAATAGCTTCTTCTTCCGGAACCCGGCTAAAAAGCCTCTCTACGACAATCATTGGATCTAGATATGCAATAAATGTAAGTAATCGTTCAAGATATTCTTCTTTTGAACATATTTGTATTGTACCATTTTCATACGCTTTGGACAATACTGTGTTGCGAGCAATATAAAGAGAATGTAATTTTACTATATCTGATCCAAGAACAGAAACAATCTTAGCTGTTTCAATGACATCTTGCATTGTATCTCCCGGAAGATTTAAAATAAGATGGGTACATACTTCAAAAGAATAGCGATGAATTCTGAGAACGCTGTCAATATACTCGGCCAGTCCATGTCCCCTTTGAATGTTGGCCAGCGTATGATAATTTGCAGTCTGAAGTCCAAGTTCAATCGTAATTCTTACATCGTATTCCAATTGAATTTTATACAGCAATTCAAGGTAGTCATCACGAATACAATCCGGTCTGGTAGAAATAGAAAGTTCCACAATATCCGGAAAAGATGCTGCTTCCCGCATATATGTTTCGAATTGGTTCAATGACATAAAAGTATTTGTATAATTTTGAAAATAAGCAATGAATTTTTCTGCTTTATACTTGCGTTGAATCTTCTCTTTCGTAGCTTCAAGCTGTTCTCTGACGCTGATGCTGGAATTCATTGCTTCAAATCCGGTTCCTACTTCCGCACAAAAAGCACAGCCCTTACGTCCGTCCAGACGATTTGGACAGGTAATTGGAAGATTTACCGGAAGCTTATAGACTTTTTTATGATAGATTTTTTTTAAATATTCAGAATACACGCGATAATATTTATTTTCATTCATATTGTAAAAAACTTCCTTTATATGTGAATAACCAACTGCATCCGGGATATACTATAACTATCGAGTAAAGGAGGATATCATATGAAATGGTTCGATAACACAGCATTAACGATTGTTATTATCGGTGCAGTAAATTGGCTCTTAATTGGTATATTTCATCTGGATCTTGTGGCGTTTCTATTTGGAAACATGTCTGTACTTTCCAGAATCATCTATACTATTGTCGGATTATGCGGGCTGTATTTGATTAGTCTTTTTGGGCGAATTCAGGAAATGTAAACTAGTTCCCAAAAAATCAAACACATAAACGCCACCACATAAAAGAAAGAAGAGGGAATTTCCCCTCTTCTTTTGTAATGCAGTCATTAAGATGCGGGTAGAGCTTCTAGCATTGAAGTCATATCTGCATACAGTACCGGTCGAGTATCAGCTCCCATAACAATAGAAATGTATGGACTTCCGGAAGCATTTTGACTGTACAAGATCAGACATGCACCGGCTTCATTCGTCGTTCCGGTCTTTCCTCCAATCACAACAACATTCGCCGGCACGGGATACATTCCATTTACAAACTGATTACTTTGCTTCCATATCTGACTTCGAATCGTTCCATCTGCCATAGCAATGGATGCCGTATATTCACTGGTAGAAATTATTTCCTGAAATACAGGATTTTTAATACATTCATTAAAAATCAAATACAGATCATATGCCGTAGTATAGTGTTCCTCATGTTGATATCCATTTGAATTTACGAAGTGAGAGTTCGTAGCTCCGAGAGATTGAGCTTTCTCATTCATCATCTGGGCAAAAGCCTCTTCACTTCCACCTAGAAACTCTGCGATTGCAACAGCTGCATCATTTCCGGATGGAAGCATTAATCCATACAAAAGATCACGAAGCGTTAATTGATCTCCTGTCTGCAAAAATGCTTTCGAAGAATCCGACGGCACATTTACAGCATTCTGACTGACCGTTACAATTTCATCCAGACGTCCAGATTCCAACGCCAACAGCGCAGTCAGTATCTTTGTCGTACTTGCCGGAAAAAGCCGATCATGGATTTGATAAGAATATAATACCTTTTGTTCGTTTACTCCAAAAAGACCTGCTCCATGCAACATTGTATCTTCCGAAACAGACGGATTTTCAATGTTCTCAGCTGTTACACAAAGTTCATCTGCAAATAATGATCCGCGATATAAATCTTTGCGATATGTTTCCAGTTCATATTCCGTAATCGCTTCGGATGGTTCCGGCTTAGCACATCCTGAACAAGCAATACAACAAAAAAGAATACAACCCATTTTTATAATTTTATTATTTATACATTTCACGCCAATCTAAGTCTCCCCTGTCAAGTGCATGAATGATGACTTCCGCTGTTGCAATATTAGTTGCCATTGGAATATTATAAGTATCACATAATCTGACAACATCATTTACATTGGGTTCATTTGATTTTGGAGTCAGCGGATCCCTGAAAAATATAAGCGCATCGATTCCATTCTGCTCAATCTGCGCTCCAAGCTGCTGCATTCCCCCAAGCGGTCCGGCAAGATATTTATGGATAGAGAGGTTCGTAACTTCCTCGATCAGTCTTCCGGTTGTTCCGGTTGCATATAGAGAGTGCTTGCTTAGGATTCCCCTATACGCGATACAGAAATTCTGCATAAGTGTTTTCTTTGCATCATGTGCAATTAATCCGATATTCATCTCTGTCTCTCCTTATTGATATTTTTTCGGCTGCAATCCTACATTAAGCACAAATCCGATTCCCATATATAAACAAATAAGAGAGGACAGACCGTAACTTATGAACGGTAATGACAAACCTGTATTCGGGAAAATTCCCGTTGCTACACTAATATTAATAAATGTCTGAATTCCAATCAGTGAGGCGACACCTCCGCAGATAATCATACCTGCCAGATTTTGCGCCCGTAGTCCGATCAAAATACATTCCACTACTATTAATAATAACAAAATTATTACGATACAACAACCCACAAAACCTAATTCTTCTCCAATAATTGCAAAAATAAAATCTGTCTGAGGCTCTGAAATAAAATTACCATTTTTTACAGAAGTAGTTGTATTGTTATCAAGTCCCTTACCTGTCAGCTGTCCAGAACCAATCGCCATAATAGAGTTGCTCTGCTGGTAGCCCGTTCCATCTCTATATTCATCTGGATGCAACCATGCAAGAATACGTTTCTGCTGATATGGTTTGATCAATTTCTGATCTGGCTGAACAACAATGCTTAAAAAAATCACCGAAATAGGAATCACAATGACCAGTACTGTTCCAATGAAGCGATAATGCAATCCCCCAAGATATAAAAGGGCACAAAATAATGCTGCAAGACAGATGGTATTAGAAAGATTCGGCTGCAGATAAATCAGAGTCAGAGACGGCAGAATCAAAGCAATTCCTTCCCAGAGCGTCTTATTTAGAAACCCTTTACAATTCTTAAATACCTCTTCACGCTTCATTAGAAATTGAGCAAAAAACAAAATCATAAGAAGTTTTGTTAAATCAGACGGCTGAATTCTTGTAAATCCAAGATCTAGCCAACGCTTCGCGCCGTTTACGGAAACTCCGACAAATCTTACCGCAATAAGCAAAATCAGATTCACGACATACATGACCCAATAAAATTTCAGTATCCAGTTATAATCAATCAATGACACAATTACCATAACAATGATACCCAGAATCACTCCGAAAATCTGTTTTGGCTGCGCAGATTTCTGTGCACTGCCAACCGCAAGAACTCCTATAATAGAAATTGCAATGACAAGCACTACCAGATTAAATTTGTAATCTTTCAAATGATACGGTTTTGTTAATTTCAAATTTCTTCTCCTGTAAGTTTGATATGTATGTGTGTATGTGTTACCTGAACTTCAAATTCCTCTTTCGTAATTTCGATATATCTGGAAAGAATCAGATATAATTCTTTTTCAAGCTGCTCCATTGCAGTTTCTGTACAACAGATTCGATCTGAAATCAGAAGTGATTTCAAACGTTCTTTTGCGATTGGAACTGAAGCTCTTTTTTTCATATTTTCTTCCCCCCTAATGCTTTTTCAATACGTGCATTAGTTTCTGGAATAGCCCGACGCCTTGTTCCAGATCTAAAAACGGAACTTCTTCGCCAGCAATCCGTTTACAGATATTTCGGTATGCCTGCCCTGCCAGAGAATCCTGGTTGATTACTGACTCGCCCTGATTTGTTGCAATTACTACCTGCTCATCATCTGGAATCGCTCCGATCAGATTAACAGACAGAATCTCATTCACATCATCGACAGACATCATATCCCCTCTCTTTACCATATCGATTCGAATTCGATTGATAATCAGATCAATCTTGTGAATCTGATTTGTTTCTAAAAGACCAATAATCCGATCTGCATCTCGAATAGCAGAAACTTCTGGCGTTGTTACTACAAGTGCTCTGTCTGCCCCTGCGATTGCATTTTGAAATCCCTGTTCGATTCCGGCAGGACAATCCAAAAGCACATAATCATATTCTTCTTTCAATTCTCCCGTCAGCTTTTTCATTTGTTCCGGAGAAACCGCAGATTTGTCTTTTGTTTGTGCAGATGGCAGCAGATACAGATTTTCATAGCGTTTATCATGAATCAATGCTTGCTTTAACCGACATTTTCCTTCAATCACATCGACAAGATTATAAACGATTCTATTTTCAAGCCCCATTACCACATCCAGATTGCGAAGCCCAAGATCCGTATCGATTACAATAACTTTTTTCCCACTCTGCGCCAGACCGACACCGATATTCGCGGTAGTTGTTGTCTTTCCGACACCGCCTTTTCCTGATGTTACAACGATAATTTCACCCATTTCGATTCCTCCTGATCTTACTGTCCCATTCCCTCAAGTGAGAACATTTTAATTTTTGCATTCTGAAGAACTGCAATTTGCGGACAAAATGTAATTTCTTCTTTTTCATAGCAGCGTGAATATCTAATCCCACGCCCAGCAATTTTCAGGCGTCCCGAGCAAAATGCTAGCGCTGCAATAAAAGCGTTTTGATCTCCTGCAATTCCAGCATGAATATTCCCCGAAGCTGTTCCGAGTATGATCACGTTCCCTTTTGCAGCAACACGAGCGCCTTCCTCCACATTTCCGAGAATAACAATACTCTTCTCGGATTCCAGTATCTGATGTCTTTTCAGTGTTCCTTTGTAAAATTGTCCATCCTGTCTTGCAAAATCAGCAATGCAGTTATTAATCACATTCCGGTATGCAAGCTCTGTATGTTCTGACTGATCAACGATGCAGATAATATTGACTTTACCTGCTTCAGAAATCCGGCTGATCAATGCTTCTTCCTGTGCCTGACTCAAAGGGCGTCCTTCAAATGAGACCGCCATTTTTGCCTCTTTGAAAAATTTTGCAGAAGATGCAAATTTCTCTTCCACCCGGTCAAGAAGCTCCGGGAAGGGAATTTCCCGATCCAGGTGTACAAGAATGCCATATCTGCTGCTTTTGATGATTACGGAGGGTTTCATTATACTTATACCTTCTTTCGCATTAATCTCCTGCAATCGCAGCTCCAAGCTCGGCAGCCTGGTTATGGATCAATGACGATTCATCAACAAGATGATAATAGTATTTGACAACATCTCTTCCAATCTCTGCAGCATAAGAAGAACTGTATCCATTTGCAATTCGAACGGCAAGGGCAATCTCCGGATTCACACTTGGTGCATATCCTACAAAAAGTGCATGATCCGCGTGAGTCGTACTCTGCTGTGCGGTTCCGGTCTTGCCGGACATTTCAAAATCCAAAGATCTCATATCAGAAAATGTAGACGAATTTCTAACCATATCCGCCATACCATCCTGGATCAGATTCCAACTGGTGGAGGAAATATTCTCCATTTTGGTTAGGAGTTCTGGTGTAAATGTTTCAATGACATTGCCGTCCAAATCCTGAGTATGATTCAAAAGTGATAGAGAATACACATTGCCCCGGCTGGCAACCGCAGTCACATAACGAGCCAGCTGACTTACCGTATAAATATTAGTCCCCTGACCAATAGCAGAACGAACGGCATCCGTATCAGAAATGTTCGGCTCTGATTCAGGAATCTCAAGTCCGCTCTTCTTGTCTAAACCAAATTCTGCTGCGTAAGATGCCAGTTTATTAACTCCAAGACTGTCTGAGTAGGAAGTTTCATTTTCTTTTGTTTCTGTGTTATAAGAAACCGTTTCTCCCAGTAAATGACCGACTTCATAAAAATAGCAGTTACATGATACATCAATTGCCCGCTCTACTCCGATACTGCCGTGTGCCCCACTGTATATCCAACACTTCGGACTCGGTGTTACCTTTGTATATACACCGGAACAATTAATCTTTGTACTGCCGTCAATAA
Source organism: Lachnospiraceae bacterium (assembly GCA_018365895.1). The sequence continues at coordinate 8,063 of JAGZJD010000025.1, read as the reverse complement.
TACCTTCTGTCAGCCCTGCTGCTGAAGAAACCATTTTGAATGTAGATCCTGGAGCCGTTCGTTCCTGTGTTGCCTTATTATAAAACGGTCTTGAAGAACTTGTCTGAAGTTCATAATAATAAGCCGTATCCATTGTGTTTGCCAGACGGTTATTATCATAACCAGGGTAAGACACACAGGCAAGCGTACTTCCGGTGTTTACATCTGTCATAACAATAGAACCGGTACACGGCTCAAGTCCCAACGATCCCGGTGTTAGTTCAAGCGACTGAATCTTTGCGCGAATGAAGTCGTAGGATGACAGCGAACCATCTAACAGTCCATTTATCGAAGCCTCATCTCTCGCCAAAACGTTTTGTTCAAACAAAGCAAGGGAAAGTTCTGTTCCGCTGATCGTACCATCTTTAATCATATAGCGATACACCAATTTTGCAAAAGCATCATCTGTTTTTAAATGGTCCAGTGTAAATGTCAGAATTGCCTGATAAATCTCAGAGGCATCGGAATATTTTGCATCTGTAGACATATAATTTTGTAACACAGATGTATCGATCCAGTTTTTCGAAATTGCATGATTCAAATACGTATAAAGGTTGATGGATTCGTCTTCCATCCATGCTTTGTACATTTCATCATTTGTATCAATTTTGTCTTTCTGTATAATTCCGATATTTGTCGTCAGCAATGTGGTTGCAATATAATTCATATACGCCTGCATCTCTTTCGAAAGTTCACTATATACAGGCGCCTGCGGATTGGAAAGCTGTGCGGACAGTTCTGCCAGAGACTGCTCCAGTCGTATCTGAAATGCACCGTAAATCGCCTGTTCGTTTGCTCCGGCTTCTGCAAGAGCAACATGATCCATATCAAGGATGCTGTTATTGATCAACGCAAAATACACATCATCAATTGGAATGATTACATTTTTTGAATCACTTTCCGGATCCGGTGTATAGTTCATAATATTTTGGATCTTACTCAGTAAAATACCTGCTAACTTTTCTTCAATCACGCGATATGCTGCAATCTGAAGATTCTTATCAATGGAAAGATATAGATCATTTCCTGCTTTCGCAGCAGATATTTTCTGAGACTCCACAACTTTTCCCACATTATCTACATAGACAGTTTCTTCTCCTTTTGTACCTTGCAGATACTGATCCATAGACTGTTCAATCCCAGCCTTTCCAACAATATCTGTCAAAGAGTAATTGCTATTCTTCTCTTCTGACAGTGTTTCATATTCTGACTGAGAGATCTTGCCTGTATAACCAAGCAGCGGTGCAAAATACATTCCATCCGGATAAGTACGGACAGAATCTTCTGCAATATCAATGCCATAAAGCGTATCGAGATGCTCCTCTATCGCAGCCACTGTCACATCTTTAATGTCTGTGGCTATCGTTACCGGAATATATTTCTGATAACTATTCAGATGCATGGCATAACGAATCGTTGTCAGCTTTACTACCGTTGCCTTGTCATATTTTTTCTGATCAATATTGTAACCGCTTTTTTCGTCTTCACAGAGAAAATCCATAATATCCTGCGCGGTAGCATTCTTTTGTTTCGCACTCAGTTCATCAATCGTCCGCTTCCCGTACACATCGGCAATGAAACGTTGCCTCCGAGTTCCCTCGCTCATAGCAAATTCATATTCTCCATTGCTGTTTACAAGAATACTGAAGTCATTCACAATACTGTCACCATTGGATTCCACAATATCAATGACATTCAAAATCGTCTCATTGATCACATCATTTTTTTCTGCCCGTGTTTCTGCATCAAATGACCCGTCATCTTCAATGGTAACTGCATAGGCAAGCTTATTATCTGCAAGCACATTACCATTACGGTCATAAATCCGTCCCCTTGTTCCCTTAAGTTCTTTTTTCTTCTGTATTAATAATTTATAATCTTCCAAATAGTTCTGTCCATTTACAATCTGCAGGTCAAACACACGATAGATCAGTGTGGAAAATAATATGCAGAATGCAATAATCAAAACAAAACCTCTGGATTTTATAACATTTTTAAATGTAATTTTGATCCGGTTAAACAAGCTTACCTGCACCCCTTTTTTCATCATCGTCCAAACGTTGATTCACATATAAAATCAATTGATATAAAAACAATGTAATAATGATCGTATATACAAGCTCCGGTACAATAATATTCCAAAAATAATACCAAAAATCAAATTTACTCCGCATCATGTAAAGGAAAATATAATTACAAATTCCAAATACAAGCTCACTCGCAGAAATCAATAAAATTGGCAGTTTGATATCATCTTCAAAAAACATTCTGTTAAAAAAGCCATTACAGTATCCGATCAACAGATAGATCAATGCGTAAGCGCCGATCATGGAACCAACTCCATAAAATACATCCATGAAAAGACCGGAAACAAATCCAACAATCATTCCTTCTTTTTTACCACGCATAAACCCATAAGAAGATGCCAGAATAATCATAAAATTCGGAGAAATGGAAGCAAATGCCAAATGTTGAAATACCGTTGTCTGCATCAGAAAAAATACTACGATAAAAACTGCTGTTACAATTTTTCTTTTCACGTCACTACACTCTCCTTTCTGATAATTCCGCTGCTATTCTTCTTTTCCGGTTAATTCCTGTTTCGTTGTTAAAATAACAAGTACCTCCTGCAAATGCTGGAAATCTACCGCCGGTGTCAGATAGCCTGAGCAAGTAAGATTATTCGAATCTTCCTCAATAGAATCTACATAGCCAATAAGAATTCCCTGAACATATCGACTGCTAATAGCAGATGTTACTACATACTCTCCGGCCGCAATTTCTTTTCCTGTATTTGGCAGACGTTCGAAACGAATTCGCCCATCATTCATTAATTTTAGATCTCCATTCACAATACAATTATCGGAGGTAGATAGCATCATAGCGCTAATTTTACTTTCATCATCAATGATTGAACGCACTTCCGCCCAGTTAGGTCCAACCTCGGTAACGATTCCTACAAGCCCACTTCCTGCAATCACATTCATATCTGTTTTGATACCATCATTAGAGCCTTTATCAATCGTAAAAGAATTAAACCAATTGCTCCCGTTATTAGCGATAACGCGGGCACCTATCTTTTCATAATCTGAATAGTTCTGATCCAATTTATACAGAGCCTGAAGACGTTCCAGCTCCGATTGCTGTTGCTGCAGACTATTTCGTTCCAGAGTTAACGCATCTATCTGCTCTTTTAGCGTCTTATTTTCCTCTTTTAATTCCTGAAGCGTCTCAAAATTGTCTGTCAGATCGCTGAGCCACACTCCTATTGTATTAATCCCTTTCTGCATTGGTACAACTGTATAGCCGGCAAGAAATCGGAGTGGTCCGCCCAGCTTGCTTGATAACAGGGACAGCCCCATCATTAAAATACAGATCAAGCACAGGATCAGTATCCAGTATTTATTTGACAATGACGATTTATTTCGCTTTTTCATGCTATCATCCACCTACCATAATAATCTGATTAAAAATCTAATTCCATTAATAATATTTCTGCTCTAACAGCTTCTGTTCTGCCATACTGACATAGCAACGATCCCCCAAAATAATGTGATCCAAAAGTTCAATGCCAATTAGCGCACCCGCTTTTGCAATTTGCTGTGTTACTATAATATCTGCATGACTTGGTGATGCGTCTCCACTCGGATGATTGTGAATCAGAATCATAGAAACTGCCTGATAGCGCAATGCTTCAATCATCAGCTCCCGTGGAGAAATAATCGCAGAATTTACCGTTCCTTTAGAAATGATCCGTTCTCCAATCAGCTTAGATTTCGTGTTTAAAAGAAGCAGCATCAAAAGTTCCTGCTCCTGATGACGAAATTCTTCCATATAGTAAGCTGCAATGGAAGAAGGATTGTCAAAACAAAGAGATTCTTCCGCCTCTGCTTTTGCCAATCGTTTTGCCAGCTCTGAAAGGCAGAGAATCTGAAGTGCTTTTACTCTTCCAATTCCCGGAATCTTAAGAAGCTGTTCATACGACCATGTATGAACAGCCAGCAACCCATCCTTTGCTCCTCCTGGGTGCAGGAGCATTCTTGCAAGTTCAAGAGAAGTCACTCCCTTTGTTCCTGTCCGCAGTAAAACAGAGAGCAGCTCACTGTCTGTAAGAAACTTTGCTCCGTTCTGCTCGCATTTTTCATATGGCCGATCTTCTTTCAGCATTTCTTTCATTGTACAAGTCTGATTCATAGTTCTTTTGCAGACGCCGCTATAAGGCAGCAGATATTATAAGAAGCGATATATAATAATAGACAAAATCATGCCAAGAATGCTGGCAATGTTAATCTCGATGCTAAGTCCAAATGTAATTGACATTACCCCAAGATTCAGTACAACTGGATTCTGAAGTCCAAATGCCTGTCCGTATGACAGCCAACTCAAAAATGACACACCATCTGCAAGCATTCCGATAAAGCCTCCAAGCACAATTCCTGTCAATATCAACAAAAATAAAGCCCATGAATTTTTGCTTCCTGAACCTCTCATTGATACTCCTCCTCTAATCCATTTCTTTCACAAACTTAGTTCATTTTAGCATATTTAAAAAATAGTGTATATACTTTGCAAAAACTTTATCATTAAATTTTTCTTAACTCCTACGTTACTTTTGTTACAAGAACTACGCCCATTTTTGAAAATGTGCTGCAATTATTTCCGCAATTTTCAAGCCGTCTATTGCTGCTGAAGTGATTCCTCCGGCATATCCGGCGCCCTCTCCACAAGGAAACAAACCTCTTATCTGATGCTGCATATCAGCATCTCTCGGAATCCGCACTGGTGATGATGTTCTGCTTTCTACACCGGAAAGCAATGTATCCGGATGATCAAATCCACGAATCTTCTGTCCGAATGTGCTCATCCCCTCGGCAATCGCATCTCCGATAAACTCCGGTAAAATTCCTCGTACATCTGCAACACAGTATTCGCCTTTCATCTGTGGATGGACAAGGTTCTCCGCCACTTCCTGCGGCGTTTTTGTTTTTGAAAGAAAATCTTCCAAACGCTCCACCGGAATCTTTCCTTTGCCCGCTTCATATGCCCGCCGCTCCAGTTCTCTTTGAAAACGAATTCCAGCCAATGCATCTTCTGCACCGTAATCTTCCGGAGATACCGTCACTACAATAGCGCTGTTGGCGTTCTCTCCTGCCCGGTCTCGGTAACTCATACCGTTCACAGCAAGCATTCCTTCTTCCGAAGAAGCATTCACAACATAACCGCCCGGACACATACAAAAGGAATAAACACCTCTTCCATTATCCAGATTTGCTGTCACTTTATAGGCAGCCGCTCCAAGATATTGCTGTATTTCTTCCGGTTGCTCTCCATACTGAGCCCTATTGATCATCTTCTGCGGATGCTCTGCACGCACTCCTACCGCGAAAGACTTCGGTTCCATTGCCACCCCTCTTTCATAAAGACGAAAGAAGGTATCTCTTGCACTGTGTCCCGGAGCAAGGATCAATACTTCTGTTTCTATGTAGGAATCTTTTCCCTCTGGAAGATGTTTCACCATTATACCACACACCTGACCTCGATTTATGTCAATATCTGTCATCTGTGTATGAAAAAATACATCTCCGCCATGTTTAAGAATAAATTCCCTCATATTTCGGACTACCTTCGTCAAAATATCAGTTCCGATATGCGGTTTATTTACATAACAAATATCTTTCGGCGCACCGTGTTCGGCAAAAATCCTCAATACTTCAGCTCCTCTTCCATTGGGATCTTTCACGAGTGTATTGAGTTTTCCATCAGAAAATGTTCCTGCTCCGCCTTCTCCAAACTGTACATTAGAATCTGGATCTAAATATCCTGTCTGCCAAAACATTTCCACGTCTTTCATGCGTTCCTCTACCGGCGCCCCTCTCTCGATTAAAATCGGTCGATATCCATGAAGCGCAAGCATATACCCACAAAACAAACCTGCCGGCCCGCATCCAACAATAACCGGACGATGGCGCAGCGTTTCTGTACCGCTTTCCGGAAACTGATATCTGTTCTTCGGAGCCTTCCCGGCTACAGATTCTTTCAGCCGTTTTAATACCTGCGCTTCTTTCGGAACCGATACATCTACTGTGTAACTATAAAAAAGCTGCGGTTTTTTGCGCGCATCAAGCGACTGCTTACGGATCTCATACTTCTGAATCTGTCCTTCCGGAACCCGAAGCGTCTGCGCCAGTTTTTTTCGGAATTGTTCCTCACTGTGAGGAATGAGAAGTTTTACTTGATGAACTCGAATCATATATTTTTCCTTTCTGCCGCGCTCTGTCCTGCCAGATAACCGCTTGCCCACGCCCATTGGAGATTATATCCGCCGCAAATACCGTCTACATCCACAATCTCCCCGGCAAAATACAATCCGGAGATACGTTTGGATTCCATTGTTGCAGAATGGATCTCTCTTGTATCTACGCCGCCTGCACAGATTTGAGCCTGTTCAAATGGGTTTGTTTTTATTACTTCTGTCTTAAAATGCTTTATTTTCTCTATCAGCATCAAAATTCGTTTTTCTGTTAGTTCTTTTCCCAACATTTTTCTTGAAATCCGGCTTTCCTGTACAAGTACCTGTGCCAGTTTTTTGTGAAACAAGCCAATGAACAGCTCTTCTGCCGTCTGTTCCGGATGATTATGAATCCGTCTTTTTAAAAGCCGCATAACTTCCTGCTCTGTAAGTCCCGGAAGAAAATCAAGCTCTGCCCATACCTGTTTTTTATCTAAAAGCGCATAAGCAGCATATCTGCTTACCTGAAATACCGGAATGCCTGATATTCCATAATTGGTCAATTGCAGTTCTCCGCTGTCTTCTGCAAGCATCTTCCCGTCGGACCATATGGAAACACGCCCCTGCACCCGCACACCTGATATGATTTTATAAAAAGATTCTTTACAGCAAAGTTGTACAAGCGCCGGTACTACAGGAACAATCCGATGACCGAGTTTCTGAGCTAACGGATAGCCGCTTCCGTCAGAACCTGTATTTGGTGCAGCTTTAGAACCGGCCGTCAGGATAACCGCATCTGCTTCATAACATCTTTGCCCTGTTCGAATCCGGAATCTTCTTGAAGCTCCCTTCCCGGAAGGCTTAATCTCTAATACCTTCTCTTCGGTATGGATATCCACTTTTAGCCGCGTCAGCTCCATTCGAAGCACGTCCAGTACCGCTGATGCCTGATCTGAGTTTGGATAGAGATATCCATTTCTGTCTTTGGCATAAACACCAAGACGATCAAAAAAAGAAATCGTCTGCTCCACCGGAAATGTCTGAATCACTTTCCATGGAAATTCCGGATTCTGACTGCGGTAACATTCCGGCGTCTGATATGTATTTGTAAAATTACATCTTCCATTCCCGGTAGATAAAATTTTCTTTCCTATCCGGTCTTTTTGCTCTAACAAAAGTACTCGGGCACCAGCCTTTGACGCAGCAATGGCAGCCATCATACCGGCCGCCCCTGCACCGACAATTACTATCTGTCTCATAAAACTCCTTTTACAATGTAACCATACCGGCATCAACAAGTTTCTGCAATGACATTAAAATACCAAATTTTGCATGTTCCCATGTCAATCCTCCCTGGAAATACACTGCATATGGAGGTTTGATCGGACCATCTGCACTCAATTCAATAGAAGAGCCCTGTACAAATGCGCCCGCTGCCATAATGACATCGCTGTCATAGCCAGGCATTGCCCACGGTTCCGGTGTGACATAGCTGTCCACCGGTGCCGCTGCCTGAATTCCCTGACAAAACGCAATGACTCCTTCCGGTGTCCCGAATGTAACGGCCTGAATGATATCATGGCGGCTTTCACTTCCATTTGGCACAACAGCAAATCCTAACTGTTCATAAATATTTGCAGCAAATACAGCTCCCTTCAAAGCGCCATTTACAACTGTCGGCGCTAAGAAAAATCCCTGGTAAAAATCTTTCATAACGCCAAGTGTAGCTCCAACCTCTTTTCCAAGTCCAGGGGATGTCAAACGAACTGCACAATTTTCAATACATTCATGAGTG
>JAGZJD010000121.1 GCA_018365895.1 Lachnospiraceae bacterium | reverse complement strand
AAAAGAAAATGAAAGATATTTTTGTGAAAAGTTTCAGATTGAACCAAAACAGATTTTCCGCACAAAGACACCAATGAAGTTGGGCTATATGTTTGCCGTTGCAGAAAAAGTACCGGAATCTATGAAACGTTCATTGATCTATCCGCCATTTCATCCACAGGAAGCCAGAATGGTTACGGATGGAAGCATTATGAAGCAAGTAAAGAAAAAAGATATTATGTTGTCTTATCCATATGAAAGCATGGAGCCGTTTCTAAAATTGATCAAAGAAGCATCTGTAGATCCCAATGTGATGACGATTAAGATTACGATTTATCGGCTGGCAAAGAAGACGAGGTTAGTGGAATATTTATGTGCTGCTGCAGAAAATGGCAAAGAAGTAACAGTATTGATTGAGCTGCGCGCCCGTTTTGACGAGCAGAACAATATTGACTGGTCGGAGCGGCTGGAAGAAGCAGGATGCCGTGTGATTTATGGGTTTGAGGGATATAAAGTACATTCTAAGATCTGTCTGATCACATATCGGAATCGAAATGAGATTCAGTATATCACTCAGATTGGCACAGGCAATTATAATGAGAAGACTGCTGCAATGTATACAGACCTTTGTCTTATGACGGCAAATAAGAAGATCGGAGAAGATGCGGCGATGTTTTTCCAGAATATGTCTATTGGTAATCTGGATGGCGAATATGATCAGCTGATTGTTTCTCCGAGCAGTTTGAAAAAGAATATTTTGAGCCTGATGGATGAAGAGATTGCCAAAGGGAAAAATGGACGTATTGTAATGAAAATGAATTCTGTAACGGATATGGATTTCATTCAGAAAGTCTCAGAAGCCTCTAAAGAAGGTGTCAAGGTAGATCTGATCGTGCGTGGAATCTGTTGTATTCTTCCAAAGGTGCCGGGAGAAACAGATAATGTTTCTGTAATGAGCATTGTAGGACGGTTTCTGGAGCATCCGCGTATTTTCTGCTTTGGGAATGGCGCTGACAAGAAAATCTATATTGGCTCGGCGGATATGATGACAAGAAATACCGAAAAACGTGTAGAAGTAGCCTGTCCGATTCTTGATCCGGAATTAAAAACATGGGTTACGCATATGCTGAAAACAATGCTGAACGATACCGTCAAAGGAAGAAATATGACGGCAGATGGTACTTATGTAAAACGGGGCAGAGAAGAAGATGGAGTAAATTCTCAGGAAGTATTTATGCATGAAGCGATTCGTGAAAGCAGAAATAAATCCGTTGTGGTAGAACATAAAACTATTTTTGATAAGATTAGAGCATGGATGCGTAAGTAGAAATGCATTTAGCAGGAGGAACCGATGTGGTAACGCAGGAATTATTAAAAGATGCGCTGAAGTACGGAAAATGTTTTGTAAGAAATGGTAATACAGCGAACTATATTCCGGAACTTCAGCGGGTAAATAAATATCAGCTTGGAATCTGTGCAGTAGGGTTTGATGGAGATCTTCCGGAAGTTGTGGAAGTGGGAGATTCCCGGGTTCCGTTTACGATTCAGAGTATTTCTAAGATCATTTCCCTGATCCTTGCTGTGCGGGACAGAGGACCGGATTATTTGTTTCACGACAAAGTGGGAGTCGAGCCGACCGGTGATCCTTTTAATTCGATTGTAAAGTTGGAGACAAAATCCCGACCGTTTAATCCGTTTATCAATGCGGGGGCCATTGCGGTGGCCAGCTGCATTAACGGAACATCGGCAGATGAAAAGTTTGACCGTTTTTTAGAATTGACGCGAAAACTCTGTAATAACAAAGAAATCAGTCTGAATGAGAGTGTCTATCAATCTGAGAAAGAAACCGGAGACCGCAATCGGGCATTGGCATATTATTTGAAAGCATCGGGAGTTCTGGAAGGAGATGTGGAGGAATGTCTTGATCTTTATTTCAGGATGTGTTCCGTAAGTGTAACAGCGCTTGATATTGCAAATCTAAGCGCGGTGCTTGCAAATCAGGGGAAATGTCCGTTTTCGAAGGAGATGCTGATTGAGCCTCACAGTGCAAAAGCGATTCGGGCGCTTATGCTTACTTGCGGAATGTATGATGGTTCTGGGGAATTTGCCATGTCAGTAGGATTCCCGGCAAAGAGCGGTGTCGGAGGAGGAATCGCGGTTCCGCTTGTTGGAAGAATGGGAATCGGGGTGTTTGGTCCGTCTCTGGATGAGAAAGGAAATAGCATCGGCGGAATTAAAATGCTGGAATTTTTATCTGAAAAGCTGGATTATCAATTATTTTAACAGGTGATTTTATCAGAAGAAAGACAGCATCAGAAAGGACATGCAAAGAATTTATGGGAAAATCACTATATATTGCGGAGAAACCAAGTGTTGCGCAGGAATTTGCGAAAGCATTAAAGCTTCAGGCGGCCCGCAAAGACGGTTATTTGGAATCAGAGAATGCGATTGTGACATGGTGTGTTGGGCATCTTGTGACAATGAGCTATCCGGAGGCTTATGATGAGAAGCTGAAGCGTTGGAGCTTAGAAACGCTTCCGTTTATTCCGGGAGAATTCCGGTATGAAGTTATTCCGGCAGTTGCAAAACAGTTTCGAACGGTGAAATCACTTTTGACGAGAGATGACGTGGACTGCATTTATGTTTGTACAGACTCCGGACGGGAAGGAGAGTATATTTATCGGCTTGTAGAACAGATGTCCGGAGTACATGGAAAGAAGCGTCTTCGTGTCTGGATTGATTCACAGACAGAAGATGAAATCTTAAGAGGCATTCGGGAGGCGAAAGATTTGTCGGCGTATGATAATCTTTCCGCCTCTGCTTATTTGAGAGCAAAAGAAGACTATCTAATGGGAATCAATTTTTCAAGACTTCTGACATTAAAATATGGAAACAGTATCGCAAACTTTACCGGAGCGAAATATACGGTGCTTTCTGTCGGGCGTGTTATGACCTGTGTGCTCGGTATGGTCGTTCGCCGGGAACGGGAGATTCGTAATTTTGTAAAAACTCCTTTTTATCGGGTGCTGAATACGGTTTCACTGGATGGACGTACTTTTGAAGGCGAATGGCGAGCTGTGAAGGGCTCCAGATATTTTCAGTCTTTTGATCTTTATAAAGAAAATGGATTTAAAGAAAAACAAAAGGCAGAAGAATTTATTTCTTGGCTGAAGGAAGAAACGCCGCTTAGCTGTAAGGTTGTGTCTGTAGAGAAAAAACAGGAAAAGAAAAATCCGCCGCTACTCTATAATCTGGCCGAACTTCAAAATGAATGTGCGAAGCGTTTCAAAATCAGTCCGGATGAGACGCTGAAAATCGTGCAGGAATTGTATGAGAAAAAGCTTGTGACATATCCGAGAACAGATGCCAGAGTGCTTTCGACAGCGGTTGCAAAAGAGATTTCCAAAAATCTCAACGGATTGTCTAAATATGAGATGGCAAAACCATATTTGCAGGATATTTTGCAATTTGGAAGTCACAAAGGACTTGCAAAGACACGATATGTGAATGATAAACAGATTACAGACCACTATGCGATTATTCCAACCGGTCAGGGACTTGGTGCGCTGAACAGCGTTTCTCATACGGCGAAGCAGGTCTATGATGTTATTGTGAAACGCTTTCTTGGGATTTTTTATCCTCCGGCAATCTATCGCAAAATCGCAATTGTGACGGAGATGAGAGGGGAAATGTTTTTTTCATCTTTCAAAATCCTGGAGCAGGAAGGCTATCTGAAAGTAGCAGGCAAACCGTTGCATAAAAAAGAAGATAAAGGGGAAGAAGAGGAAACAGAACTTGACAGCAGCTTTTTTGAACAGATCAAAATGTTGAAAAAAGGTAGTATACTTCCGGTGCAGTCGTTGCACATAAAAGAGGGAGAGACATCGCCGCCGAAGCGCTATAATTCTGGTTCAATGATTCTGGCAATGGAAAATGCAGGGCAGTTGATCGAAGATGAGGAACTGCGGGCACAGATCAAAGGAAGCGGGATCGGTACAAGTGCTACAAGGGCAGAAATTCTGAAAAAACTGATACATATTAAGTATTTGGCTTTAAATAAGAAAACACAGGTCATTACACCGACATTGCTTGGAGAAATGGTCTTTGATGTAGTGGCAAATTCGATTAAATCACTATTAAATCCGGAACTGACTGCCAGTTGGGAAAAGGGGCTTACTTATGTGGCAGAAGGAGAAATTACTCCGGAAGAATATATGACAAAGCTTAGAAATTTTATTATCAGCAGAACGAATGGTGTGCTTGGCCTGAACAATCAGTATCAGCTGAGACGATACTATGAACAGGCAGCAGTATTTTATAAAACAGGTATTCATAAAAAGAAGTAGGAGAATGTGTATGAAAGAATTAACAGTATCAGAACTGTATTCACTGGATGAAACGCTTGCAAAAGATATTTTTGAGGATGTTACATATCCGTGGGAAGTCCTTCCGAAGATTGGTGAGTTTATTCAGAAGCTTGGAGATACTTTAAGTGAAGAAGAGTATGAAAAGCGTGGAGAAAATATATGGATTGCAAAAAGCGCTAAAGTTGCGCCAACGGCCTGCATTCATGGTCCTGCAATTATTGGAAAGGATGCGGAAGTACGCCACTGTGCATTTATTAGAGGGAATGCAATTGTTGGAGAAGGCGCTGTTGTGGGAAATTCTACAGAATTAAAAAATGTTATTTTGTTTAATAAAGTGCAGGTTCCTCATTATAACTATGTCGGAGACTCGGTGCTGGGATATAAAGCGCATATGGGCGCTGGATCGATTACCTCCAATGTGAAATCAGATAAGACACTTGTGACGGTCAAGACACCGGATGGTCCAATCGAGACCGGACTTAAAAAATTCGGAGCGATGCTCGGTGACAATGTAGAAGTTGGCTGCGGCAGTGTACTGAATCCGGGAACGGTGGTCGGAGCTCATACAAATATTTATCCGCTTTCCATGGTGAGGGAATTTGTGCCGGCCAACAGTATTTATAAAAAGCGCGGCGAAGTGGCAGAAAAGTACGAATCTGAAAATTAGAAGAAAACAGCAGGATGCTCAAAAAAATGAGCGTCCTTTTTTGTTTGGAATGAAGATAAGAGCAAAGAAGCAGCAATTCCGCTTATTGATATTATATATTGACA
>JAGZJD010000120.1 GCA_018365895.1 Lachnospiraceae bacterium | reverse complement strand
ATTTTAGATATGTAGTGCAGACGGTTTTGGCTTTTACAATGACTGTTCGCATACGGATATCCTCACTGGTGAGGAATCTCTTCCGTATGCGGTAGCATTCCTCAAAAAGCCAAAATCACGATTGTCAAGAATGGCGGTTTACCGCCAAAGGTGCAGATTTTTCGCAGAAAAATACTACCTGTGTCTTGACAATCGTGAAGTCGGAACGGACGGAATGCTCCTGTGACACTCTCAGCCTTGATTCTGGCTGTTTTTTCGCTTTACTTGATACTTTTATCCATAACGACAAGAAACACGCTCTACAAGGCTGTGAGCGTGTTTCTTTTCTGCTTTCTTTTGATTTCTAATATCCTTTTAATCTTTTCTTGTTTTCTTCACGGTGAGGATATTACAAAAGGCTTCCGCATTAAGCAGAAGCCTTTCCATTATTGCGAAATAATACCATCAATTTCACTTCTGATTTTCTTTTGTTTTTCCACTGCATTTACCGTAAAACGGTATGGATTTGTACCATAATTACTGCAAGCAGAAAGTGTGACTATCTGTTTCTTTTCTTCTACGGTAGTTCCCATATTGATAGTATTGTTTGCCTGCATATGAGAAATCAATTCTTGAAATTCCTTGCTGTCATAGTTCATTTTATGAAGAAACGTACTGTCTGTACTAATGCAATCATAAATGGAAAAAATCTCATATTCTGTCACACTTTTTGGAGTATATATATAGAAATTTCTATTTGCATTTGCAAAATCAGCATTCCTGTAATTTCTTAATTCTCCGAACATCTGTGGGGAAGCCATATTGTGACCGAATAGACAGATATGTGCATCCGATAAATCTTTTGCCGTATCAGAGAATGCAAATATCGAACCCAAAACACTCCACTCTTTATTATAATTGTAGTTCAAATAAGTTGTATCATCACTGCCAATCAAAACAGGATAATCAATGTTGGTATTCGGTACAGTTATCCATGCCACGATATCTGGATTGATACTTTGTAACGCTCCAAAATCGATATTCCTTGTGAAATAATCGTTGCCAGTCGGTTCGTCTGTCTCTGTTTCCATTACCGCAATTTCTTTTAGTGCTTGGTTCTCTCCCTTTGCCTTTTCAAATGGCAACTGTTCTTTAATGGCAAGAAAAAGGAAAACCATTGCTAAAATCAATAATATACTTGCTATGACATTAAGAATCTTCTTCATTTCATTCCCCTGCGTGTTTCTTTTTATTTCTGTTATTGATAACGAGAATTGTACCGGAAACAACAACTAAGAAAGCGGCAATCCCAAAAAATAATGGTGCATTGCTCTGTACATTCGTCTGCGGTGCAGTTGGTGGTGTTTCTGGTGTTTCTGGTGTTTCTGGTGAATGTTTTGGAATTACTTCCACGTCATAAAGCATATCTCCTGCTTCTTCATCCCATGTCGGAATTGCAACAAGCGTAGGAGTCACATTCTCGTATTTTGCTTTATCTTTTACATTTAACAGATAGACACCGACTTTCAAATCTTCAATGACTGCTTTTCCATTGCTGTCTGTTTTTACTTCTCCATCTGGTTCTTTCACATGTTCCTGCATGGTTTTGGCAGACTGCTCTAAATCCTCTGCCGTTTCTATGCTATTGAAATCCAGACCACTGTTATATTTCTCTAACTCCACATACTCTCCATTTTTAATATCGGCTACCTGCGTGTAGGAAAATACAACACCTTCCTTTGATGTTCTTTCCGCTCCGTCTGAAAGGTTAATATGGATACTTCCAGTTCGCTCTGTAACTTCGCCTATATGTTCTTGAGGAACAAGTGTAGAATCACCGTTTTCATTTTCAGATGCATATGCGGAAAATGGAAGTGAAAACATGACAGCACCTGCAAGCATCAGAGAAGCGATGCTTCTACGGATTGTTTTGTGCTTCATTTCTTTTCCTCTCTTTCATTTTTTGACGTATAAAAGATATCAACTGTATTCCGATAAAGATAAAAGGCAATGCCCCAAAAATCAGTTCTCTACCAGACAGCATATTTGGTTTGATATTTTCATAGACTTTTTTCTCATAGGAAACTCGTTCCCCTGTTACTACTAATCTGTGGGTATTCAATCCATAAGGAGTGCAAGTTATTAAAGATACAAGGTCTTTTCCTTCCTGTATATTCAACTTGTCTACTTCGTCTGGCTCAATCACCTCAATTTGGTTTACTTTGTAAGCCAATGTTTCACCAAAGATATTCAGATAGAAAAGGTCATTTTCTTCGATTTCATCCAATCTGGTGAACAGTTTAGAATTTGGAAGCCCCCTGTGACCAGTCAGTACACAATGGGTACTTGCACCGCCTACAGGAAGACTTGTTCCTTCTAAATGTCCAATTCCGTTAGACAGCACATCATCATCTGTACCATGATAAATCGGTAAATCGACTCCAATTTTAGGAATCTCGATACTTCCCATCACTCCTGTACCTTGGTTTAAAAGGCTCTCATAACTTTCTTCACTTAAAATTTCCGAATTTACATCCCCTACGATTGCTCCGTCTGTCTGGAATAACATATCGTTATATTCCGTTGCTTTCTGGATGATTTCTTTGATTTCAGAATCATCCTTGTCCTGTACGGATTGCTGATAGGTAGCAACAGCACTCTTTTGGTACTGTTGCTCTATCAAACTACTCACTAAGGGATAGCAACATAAAAGAAATCCAATGATAAAGATAAGTTTTCTTTTCCAGTTTTTTCCCTTGCCTTTCATCATGTATCATTACTCTGCTTTCTGTTCTTTTTTTTCTTTTCTCTTGGAAAGCATTGCTCCTGTCATAAGAGCCGCACCGCCTCCAAGGATGATTAATGTTGCAGTAGAACCAGTGATAGGAAGTTTCTTACCTACTTCATTGACAACAGTAAGGTTCATGTTACCTTTGTCTACATCTGTGTTCAGCTTCACGTCTTCCTCTTTAAATGCTCCATTGTAGAAAGATTTGATGTGTGCAGTTGCTTCTAATTTCTGTAATGTCTTGTCTGTTGCTCCATCACCTTTTACATAATTGTCACGGTCTGCTGTAAATGTTGGTTTTACATTGACTACGATTGGGTCAAGTAATGGGCGGTATCCGTCCGGTGCATCTGTCTCTTTCAGATAATATGTACCACCATCTAAACCATAAATTTTGAACACACCATTTGCATCAGATACCATTTCCACTGCATCCTGTGGTGCAGTACCGCCTGTGTGGTCATTACCGCCTAATGAATCACGGTTCACGACTACATATCCATCCCCGTTTGCATTTGCTTTAACATACACTTCATTTTTGCAGTCTGCATCAGAGTATAAACGGAATTTCGCACCTTCTAAGACTTTATCATGGTTATTTGTTTTCAAGCCGTCCAGTTCGTATGTGAAACATACAACAGTATCCCACGGTGTGAAACCTCTGTCTCCTTCTCCGTTTGAATCTGCATCATTAGAGAATTCAAGGCGAACATCATTTTCAAAGCCCGGTCTTCCTGTATCTTCGGCAGCTTTTTCATTCAAGGTAGCTTCATAGTTCAATGTAATTGTCTGACCATATACATTTTCTTTGTCTGAATTCATATTTGGGAATTGTGCATCTACAATCTTTTTCAAGTCTGTAATCTCGATGACAAATGTTTCCCCATCCTGCGGTTTTGTATTTACATTGTATTCTGATTCTTTTAACTGATATGTTTTTCCGTTCTTATCAGAAATTACAATGGAAATGTTTGACTTGTCGGAATTAAAAGTAAGTGCTTCATCCATCTTGTCATGCCATGCATAATAGTATGTATGGTATCCATTCATATCTGGTACGTTAGATACGAATTTATACGGTACGGTCTGTCCGATTTCATAATCGGCAACATCATTCCATCCATCCCCATTGATGGCATCTTTGTTGTCATCTTCTTGAATCTTTTTGGTTACAGATGGGTAATCAGATTTAATGTTGACTTCCGCATTTGGATTTGCTGTGTTTACCATGCAAAGAGAAGAAGCAAACCAGTCATTTCCATCGGAATCATGTTCTGATGTTTCATCCAAAACATAGTATCCATAAGTAAGTCCTGTCAGAGAAATGGAGTTGTCAGCTTTTGCACTGTTTACATAAACTGTATCTCCTTTTGCCCCCTGTTTCTTAATTTCTGTTCTTACATTTTCCACAAAATAACGGAATGCACTGTATCTTCCTTCTAATTCCTGTGGAGTATTTGCTCCTTCTACTTGATGGTTATTTAAAGTCTGGATATAATCGATAACCATATATTCTGTTACATCCGCAGGCATTAAATTGCTTCCATCTCTCTTGTTCAGAGCCGTTGCAACAACTGTCTGTAATGCAGATTTATATTTTGCATTGAATGTATAATTGATGGATTCTCCACCTTTTGCATTCTCTGCATCGAACAGACGAAATACTTCAAAGGATTTTCCTGCTAATGACTGTCCTGCATTTCCTTTGATGGTAATAGATGCTTTTCCCTGTCCAAAATCAACCGTTCCGTTGGTGATGGTATAGTCATACCCACCTGCTTTTTCTTCTGCGGCGTAAACTGTCATCGGTGCAGTAATTGTTCCAACTGTAGGTGTAATAATTCCTGCGACTAAAGCCATTGCTACCATTGCTTTTACCATTTTATTCTTCATAAATTTTTCCCTCCATTGTTTCCATTACTCTTCTTTTTTAGTATCCATAGTTTTGTCCTCGTCATCACCGTGAGGATTTTTTGTTTTTCTCATACCATAAATCATCAGACCAGCTCCGATAATTAAAATTGGAATCATCCAGTATGAACCTGTTTCTGGAAGTTTCTTTGTGGTATGGTTTGTGATAGTCATATCTACTACCCTGTCTGCTTTTGTGCCTGTTACTTTAAATGCTCCTGTGGAACTGCTGTCATACTCTTTTCCATTAATGATAACTTTGAAAAGATTGTCTACTGGAACACTCTCCGCTTTAATAGTGTACACGATATCACTTCCGTCTGGATTGACCGGAATACGGTATCCTTCTGGTGCTTTTGTTTCTTTCAAGTAGTATGTTTTTCCTACAATCAAGTCATCGAAACGTAATGTTCCATCACTCTTGGAAACTGCTTTTGCGATTTCCTG
>JAGZJD010000119.1 GCA_018365895.1 Lachnospiraceae bacterium | reverse complement strand
TTATATCCTTTTTCTAAAAATTCCGCTTTCGCTGCCCGGTGGATATTTTCTAAAGTCGTTCCATTTCCGTTTATTTTGCACACCTCCTATATAACAGTGCTATATAACGCTGTTATAATTTTAATCTCTGAAAAAGGTTTTGTCAATAGCAACAAGAAATAGTTGCATAAAAACTGCAATCCAAACATCATTCTGCACTTTATTACTGATAAAATTTTTAAATACTGGTTTTGACAACATCTTTATTTTTTTCCAATAAATGATAAGCAGGGCGGAGTTTGTTCTCACACCCTGCTTTGTGATTATCATGAATTACTCAAAGATCTTCTTCACTTTTTCTTTCAGCCTGTCCATACGCCTGTAAACCGCCTTTTCGGTAATCTTCAGATACCTGGCTATTTCATGCGTGCTATACCCCTGGATCTTCATCAGAACGATCTGAAGGATAAGCCTGTCCACGGTGATCAGCACATGATACAATTCCTGATTCTCAATACGATCCAGAAAGTCCTATACTGTTTTCGGTTCCGGCTGATCTGTGGATGCTGCTACGGTATCCAGATATGTACCTGTCTCCTACACACGCTCATAATAACGCCTGGCTGAATTATTGAAATTTCTGATTTGTATAAAATCGTTATTTAAGTTTCGCAAGTTGTTCAGTATAATATATCGAACCTATTACAGAAAACACTGCTCTTATTGTTTGATCAAGTAAAAGTGCAATCCACGCTCCATACAATTTCATTCCAAAGGGATAGGTCAGCAAATAGGTAACAATAGGCCTCAAAATAGCAATACTGATCAGAGAATATTTTGCAACATATCCTGTTCGTCCAATCCCTCTCAGAATACCGGCATGGGTCATTGCCTGAGCTTCCGGGAAACTTACAAGCGCTACTAGAATCATAATATCTAATCCAAGAACTAATTCCGTTCCTTCCAGATGATACAGCTTTAATATCACATTACGAAGACATATCAGTACCATACAAGCAGCAGATGCCGTCCATATACTTTCACCTCTGCTGATTCTTTGGATATTTCTTAAATGTTTTCCTCTGGTTGCTCCATAATCATTTCCCGCCTGTATCAGACTGGCTTTTCCCATTCCTTGTGAAAAACTATAATAGATATCACATATTCCCATACAAATATTATGAACACCCAATGAAGAAGCACCCAGCTCTGCTACCATTCTGGAATAAAGAAACATTCCCACACGCTCTACCGCCTGTTCTGCGAATACACCACTGCTTAATGGAAAAATCTGTTTTAGATATAACCTACGAGGCAGCCATGATCCTTTCCCCCATAATGTTGCAACGTGTTCCTTTTTCATAAAAACCATAAGTGTTGCAACCAAGGTGGCGGCTGTACCAATCAGAGTTCCTATACCATCACCCAAAACCCCAAGTTGTGGAAATGGACCGATTCCAAATATGAGTATGGCATTGCACAGAATATTGATCACATTTCCGAATATATTAGTAGTTAAGACAGTTTTGGTATCACCAATTCCCGCCAGTATTCCATGTAAAGTAATTGCTGGTGCGGATAATGCCAGGCCTAACAGTGCTGGGATTGCATATTGTGTCGCTTGATATAAATATTCTGTTTCTGCACCTGCCATTAGTAAAATCGGTTTACAGAAGTATATTGAAATGCTGCATAAAAAAATTCCTCCAACAGCGGACAAAAATAAAGACTGCCTCGCAAATTCAGTAAACGAGTTTTGTTTTTTTTCTCCACATCTCTGCGCTATATGCGCAGTTATTGCAACAGAGAATGAACGGGATACACACAAGATCACCATCCTCGGCTGACCAAAAATACTGACAGCTGCAACTGCTATTGTTCCAAGTGAAGAAACCATAAGCAAATCAACAGCAGCAAGTAACATCAGAAGTAAGCCTTCTGCTGCTGAAGGACCTGCTAAGCGCCAGAAAGCTTTACGGTCGTCCATACGCAATCAGAGACTCCCCGGATTTCACTCCAAGCGATGTGGTATGGTATAAAATATAGCCATCAAATCTGGCCTGTATCTCTACAATTGTATCATCCGGATAGGACTGAAAAAGTCCCAGTCTTTCTCCGCATTGTACCTTTTTCCCTGCTGTAACGTTCGGGTACCAGAATCCATTGGAACCAGCCTCTTCATAAACCGTTTCATTAATCTCAATTTGAACAACAGGCTCATACTCCATTTCCCACATGCCAAGAAAAGACATCATGCGAAAAATATCGTCCATGCAGGCCATAACTTCTTCTTCTGACCATACTCCATTTGCTCCGCGCTCAATCAAAAGAGCTGGTATTTTTTGTTGAACCGCCCAGCTATACAAACCATTTTTAGCTTTAGATTTTACACGATAAGGTACTGATAATACTTTTGCACCTTCCATTGCCATGGCATTTATCTCAATCGCTCCTGCATCAGGACAGAACACTAACGGCTGTAAAGACTCATTACAGTCTCCGCTATGCAGATCAATCAGGAAATCAGCATAAGGGTAAATATTTTTTTCAATACTATATGCAATCCGTCTGGAGATTGTACCATCTTTTTTCCCTGGAAAAATGCGATTCAGATTTTCCCCATCTTCCGGGACCACCTGTTTCCTGCCTTCAAAAAAACCATCTGCATTCAATAATGGAATCAATATAAGATTTCCCTGTAATCCAGAAGGATCTATCTTTTCAGAAAGTCTCTTTGCCGCTTCAATTCCTACATATTCGCATCCATGAACCCCTGCTGTGATTACCAATGTTTTTCCTGGTTCTTTTCCACAAATAACCCGTACCTCCATCGCTACTTCCTCTGTAACAGGAATTTTCAGATTCTTCTTCTGCCCGGGTATGATATCATATCCGCAAAATCTCATACTGCCTCCTCTGTCTCGAAAACCACAATAGATTCCAGTAATTTTTTCGCATAAGTATCTTTTGTTTCGTTGATACGTTTCACAGAAAGATGTTCTGTTACATGTCCCTGATATAAGAAAAGTACATCATCACAAAGATATGTGATTGATGTCAGATCATGAGTAATAAAGATATAAGTAAGTGACAGTTTTTCTTTCAGTTCCAATAACAGATCCATAATCTGAACCTGTGTATGTGCATCTAATGAAGAAATAGCCTCATCAAACAGAATGATTTCCGGATTGCAGGCTATAGCCCGTGCGATACATACACGCTGTAATTGTCCTCCGGATAATTCATGGGGAAATCGCTCTGCAAAATCCGGGGATAGCCCAACCAATTCCAGCAGTCTATTGATTTCCTTTTCCTGATCCAGACGTATTTGTTCTTTTCTCTGGCGGACATACAGCCCCTCTTTCAGAATATCCCGCACACGAAAGCGAGGATTTGCTGATGTTGTATAATCCTGAAAAACAATACTCAGTTTATTCTGCAGTTCCCGACGCCCTGATTTAGAAGCATAAACCGGAACGTCATTTATAAGTACATTACCGGAGTCCGGTTTCAGAAGACCGCATAGAACACGTCCCATCGTGGACTTACCACTTCCTGATTCGCCAAGAATTCCCAGACAGGTCCCTTTTTTCACTTCCACAGACACATCAAATAAAATCTGTTGTTTTGTATGTCCAAAGATTTTATCCTGCCGTTCACTGCGGAAACTGACACATATCTTATCGAGCTTTAACATGACTATACTCCTCCCTGCAAGGCCAGTTTATATCTTCTCATTACATCCGTTCTTTTTTCTATCAGTAATCTGGTATAAGGATCCGTTGCATGATGTATGATATGCTGGAAATCCCCCTGATCTACTACAGTTCCCTGATTCAAAACTACGATTCTATCTGCCACCCTGGAAATTGCATTCAGATCATGAGATATAAAAATCATGGCTACTTTATAGTTTTTTTTAATATCTACGAGTTCATTCAAAATTTCAAACTGTGTAATTGCATCAATCGCAGTCGTAGGTTCATCCGCAATTAAAAGAGACGGTTTCATGGATGTGGCAATCCCAATCATAATACGCTGAAGCATCCCTCCAGAAAGCTGATGGGGATATTTTTCTAAAACCTCCTCCGGATTGCGAATTTTCATCTTATTCAGCATATCGATAGATCGTTCTCTGATTTCTTTTGCGTCCCATTTACGATGTGCCATAAAAGTTTCAGAAATCTGGTTTCCGATCCGGTAAAGCGGATCGAAACAGGTCATGGGATTTTGCAATACCATTCCGATTTTTCCGCCTCTTAGTTCTCGCAACTCCTCCGAACTTTTTCCAATCAATTCCTCTCCCAAAAATTTAGCACTTCCGGAAACAAGAAAATTTTTGTCCAGGATTCCCATTGCAGCTTTCATTGACATTGATTTTCCGCTTCCCGACTCGCCTAAAATCCCAAGACACTCTCCCTGCATTACGGAGAATGTAACACCTTTCACCAACTCATGGTTTTGTTTTCTGCTATGTAAAGACACCTGTAATTGCTTCAGCTCTAATACTGGTTTCATTACTTCACCTCCTTAGGATCTAAAACGTCACGCAGCGCATCTCCCATCAGATTAAAGCAGCACACTAACGCAACAATCGCAACTCCTGGTGCAATCATCTGTGTGGGATTGCTCGTCAAAACGTCTTTCGCCTCATTCAGCATCGCTCCCCATTCTGGTGTCGGTGCCTGAACTCCCAACCCCAAAAATGACAGCGTAGAAATATTGATGATTGCCCACCCAATGTCCAAAGAAGCCAGCACAGCCAGATCCGATGTTATGGATGGCAGTAAATGACGAAACAGGATAAATCGTTCCGGCATACCAACACAACGTGAAAATTGTACAAAATTCTTATCACGATACTGCATAACCCCTGTACGAATCATACGTGCATACCATGCCCATTTAATAAATACATTTGCAATAATGACGTTTTGAACACTTACACCCAGCAATGCTACTACGGCAAATACCATGATCTGGCTTGGGAACGAAAGCATCACGTCAACAATACGCATAATGACTTCCTCCACAATACCTCTGAAGTATCCCGCCATGATTCCTAAGACAGCTCCGATTCCAATAGTTCCTACCATTGTCAGTGCGGCAAGTCCTAAAGTAGGACGGATACCATAGATCATACGGGACAGCACACA
>JAGZJD010000118.1 GCA_018365895.1 Lachnospiraceae bacterium | reverse complement strand
ATTATGTGAACACTATCAGATTGAGAATCAGGCTGCGCACAGAGCCTATCATGACGCATTGGCAACAGCAAAGTTATATCACTGTCTTGGGCATTATTTTCAGGAGAAAGAGCCGAAATTATTTGAACCGCAGCCATTGTTTTATCGGCCGAAGAAAGAACAGCGTATTACATGGAAGCAGAAGGAATATTTGCAGAAGCTTTCCGGATGGTATGGGGTAGAAATTTCAAAAGATTTAGAAATGATGTCGAGAGGAGACGCATCCCGATTGATTGATACCATTTTAAAACAGTATTCATAAAAGGAAGGAGAAAAAATGACACAGAAAGAGCGTATGCTTTCGGGGATGATTTATAATCCAAATGATGAGGAAATTATGGAAGAACAATTTCCGTATCTGGATATGCTCGGAGAATTTAATTCATTACCGTCAAGCGCAGTAAAAGAGCGAGAAGAACTGATGAAGAAGATGTTTGCGTCCTGCGGTACAGATTGTTATATCCAGCCGCCGTTTTATGCAAACTGGAGTGGACATCATGTCCATATCGGAGATTTATTTTATGCAAATTTTAATTTAACAATTGTAGACGATGGAGAAGTATTTATTGGAGATCATGTTATGATTGGACCGAATGTTACGATTGCAACAGCAGCACATCCGGTAGAACCTTCTCTGAGAAAGAAAGCACTGCAGTTTAACTGTCCGGTTCATATTGGGAACAATGTATGGATTGGCGCTAATGTAGTGATTCTTCCGGGAGTTACGATTGGAGATAATACTGTAATCGGCGCCGGAAGTGTTGTGACAAAAGATATTCCGGCAAATGTTGTCGCTGTCGGAAACCCTTGCCGGGTACTGCGCGAAATCGGAGATAAGGACAGAGAATATTATTTTCGTGACAAACGAATTGATGAAGAAGCCTGGAATTTGTAATTGTAAGAAGACAGATTGCTGTCTTCTGCAAGGAAAGACTCCGGGAAAAGGAGAAGAAAATGAAAATCATTATTTCACCTGCAAAACAAATGAAGACGGCAAATGATTTTATGAAAACCAGATCATTGCCGCCGCTTCTGGATAAGACGGAACAGATACTTGCCCGGATGCGGGAATTTGACCGAGCCGGACTCAAAGAGCTGTTTCGCGCAAATGACCGCATTACAGAGGAGAACTATATACGTTATCAGAACATGGATTTAAGAAACGGGTTATCTCCGGCCGTGCTGACCTATCAGGGGCTGGCATTTTCTAATATGGCACCGCAGATTTTTACAAAAGAGCAGTGGGAGTATGTCCAAAAACATTTGAAAATTTTAAGTGGATTTTACGGTATATTAAATGCGGCAGATGGTGTTATTCCATATCGCCTGGAAATGCAGACGAAACTGGAAGTTAATGGGAAACAAGATTTGTACGAGTTTTGGGGAGAAGATATCTATCGTGTTTTGGCGGAAGAAATTCATGAAGAGGCAAAGCAGGAAAAACGTTCGGAAGATCCTGCAGTTATTTTAAATCTTGCGTCAAAAGAATACAGCCGTGCGATTGCTCCGTATGTAGAGAAAGATATTTCCTTTGTCACATGCACTTTTGGAGAAGAAGTGGACGGAGTGATAAAAGTAAAGGGAACTTTTGCCAAAATGGCTCGTGGCCAGATGTGTGCCTGGCTTGCAGCGAATCAGATTGACACACTGGAAGGTGTGAAAAAATTTCAGGAATCCGGATATCAGTATGCAGAAGCGTATTCTTCATCGAAAGAACTTGTTTTTTTGAAATCATAGAAAAGGGCATCGGATGCCAATGTCATTAAGTTAAGGAAAAATAATTAGATTCTTATATTAGAAATAATATAGGAGTCTTTTTATTTTGTAAAAATAGTTGACAAACAAGATAGAATGTGCGGCCGCTTTCGCTACCGATATATATTAAGGTTGCGAAAGCGGCCTTTGTAATTAAGGAATATCTTGATTGCAAGGAGGATACATTATGAGTCACTATATTGAAAAGGTTACGGTTTCACTAGAAAATCTAATTTCAGAATTGGCAAGAAATCCATCTTTGTTCTTGAAAAATCCAGATACTGATTTTTCAAGAAACCGCAAAATTAATTTTAAGACATGTGTTGGCATTACCATGAATTCCGGCGGTTGCACGCTGAATAAAGAACTCTTGGATTTTTTCGATTTTGATGTGAATGCTCCTACTGTTTCAGCGTATACACAGCAGCGGGCTAAAATTCTACCAGAAGCATTTGAATACTTATTTCATGCGTTTACAGAAGAAAATGCTCAAACAAAAAACTTATATGAGGGATATCAACTTTTGGCTTGCGATGGCAGCAATCTAACTATTGCACCGACTCTAAACGACCCGGAAACTCTTTGGAAATCAAATCAACTTGGTGCAACCGGTAATCACTTACATCTAAATGCCCTGTATGATGTTTTAAACAGAACTTATATTGATGCATTGGTTCAAACTGCCTCTACGTATCAAGAACACAGAGCATGCATTCAAATGATAGAAAGGGTGACATTGGACAAAGTTATATTAATTGCTGATAGAGGATATGAAAACTATAACATTATGTCTCACGCAATAGAAAAAGGCTGGAAATTTTTGATTAGAATAAAAGATGTTCACAGCAATGGCATTGCATCAGGCTTAGAACTTCCACAAACGGCAGTTTTTGATATGGATATCAATCTGATTCTGACACGAAATCAAACTAAGTCAAAGAAACAAGCAGGATATAAATTCATGCCAACAGTACAAACCTTTGATTATCTTCCAATAGGAAGCAAAGAGGATTATCCTATCTCCTTTAGAATTGCAAGGTTTAAAATAGCAGATGATTCCTACGAAACAGTAATTACAAACTTGGACCGTTTTTGCTTTTCGGCAGAAAAACTTAAGGAATTATATCACTTAAGATGGGGCATAGAAACATCATTTCGTGAATTGAAATATGCTATAGGGCTAACTAGTTTTCATGCCAAAAAAGTGGATTACATAAAGCAAGAAATATTTGCAAGATTGACCTTATATAATTACTGCGAATTAATTACAACATATGTAGTTGAACACACAGAAAATATAAGTAAGAATAATCAGGTGAACTTTACTATTGCCATTTACATTTGCAGAGAATATCTGCGACGCAAACGGAAACTTCGTCCACCTGATGTGGTTAAACTGATAGAAAAACATATATTACCAATAAGACCTGGACGTCGAGACCCTCGGAAAGTCAAACCTCAGGCGTCAGTAAGTTTTCTATACAGGGTAGCATAACCATTCATCATTATATAGGATTATAGACAGATGTACAATCCATCTGTCTGTTTGCCGTGCAAAAAAACAGATAACAAAATGAAAAAAGCAAAATACAAGTGAGATTTTACCTACTTGCATTCTGCTTTTTTTAATTTTTAAATTAACTTAATGACATTGCATCGGATGCCCTTTTTTTGTGTACGATTTTACCATAAGATAAATTTATATAATTATCATTTATTATAATTTTACAAAATGATAAAACTATCATATAGTATTCGTGTAAGGAAAAACTATGAATGAAAGAAATGCAATATCGTTTAAGGAGGAATTGACAATGTATGATGTAATTATTATCGGAGCAGGACCGGCAGGAATCAGTGCGGGAATTTACGCAGTCAGCCGTGGGATGAAAACAGCAATTATTGAGAAAAACGAAGTGGGTGGACTGATTGGAAAGGTTTCGACTGTAACACATTATACAGCAGTTGTAGAGAATGAAACGGGAAAAACATTTGCAGACCGTATGAGATGCCAGGCAGAAGATGCAGGTGTGGAGATTATAAAGGCAGAAGTGACAGAAGTACATTTAAAAGAAGCAAAGAAAGTAATTGTAACAGACTCCGGCACCTATACAGCCGAAAAAGTAATTCTTGCGAATGGAACTTCACCGCGTAAACTGGGAATACCGGGAGAACAGGAACTTGCCGGAAGAGGAATGGCGTTAAACGCAGCCAAGCATGGCGCGCAGTATGTTGGAAAACATGTCTATGTAGTGGGCGGAGCAGATGGAGCGATAAAAGAAGCGCTGTATCTTTCTAAATATGCAGCGAAAGTGACAATCATTCATTTTGAAGAGCAGTTAGGATGTATTGCAGAATTTCGCAACAAAGTAAATCAAACACCGAATATGGAACTTAGGCTTCATTCAAGACTTCACGGAGTCTATGGTGTGGATCAGGTAGAATCGCTGGAAATTGCCGATGAACGGACAGGAGCTGTGGAGACAATCGAGGATCCGGGTTGTGGTATCTTTGTTTATGCAGGAACAGTACCGAATACAGAGCTATATCAGGAACTTACTCTGGAAAATGGATTTATTCCGGTAAATGAAACTATGGAAACAGAACTTGCCGGTGTCTATGCAGTTGGTGATATTCGTGTAAAACAGGTAAGACAAGTTTCAACTGCAGTGGCAGATGGTACGATTGCAGCCATCCATGCGGCGCAGCATTAGGGAGGCAGTATCTATGAATACAATGAGACAAAGCTGGAAAGGTGTATTGCTGTGTGCTGCATTGGCAGTTCCATCTTTCCTGTTGGGAAAACAGTTTCCGATCATTGGGGGACCAGTGTTTGCGATTTTAATCGGAATGGCGCTGGCGCCAATGATAAAGAAAAAAGAGACGTTTGCTCCGGGAATTAAATTTACTTCAAAAAAAATACTTCAATATGCAGTTATCCTGCTCGGATTTGGTATGAATCTGGAAGTGGTTTTGGAAACAGGGAAACAGTCATTGCCGATTATTCTTTGCACAATCGGAACATCCCTCATAATCGCATATATACTTCATCGGGCAATGCATATCCCCGGAAATATTTCTACGTTAGTAGGAGTAGGTTCTTCCATTTGCGGAGGCTCAGCTATTGCAGCAACAGCTCCGGTCATTGATGCAGATGATGAAGAAGTAGCTCAGGCAATTTCAGTTATTTTTTTGTTTAATATTCTTGCGGCTTTAATTTTTCCGGTTCTAGGAGGTGCGCTTGGATTTTCCACCACGTCTGGAGAAGCGTTCGGAATCTTTGCAGGAACAGCAGTCAATGATACTTCTTCTGTTACAGCAGCAGCTTCCACCTGGGATAGTATCTACCATTTAGGGAGTCAGACGCTTGACAAAGCAGTAACAGTAAAGTTGACACGGACGCTTGCAATCATTCC
>JAGZJD010000117.1 GCA_018365895.1 Lachnospiraceae bacterium | reverse complement strand
ATACGCGATTACAAACCGGAACCGATTTCACAGCATCTGTTAGAAGAACTTCTCCAGGTCGGACGTTATACAGCCACTGCCAAAAATTCCCAGAGCTGCCACTTCATTTTTGTTCAGAAAGAGCTCGATTCCTTCAAGCAATTACTCTGGGATGAAATTGGTTCTCTCATCGCTGCTCAAGAGGGATCGATTCCCCGCGAATTGATTCCATTTGCCAGCTTTTACAAACGCCGAAACGCTGACCGTCACGATGATTTTCTGTTTCGCAATGCTCCGGCGCTTGTGTTCATTACAGCGGATACTGCTCTGGATGCAGGACTGGCTGCGCAAAATATGGAATTAATGGCTGTATCCAACGGACTTGGCGCTCTCTATAACGGTTATCTTGCCGGTATTGCTAACCGAATCCCGGCTGTGCGGGAATGGCTCTCACTTTCACCGGACGAAACAATCCATGCCTGTATGCTGCTTGGATATCCCCATGTATTTTATGAAAGAACTGCTCCGCGCAGGATTGCAAATGTGACATGGAAATAATACATAACACGAGGTAGAATTACATGAATAAAAAAGAAGTTGCAGAAATTAAAAAACAATTTTCTCCTTCCAATTGCGCCATTACCCGCATTTGCGGATGCTATGTAGATGCTGAGAAGGATCGAAAAACAGAATTAAAAGAAGCATTCCTTTCTCTTCCTGAAGAAGAAATGTTTAAATATTTTGATATTTTCAAAAAAACTCTTTCCGGAACTATTGGGAAAAATCTGATCAATCTTGATTTTCCACTGGAACAGGAACTTTCTGATGGCGCCCAGACATTTCTTTTGAAACTAAGAGATAGTAAGCTAAAAGACGATATGCTGTTAGATGAATTTTATGACAGAGTAATCGAACATTATTCCTATGGTGAAAACTATTACATTATCCTGATTCACGCTGCTTACGATATTCCCGGCAAAGCATCTGACGGAGATGAAATGTTTGATTCCTCCGAATATGTCTATGAACACCTTCTTTGCAGTATCTGTCCGGTCAAATTATCCAAGGCCGGACTCTGTTACAACGAAGAAACAAATAGCATTATGGATCGAATTCGTGACTGGATTGTGGAAGTTCCGCAAAAAGGATTCCTGTTCCCTGCTTTTACTGACCGAAACAGCGATATCCACAGTCTCCTCTACTATTCAAAAAATCCAGAAGAATTACAACCAGAATTTGTAGAAGAATTCCTCGGCTGCCGGATTCCGCTTACCGCAAAGACTCAGAAAGAAAGCTTCCATACAATTATCGAAGAAACTCTTGGAAATGAATGCGATTATGAAGTTGTCAAAAATATCCATGAAAAATTAAATGAAATTGCAGAAGAGAATAAAGAAAATCCGGAACCTCTCTCTCTTGATAAAACAGAGGTAAAACGACTTCTTGCAAGCAGCGGAGCAACGGAAGAACATCTGGAAGAGTTTGACCGTCAATATGAAGCCTCTACCGGAAGTGATCAGTCTTCTTTTCTTGTGTCAAATATTGCCAGTACAAGAAAGTTTGAAGTGAAAACGCCAAACATTACCATTCAGGTAAATCCAGATCGTACCGACCTGATTGAAACGAAGATCATCGACGGACACCGGTGTATTGTCATTCAGATGGATGACAGTGTAGAAGTCAATGGAATCCACATTATGGGATTGACTGAAGAATAATATTGAAATTTATTAGAAAGTGCTTTTAGAACATAAAACGGAGCTGTTGCGTCAGTAAACAAATCTACTGACGCAACAGCTCCTGCTTTTCCCGCTATAAACGTTAACAATTAACATTTTTTTCTAAAAATAAATGATGAAAAAATTGCTGATAGGCAAAATCCGTTCTCCTAATAAGAACATCTTCTTTTGATGGTTCTACTGCAATCACTTCATTTTCTCTTGCAAAATAATTTGTAGTAATACCAGCTCCACTTCCAAAATCAAGTATACGTTTTCCTTGAAGCGTTCCCATTTGAAGCCATACGATACGTTTCATCAGCATTTCCCACGGTGGCAGTTCTCTCGCACACCATTTATTAAAATTCATTTCTACTGCTCCTTTTCCTGCTCTACACAGGTTACCATTCCCTTTTCCACAAGGAACGCCGGCTTGTAAGATAATTTTGCTTTTCGCAGTCCTTCTGCTCCCGTATCTTCTTCTCTATTTACATACTTGTAATTCAAACATTCATGCTGCACAAACTGCTGGTTGATCACTGTATAAGCTCCATCCACATCTGCAAATGCCTTCTCAATATGCACAACAAACGTATCTTCACAAATTGGTTCTCCCATGGTAAATGCTACAATTCTGCCATCTACACGAAGAATTCCTCCAACAACTCCTAATTCCTCAAATAACCGCAAAGAATTCAATGTTACGCACATTTCTTCATTTTTGTCCTCATCATCGTCACATCCATTTTCTTTTCTCCACAGAAGTGCCATCTGAAAACATTCTTCTACATTTTCTTTTGTCAGTTTTTCATAAGTCCAGTTATCATGAGTTGCCATAAAACGATTAACGTGATTTCGTTTGGAATGAAGTTTCTTACCAGACAAAGTAGCCAGCTTTTCAGATTCATAAACATAATCTGCCCAGTCTCTGTTATATTCTATCTGGAACTTTCCCGGAAATAACTGTTCTAACTGTGCGAACTGATCCGGCGTCACTGCATGAAGTGCCAAAGGAATTCCCTTTTCTCTGCAAAGCTCTTCCAGGCACAGAATTGCCTTTTTGATATTCTCCGGTGTTCCTGCCGGATAAGAATAAGAATACTGTCCATTCAATTCATCTTCAAATACCAGTGTATCTTCAATAACTGCAAAACCACCGTTATAAAATCTTGACCATAAAAATCCATTTACAAATGTTCTGTCACAACTTCTAGACGGATAATTCCAGAAATATTCTGAAAGCACCTCTTTATCTTCTAGCTGCGGACGTTTAAACTCAATTAACATAATACCTCTTTCTACTTCACAATACTATACTGCTTTTGTCCGATCCGCTTTCACAAACACAAAAAATCCTATTACAAACATAATTGCTAAAATAAAAACGCCCCCGTTTGCATTGCCTGTTACCTGAGCAAAAACTCCCATCAGAGCGGTTCCCATAAAAGCTGCGCCTTTCCCGCAAATATCAAAAATCCCAAAAAATTCTCCTGCTTTTTCCGGCGGAATAATTTTTGCAAAATAAGATCTAGACAATGCCTGGATTGCTCCCTGGAACATTCCCACACAGACTGCCAGCATCCAGAATTCCCACTGTTTATCCAACTGAATCGCAAACAAAGCAATCCCTGCATAAGCTGCTATACAGATTTTAATCAGACTGCTTGTCTCGTACTTCTTAGCCAAATTCCCAAAGAGTAGTGCAAACGGAAATGCTACAATCTGCGTCACAAGAAGCGCTACTAAAAGATTCATTGCATCCAGTCCCAATGCACTTCCGTAAGCAGTTGCCATCTCGATAATTGTATATACGCCATCGATATAAAAGAAAAATGAAATAAGAAATAAAAATATTTTCTTATGCTTCTTTATATCTCGAAACGCATGTCCAAGTCTCTGAAAACTCTCTCTTACCGGGTGTTTATGATGTTTTGCATAGTGAATCTGTTCATAGTTTTTCAGCAGTGGGATGGTTACAAGAAACCACCATGCTGCATTCAGGAAAAATGCGATTGCCATCGCTGTTGTCATTGTAATGCCTATCTGTTCATAAAGCAGTACCACCGCAAGACTGAATACAAACGGAATACAGCTTCCAAGATATCCCCACGCATAACCATGTGAAGATACCATATCCATTCTCTCATGAGTGGTCACATCCGAAAGCATTGCATCATAAAACACAAGACTTGATGAATAACCAACTTTTGCAATTACAAACACTGCCAGAAAGGCAATCCATGACTTTGGCAGAGAAAGCGCCGCACATCCAAGCACACCCACCATCATACTGGCAATAAAGATAGGTTTTTTAAACCCTTTTGTATCTGCGATCGTTCCAAATACCGGTCCGATCAGTGCTACCAGAATGGTAGAGACAGACGCCGCATATCCCCAGTATGCCAGATAATCCACTTCCGACAGACCTGCCGCTTCTGCCATCGCATTAAAATAAATCGGTATGATTGTTGAGACAAGCAAAATAAACGCTGAATTCCCCACATCATACAAAATCCAGTACTTTTCTAATTTTGTCAGTTTTGTTTTTTCCAATCAGATATCCTCCTCGATCCTCATCCTTCGCGAAACTATTACTCAAAATTCCGATCAAATCGATCACTTAATTCTGTTCCTACTTCTACACTGGACTCAAAATCTCTGATCAATCCAAGCGCAACCGGCACTGCTCCTTCTAACCGTTTCTCCAGTCCAACGATACTTTCACTGCACTTTGGATTATCTTTCGGACGAAGCAAATGCCCCTGAAGCGATTCATATTGCCCTGAAATTCTCATCCCAATGTCGATAAGCGCTCGCTTTACCGGGCATGGAGCTGTCAATACATTTTTACAAAAGCGCATAGATCTCAGTGATCTGCAGGCATACTTTGGAGTAATTCCTTCATAAAATTCTGCAACGATCCCTGCCGTTTTCGGATCTGTTGGAAATGTCTTTCCAATCGGATAAGACAATGGTTCTTCGCCATTCTTTCTCATGAGATGCTTTTCAAATTCGCTCTCAATCTCAATGTGTCCGACACCGGTTCGAAGAATCTCAGACTCCACAAATGGATGACATTCACTGTCCAGTGCAAAATGGCAGATAAAACCTAATGCATACGCATATTCCGGAGAATCCATTCCCTTTTCTTCTATGATTTTCTGCGCATGTTCGATAAATCCCAATGCAGATTCTTCATGGAGCCGATATCCGGTTCCACTGATCTCATTCTTCTGAAATGGATGATAGAAAAAAAGATAGTCCGGTCCTTGCAGACCGATTCGAAATAAAGGCAAATAACGAAGCGCCCGCTTACGATTCTCTTCATCCAGTTTTCTTAAAACTTTATTTCCAAATTGATTATGTGCATAAAGCGCCGGCATATAAATCCCTCCTGTCCTTATCAGATATCGCCGTACAGAAAATATTTTATCACAAAGTTACCTGATATGGCTATAGTCTTCTTTTACAAAAATAGAAACCGGATACACTCATCTGTTGTTCCGGTTTCCATTTATATCATTCATTTCTTTCCGCTGTATTCATTCGCTTATGCCCTAAATCTTGTCTCTTTATCAAACTCTTAGTCTTCCTGCATATTTGCCAGTTTTGCCGCCTGGTCTGCTGCAATCAGAC
>JAGZJD010000116.1 GCA_018365895.1 Lachnospiraceae bacterium | reverse complement strand
GGAGCTCTTATCAGTGGATTGATCACGGTGAAAGTAATGAATACAAGAAAGAGGAATAATACATGGGAAGAATAAGAAGTAGCATTGTTGCAATCATATGCGTTCTTGTGTTTTCGATGACAGCTTGCGGAAGTGATACATCATCCTCTGCGGGAGGCGTAAGCAAATCCAAAGAGACGCAAAGTACAGATGAAAATACAAAATCAAATAAGAAAGAAGATTCTAAAGCGCAGGAAGAGATTCCTGCCGATCTTCTTCCGGCGGGAGAAAATGAAGAGACAGAGGAGACTGCTTCCAATCAAATGGAAATCGTAGAAGAAGACGGAACGGTTCATAATTCGAAGACATCGGGAAGTAGTAAGAATAGTTCCGGCAGCAAGAATTCATCGGGAACATCAAGTTCTTCTACCGGCTCCGGCAATTCCGGTTCATCAGGAAGTGGTTCTACGCAGTCCTCAAAAAGAACGATTGAGATTAATTTCAGTATCGATTCCTCAAAGGCGGATGGCTCGGTATCTTATTCCGCTGTTATGACGCTTGACAAAGGAGCTACCGTATACGATGCCCTGGCGGCATCCGGCGTCAGTCATAGTGGAGATAGTTACATAACTGCGATTGGCGGATTAAGTGAGAAACAGTTCGGCGGTCAGAGTGGATGGAAGTATTATGTAAATGGTACAGCGCCGGGTAAAAGCTGTGTCGATTATACACTTCAGGATGGGGATCGTGTGCAATGGGTTTACGTACTGACAGCATATTAAAAGTAATCGTGCCGGTTGTTTTAATTCTGGTACAGATTCCGTTTTTTATAGCATTTGAAATGAAAAAACCAAAACCCAGAGATTTAATGCCGATTGCAGTGTTAAGTGTGATTGGTGCTCTGGGGCGTGCGGTCTTTGCGGTGATTCCAAGCTTTAATCCGAATAGTGCGGTAGTAATTATTGCCGGTATGCAGTTTGGCCCGTTGGCAGGATTCCTGACGGGCTCACTGTCTGCACTGGCAAGCAACATGCTGCTGGGGCAGGGGCCATGGACACTCTGGCAAATGACTGCATGGGGAATGATGGGATGTTTTGCAGGTGTATTTCAGCGCACTGGTATATTTAAGCATCGGGGACTCTTGTATTCGTATGGATTTCTCTCAGGAATATTATTCGGATGGTTTATGAATTTGCAGTATTTGATCGGATATGTGTATCCGCTGACAATGGGAGCGGTCATTGCGTCCTGTGTTGCAAGCATTACCTTTGATCTGGCGCATGGAATTTCAACATTAATCTTTTTATTCATATTAGAAAGACCGTGGGGGAAAAAGCTGAAGCGGTTAAAGGTAAAATATGGAATTTTAGACATAAGGAGGGAATAGAGATGTATGTTCGTCCATTTACATTATTTTCAACAGTGCATCCAGTTCTCCTTCTTTTTTATGCGTTAGGAGCGCCGGTGCTTGCCATGTTCGGAAACAATCCGGTGACAATGGGAATGATGTTTTTGTGCGCGGTGTCTGTGCACTGGTTTTACCTTGGAGGAGCGTCAACGAAGGATGGATTGAAAGGCATTGCATTTGTAGTAATTTTCGTGTCAGTGTTAAATATGCTGTCGAATCCAATGGGAATTACAGAGTTATTTAAGATCGGAAGTAGATTGTTTACTCTGGAAAGTCTGTGCTATGGATTGTTGAATGGATTGATGCTTGGAACTGTGATCTTGTGGTTTCGATGTTTTACTGCAATCGTGCCAAATGATAAATTTCTATATTTGTTTGGAAGAAGATTCCAGACAGTGGCACTGCTATTGTCTATGATCCTGAAGCTTTTCCCAGAGACTCGATATAAGATCCGCTGCATCCATGCGGCGCAGATGGTCGAGGATGGAGAGGAGAAACCATCGCCAAAAGTTCGATTGTCAAGAAGTATGAGACAGATGTCCAGCCTTCTGGAGTGGAGTATGGAAGATGGGATAGAAACAGCGGATGCTATGAAAGCGCGAGGCTATGGAGAAGGGAAAAGAAGCTCTTATCAAAAGTACCATTTTCACAGCTCTGATCTGGTTTCTCTTATTGTGATGGTGATTTTATATATAGCAGCTGTCTGTGAAGTGGTAGGAACAGGGGGAGCCTTTTCTTATTACCCGACGTTACATTGGACAGTTCAAAAGTGGTATGTAGAAGGGATAGGAGCTATATTGCTTGTTGTATTTTTGTTGCTGCCCATTGGAACAGAAGTATTCCGAAAAGGAGGAAGAACGTCATGAGCGTTATGGATATAAAGGGTTTGACATTTGCATATCCAAATGGAAAAG
Source organism: Lachnospiraceae bacterium (assembly GCA_018365895.1). The sequence goes on along the minus strand of JAGZJD010000116.1, from coordinate 3,037 downwards.
AAATTCTGCACGGAATTGATCTGACAATTGAGGAAGGAGAATTTGTTCTTCTATGTGGACCGTCGGGATGTGGGAAGACAACATTGCTTCGCTGTATGAAAGCAGAAATTGCTCCGGTGGGAGAACGAAAAGGAAGTGTGACCAAGCATTCCGCGAAAGAAGTCGGTTACGTATTTCAAAATCCGGAGAATCAGATTGTCACTGATACGGTACGTCATGAGCTTGCGTTTGGACTTGAAAATATGGGGCTTCCTACAGAAGTGATCAGAAGGCGTGTGGCAGAAACTGCGCTGTTTTTTGGAATTGATGAATGGATTGACGCGTCGGTTTATGAGATCAGCGGCGGTCAGAAACAGCTTCTTAATCTGGCGTCCGTGATTGCTATGAGACCGAAACTTTTGCTTCTTGATGAGCCGGTCTCTCAGTTAGATCCATTGGCTAGAAAAAATTTCCTTGATGTGTTGGTGCGCGTGAACCGGGAGCTTGGTATAGCGGTTCTTTTAAGTGAGCATCACTTGGAAGAAATGCTTCCGCTTGCCGACCGCGTAATCTATATGAAAAATGGGAAATTAGAATATGCAGGGGAAGTGAATGGTTATGTAAATTATGTGTTAACAAAAGAGCCGGCGTATTTGAAAGCGCTGCCGGCAGCAGTGCGGATTGCATTTTCGCTGAGAGGAGTCAGCAGAGAATATCCGTTGACTGTGCGGGATGGAAGACAGTATATAGAAGATTACCTTCTTCAAATGACCGGAGATGTTAAGGATGAGAATCGATGGGAAAATGTGAAAAAAATCTGCGTAGGGCGTACGTTTGAAAAAACACGTGGAGAAGGAATGGATAGGGGAAATGCCTGTCTTCTTGTAGATCATATTTGGTTTCAATATCAAAAGCAGACACCATTTATCCTAAAAGGCTTGACACTTCGAATCGAGAAAGGGGAATTTCATGTAATATTGGGAGGAAATGGAAGCGGGAAAACTACCCTTCTATCCATTCTCGGGAAACGTCAGTATGCTTCCAGAGGGAAGATGCGTCTGGGAAAAGAGAGAAAACGTCCGATCACAGCGCTTCTTCCACAGAATCCGAAAGCAATGTTTTCAAGGGATACGGTAGAAGAGGAATTGAAAGATGCGGGATGTAGTGAAGCGTTGGCGCAGTCTTTGAAGCTCACAGAACTTAAGAATCAGCACCCATATGATCTAAGCGGAGGTGAACAGCAAAGACTGGGACTTGCCATGGTACTTTCTGGCGAGCCGGAGCTACTGCTTCTTGATGAGCCGACGAAAGGACTTGATGTAGAAGCGAAAGAACAGATCGGAGATTATCTGCGTGATTATGTGGAACAGGGGCATACTGTCTTGTGTGTGACACACGATGTGGAGTTTGCGGCAGACTATGCGGATGTATGTAGTCTCCTGTTTGAAGGGGAAATTTTATCCACAGAGCCGGTGCAGACATTTTTTGAAGATAATGCGTTCTATACGACGGACTTAAGAAGGATACTTAGGGGTATATAGGGGATTGATGATTAAGAAATAAGAGAGAAATTTACTATTTTCTCTTATTTTTTTATTAACGTAAAATACAAATAAATATAGTGTAAATGCAGATATTGTCGATTTTATTAAAGGGTATACCGGTATTATGATAAAACATATGAAGGAACAGCTAGGAAGTGGTTCTGCAATTGCGTGTACTATAGGAGCGATTGAAGATTTATTGAAAAAAACTATATAATTATAAAAAAAACTCATTAGGTTTAGAGGTGCTTTTATGATAAACTACATTTAGTAACATATATAGTGATGCGTTTGCATTGAAAAGGGAATCCGGTGAAAATCCGGAACAGCCTACTCTACTGTAAGAAGGACGAAGGTATAAGACAGGCCACTGCTTGAATAAGCGGGAAGGCAGAGCCAGAGGGAGAATTTAAGTCAGGAGACCTGCTATATATGAATGTACTTTTCGGTGGGGAAAGGACGGTGATTACACTGTCTTTTCCCTACCTTTTTTTATTTACACAAGTGGAAAGGCAGTCAAGGAGGGAAAGGGAATGGAGATACAGGTAGTATCAGGTTTTTTAGGGTCCGGGAAAACTACATTTTTAAATCAATATCTTCCGTGTCTACAAGGGAAGACAGTTGTGATTGAAAATGAGTTTGGCAATGTAGGATTGGACGGAGAATTAATTCAAGAAGACGTGCCAGTACGAGAAATATATGCAGGATGTATTTGCTGTAGTCTTGCAATAGATTTTCAGAAAGCAATTAAAGAATTAAAAGAACAGTTTTCACCAGATCGGCTTGTGATTGAACCATCCGGAGTGGGGAGGCTTTCTGATATTGTAAAAGCATGTAATACAGACCGGGAAAAGGAGAAAATTGAACTTACAATTACTAAACTGATTACAATTGTTGATATTAAGAGTTTTGAAGAGTATAGAGAGGATTTTGGTGCGTTCTATATAGATCAGATCAGCCATGCAGGATTAATTCTTTTGAGCAATCTGGATGGGGTAGAGCATGAGAAGAAGCTTCGTCTAATTGAAGAAATAAGGAAAGAAAATGTTTTGGCTGTAATTTATAACGGCGATTATCGAGAATTGGATTCTTGTGAACTCCAAGATTTGGTTTCTTCAGCTCCGGATTATGAAATGTCTTCTGCGGAACCGGAAAGGCAGGCTTTTCCGGCAGGGAGAGTATTTTCTAGTGTTTCTATAAAGGAGATATCTGAGTTTACGCAAGAGGATTTTCAATTGTTCGAAGATAGGTTAAAGGGAATAGAGAATGGACAGATTTTAAGGGCAAAAGGTATTTTGAACATAGAAGGGAAACAGATCCATTTTGACTATACACCGTTTGTCTATGAAGTTAGGGAGGTGGATATTAAAAAAAATCAGAAAACTAAAGTGGCGATTATTGGTTGTGATTTGAATGATGAGGAGATAAAAGCTCTGTTTTTTAAAGAAGAATGCTAAAGGAAGGAGGGACAGCGCTGTGGGAGAAATTAAAGATTTCAATTGCACCTATGACAA
>JAGZJD010000115.1 GCA_018365895.1 Lachnospiraceae bacterium | reverse complement strand
CCTCTTCTTTTAAAGAGCGGCAGGCCTGTGTGCCTACATTCCCGGAGCTTTGCTGTCACACAGTAGAAGATATGCACGTTATGAACGATCGTGATCTGATCAACTTCAAAGTAAAAGAAGAAGATTATAAGATTCAGGAAGACGTTATGATCCCATACTGGGATAAGAGAAGTACAAGAAGCCGTATTTTAAGAGCTATGACACCGGAATGGAAGAAAGCATACGAGTGCGGTATCTTTACAGAGTTTATGGAGCAGAGAGGACCGGGACATACAGTAGGTTCCTTTAAAATTTACGAAAAAGGATTCCTTGATTATAAAGCAGATATTCAGGAGTCTATCGACAAACTTGATTTCATGACTGATCCGGAAGCATTCGATAAGAAATCTGAATTGGAAGGTATGAAACTTGCATGTGATGCAATCATGATCTTAGGTGAGAGATATGCAGCATATGCTCGTGAACTTGCTGAGAAAGAGACAGATGAGACAAGAAAGAAAGAGCTTCTTCAGATTGCAGCAAACTGTGATGTAGTACCGGCTCATAAGCCACAGACTTACTGGCAGGCAATTCAGATGTATTGGTTCGTACACCTTGGAGTAACAAGTGAGTTGAATCCTTGGGATGCATATAGTCCGGGACGTCTTGACCAACACTTGAATCCATTCTATGAGAAAGATGTAGAAGATGGAATCTTGGATGATGAGAAAGCACTTGAGCTTCTTGAATGCTTATGGGTAAAATTCAACAACCAGCCAGCACCTCCGAAGGTAGGTATTACGTTAAAAGAAAGTAGTACTTATACTGATTTCGCTAACTTAAATACAGGTGGTATTACACCGAACGGAGAAAACGGTGTCAACAATGTAAGTTACTTGATTCTGGACTGTATGGATGAAATGAAACTTCTTCAGCCAAGCTCTAATGTACAGATCAGCCGTAAAACGCCTCAGAAATTCTTGAAACGTGCATGTGAAGTTTCACGTAAAGGATGGGGACAGCCGGCATTCTACAATACAGAGGCGATTATTCAGGAACTTATGAATGCAGGAAAATCTCTGGAGGATGCAAGAAAAGGCGGTACAAGCGGATGCGTAGAGACAGGTGCATTCGGTAACGAGGCATACATTTTAACAGGATATTTTAATATTCCGAAAATCTTTGAATTGACATTAAATAATGGATATGACAAGATGAGTGGACAGCAAATTGGTCTGGAACTGGGATATGCAACAGATTTTGAAACATATGAAGATTTATTTGAAGCATTCAAGAAACAGATTAAATATTTCCTCGATATCAAAATTCAAGGAAGTAATGTAATTGAGAAGATTTTTGCCGAGTACATGCCGGTGCCGTTCCTTTCAACTATTACAAACGATTGTATTTCTAAAGGTAAAGACTACAATGGTGGTGGAGCAAGATATAATACTAAATATCTTCAGGGTGTTGGTATTGGAACAATTACCGACTGCCTGTCAGCAGTAAAATACAATGTTTACGATAAAAAGACGTTTACAATGGCTGAATTGATGCAGGCACTTGATGATAACTTCGAAGGACACGACAGAATTCTCAATTTAGTAAGAAATAAAACACCAAAATATGGAAATGATGATGATTACGCAGATGATATCATGAAAGAAGTATTTGAGTATTACAGAAGTCAGGTGACAGGAAGACCGAATATGCTTGGCGGAATGTATAGAATCAATATGCTTCCAACTACATGTCACGTATACTTTGGGGATGTTATGATGGCAAGCCCAAATGGAAGATTGGCGCATAAGCCGGTATCCGAAGGAATCTCACCAGAGAAAGGCGCAGACACAAACGGACCGACAGCGGTAGTGAAATCTTGTGCTAAGATGGATCATTTGCAGACAGGTGGAACACTTCTGAACCAGAAATTCACACCAAGTGTAGTAGCGGGAGAAGAAGGACTTGACCAGATGGCAAACCTTGTTCGCACATATTTTAATATGGATGGACACCACATCCAGTTCAACGTCATCGATAGAGAGACATTGATTCAAGCTCAGAAACATCCGGAAGATTACAAAGATCTCATTGTACGTGTGGCTGGATACAGTGACCACTTTAGAAACTTAAGTAAAGCATTACAGGATGAGATTATCGAAAGAACAGAACAGTCATTTAATTAATAATTTGGGACGTAGCCTTTTTGCAAAAGGCTACGTCCCAAATTACATTTTGCCCTGTCCCAGATTGCATTTTTTATTAAATGCGATTACAATAGTGAAGGAGAAATTGGGGGAAGGATGACATTTACTATGGCAGAGGTTAGAAAACGAATCATTTTCCATGGAAGGGTTCAAGGCGTAGGGTTTCGTTTTACAGCGAAACATTTAGCAAATTCGCTTGGACTTACAGGCTGGGTGCAGAATGAGTATGACGGAACAGTTCTTATGGAAGTGCAAGGACGGGAGCCGATGATCGATAAATTATTGATAGCATTGAATCGAAATCAATTTATTGAAATTGAATGGATTGATTCAAAAGATATTCCGCTAAAAAGAGAAAGTTGTTTCTCCTCCAGATAATGTGGTAAAATAGTGAAGAAGTAAGCAAAGTACAATAGAAAATAGGGAGATAATAATGGAGAAAGGTATTAAAAAGGGTGTAAAAAGCAGGATTGTTACTGCGGCATGGCAATTATTTTATGAAAAAGGCTACAATGGAACTACAGTAGATGATATTATTGAATTATCAGGAACCTCCAAAGGTTCTTTCTATTACTATTTCAGCACAAAGGATGAGCTTCTTAATACATTATCTTTGATTCTAGATGAGTTTTATGAAGAATTGGAACAAAAAATAGATAAGAATATGAGTTGCTTCGATAAGCTGATGTATTTGAATTATGAAGCACACAGTATGATGGAAGAGAAGATTAAGGTGGATTTGTTGTCTTCTCTTTACTCAACGCAGCTTGTGGCGGCAGGACAGAGACATCTGTTGGATCAAAACCGTAGTTATTATAAATTAATTATGAAAATTGTGTCAGAAGGGCAGAAGTGTGGGGAAATCAGAGACGATGTATCTGTGTTAGACATTACAAGATATTACTCTATGTGTGAACGGGCGTTGGTGTACGATTGGTGTCTGAATAAAGGCGTCTATTCACCTGGGAAATATAGTAAGAAGAGCATGCCGGTTATGATGGAGCATTTTAAAGCAAATAAATAGGTAAAAGACCAGAGATGAGGAATGTTCTGTTCCAGGGATGTAGTAACTGATATTGATAGGTTATCCTGAATAGGTGGTGTGTCTGGTGTTTACGGTTGGATGTAGTTTTTGATGGCCATTCTGCCACAAAGTTTCATTGGTCGTTGATGCATATAAGAATAAAGAGATTTTCTTAGATACAATTTACTCATTGTAGGAAAATGTCTAGAATATGTGAGATGGTGAAGAGAATCTAGAATTGAAGCAGAATGTGCAGTTGTAGAGATGTGCATTCTGCGTCTGCGGAAGAATTGGCATAGGAGCTATATTTGCAAGCAAAAAAGATTTAATGATATTATGAATAAAAAACCGAATAAATTAGAAATAAAAATTGAAAAAAGTACTTGCAAAAATGGTAATCATGTGATAATATATAACTCGGTCACTTGAGAAAACTTTTCAAAGAAAGATAAGTGATTTTGGTATATGGCTCCATGGTCAAGCGGTTAAGACATCGCCCTTTCACGGCGGTAACACGGGTTCGATTCCCGTTGGAGTCATTGATGCCGATGTGGCTCAATTGGCAGAGCAGCTGATTTGTAATCAGCAGGTTATCGGTTCGAGTCCGATCATCGGCTTAGTCCTTACGGGACTTAATGATTTTGGACCTTTAGCTCAGTTGGTTAGAGCAATCGGCTCATAACCGATCGGTCCTGGGTTCGAGTCCCCGAAGGTCCATTTTTCAAAAAAGTAGGACGTATCTTTTGATACCGATCACTATATATTATTTATTTGGCCCAGTGGCTCAGTTGGTTAGAGCGCCGCCCTGTCACGGCGGAGGTCGAGAGTTCGAGTCTCTTCTGGGTCGTTTGCATACGGATCGTAAAGATTTGTGTGTGACTTGATATGGGGTCTTAGCTCAGCTGGGAGAGCATCTGCCTTACAAGCAGAGGGTCACAGGTTCGAGCCCTGTAGGCCCCATATTTTTCTAAGCCGCAGTGGCGGAATAGGCAGACGCAAAGGACTTAAAATCCTTCGGGAGCAATCCCGTACCGGTTCAAGTCCGGTCTGCGGCATAAAAAGGATCGTTGGGATAGTTTTTCTATGACAGCGGTTCTTTTTTATTTCTTAAGAATAGCGCCGGTGTACAAAGGGCAATGAGATCTCGTTGTACACGGATGTTGAAGAATTCGATCTGTGCAACATTTTCTTTTCTTTCCATATTATATATAGAATCTCATTATAAAAAGGTTAAAAAATGAAAGCAAATCCATCCTGTAATTTGCAGATTGATTACTCTGGTATGACCGGAGAACGAAGACTTCCTTTTGTGATCTCTTTAAACCTGGAAGACTCAATTCTTACGCCTTCAGAAAATGAACATCAGAAATTTTGTTATGATATTGTCGGCGTTGGAAATGACCAACCGCAAGATGCGGATCTGAATCATCTTTTATTTGGAATTTGTCCTTTTATCAAAGAGGAAGATATCGTGGATCTCAGCGTATCGATTAATGACGACCCGCAAACGATCCTATGGGGAGAAAATGCAGAAATAAAAACAGCGGAGAATCCCGATCAACCTACCGGCTGTGTCGGTTTAAAATTAGATTTTCCGTTAAATAAAATCACAGGCTATATGAAAGTATGCTTTTCGCTGGGCACAGTGTACACGATCGGTCCGGTCAACGTCTGCTTATTTGGCGGAAATACTACTGCAACAGGTTTGACGGTCTGTGGTCCGGTTTGCGGATCAGGCGAGTCCTGCGAATCTATTTTCTATCAGAAAGAGAGTATTTGTGTTCCGGTTACTATTACACCTTATGCGACACCGGGAACTGCTACGGCAACATGCTGCGGAACGCCGATCATACGTCAGGGAACAACCTGTGGCGGAGAGCAGACATCTTGCACGTTTACGGTCACTCAGAATTTGTGTATCGAGATCCCAATCTCTTTTGGGGCTGCCATTGAGACAGGAGCAGCTTCCGTACAGTGTGGAAACGTTTCGGAAGAACCATGTGATTGTTCGGAAACACCCGAGGAGACTCCGACGGAAGTACGGGATCGACGCTTCTTTCTTCGGTAAGTACAAAGCGCGATAGTTTCAAGCAGGGGCAGATTTGACTCAATTGGATCAAATCTGCCCCTGAAACGTTCTTATTTTTCTTTTATAAGATATTTTTTCAGCATGATAAAGAAC
>JAGZJD010000024.1 GCA_018365895.1 Lachnospiraceae bacterium | reverse complement strand
AATCAAATCTGCAGGTGTAGCAGGCGTTATCCGTCCAAGCAAAACTGCTGTTCAGGTAATCATCGGAACAAAAGTACAGTTTGTAGCTGACGAATTTAAAAAGCTTTGTAAATAAGCAAAGAAAATCTAATCCCTTTTGAAAATACCGCTCTTTCGGGTAAAACCGAAAGGGCGGTTTTTTTGATTTTTCGAGGATGCGGGCACATATATTATACATATGACAACCACTTGCCGCATGGAAACAGACCGCTTACCGTTTTTTATAGACTATCTTCTTCAGACTTTATATAATGGAAACACAAGGAGGGACGACGAGATGAAAACAAAAATAAAAGTGATTGCCCCGGAAGAAGAAGAGAGAGCAGAGCTTTTTGTACATAAGGAAGACAGGGAGATTAAAAGTCTCGGCAGGTATCTGGAGCTGGAGCAGTTTCGCCGGGGAATTCTTATGTGTCAGAGGGGAAAAGACATATGCCGGCTTTCTGTGAAAGAGGTTCTGTACATTGAAAGCATTCAGGACGTTCAGCATATTCATACAGAAAAAGAAACATACACAACGAAACAGAGACTGTATCTGCTGAAAGAAGAATTGCCGCAAAGCTTTGTCCGGATTTCCAAATCCGTGATTTTGAATATGGAAAAAGTAAAGGAATATCGCCCTCTGATGGGTGGAATGATGATGGCGGAGTTTGCAAACGGAGAAAAAACATATATCTCCAGGAAGTACTTGAAGGAGCTGCGGGAAAAAATCAAGGAGGGAGCGCTATGAGGAAGCTTACAGAGGAGAAAAAAGAGATTTTGAAATATGGGATTTGTATGGGTGTGGTTTTATTTATCGTAAATGTAATTTACATAGGACTCCAAAAAGACAGGGGATTTGCAGAAACAATCATGCCGTACTTTGGGCTGATACTTTTTGGATATGCGGCAGCGGGCGTTCTCTTTTTTGCTTTTTATATAGTGAAAGAGCCGAAGGAGGACGGATTGTGGAAATATTGTCTGAAAGGCACTGCAGGAGTATACACAATCATGAACTTTATGCCGCTGTTTTTCCTTGCCGGAGTTGCTCTTGCAGACAGGACGCCTGTGCGAATGATTTTTCTGCTGGACGCAGTGGTAATTGGTGGATTTCTCATCTGGGATTACAGAAGAGTGTGGATAATGTCAAAAAAGCTTAATAAAAAGTCTGTAAAAACGAGAGTTCTCCTTGTGGATCTCGAGGAAGCTCCGAAGACAGTAGATGAATTTGCGGCTCAGATTGCAGATTACTGTGGAAAAAACAGAAGAACATTGGAGTTTATTTCCAGGGGAAAAACGATGGAAATTCTGATGGACGGCGACTATTATACAGTAGAAATCGAGCAGAGCTACAGCCGGTTCGGCCCTATGTACGGGATGAAATTTATACAGAGGAAATAGCTGTTTAACAAGGTATCGTTTACTTTTGGACAGGTTTTTGTTAAAATCGTTTTATAAGGAGGACCTGTCAGAATATCATTTTACAAAAGAGAACCTGCTTTCGCAACAGAGATACAATCGAGGACATTTTCAAAATACATAAGATGAGCATACTTAACAGATAATAAGGAGTAAGGTTGTAGCAGACTTGCGGAGGTTTCGTGCATATGAGGCTGTCTATTCCAACAAGACAGGGAAAAACGTAATCACTTATGTTATCTATTCCGGCGGCATTACAGAAACGAAGACAGAGCTGGACTGCGGAACCCACACATACCGGGTAATCCCTATATACTTAAAAGATAAGGACGCAGATACGGTGTTTCGGAGACTGAAAGAAAAACAGGAAAAAGGTGAGAGCTTCGCAGAAGAAGATTTTGCAGATATTTCTCTGACACCGCTTATGTCCGGGAGTTTCAGTAAAAAGGACGCAATAAAGGAAGGAATTCTTCTGACAAAACAATTTAAAACAATCACAGCTGAAAAAACAACAGCTATGCTTTATGCTCTGGCGGATAAATTTTTAACGGGAGATGAAGAAGGACGCGAAGAAGGTCGCGAAGAAGGTCACGAAGAGAGTCGTACAGAGATTATTCTTAATATGCTTTCCAAGAATCAATTTTCCTTTGAAGAAATTGCGGAACTGGTGGGAGTTACCGTGGAAAAAGTAGAGGAAATCCAAAGATGTCTGAAGAGTACGAGGTAAAATATGCTTGAAAATAAATTGGGTATTACAGATTCTGCGGAACTGGCAAGAGCAGAAGAGAAAATCAGTAAGCGAAAAGCCATCGAAATGTTTGAAACAGGATTTCTGGAAAAACTGGAGCCGGGAACATATAAAAGTCTTGCAGACATTCATAAATATCTTTTTGATGAGATTTATGATTTTGCAGGCGAACTGCGTAAAGTCAATATTTCAAAAGGAAATTTCAGATTTGCCCCGCTTATGTACCTGGAAGCGGCCCTGCAAAGTATCGACAAAATGCCCCAGTCAACTTTTGATGAAATCGTGGAAAAATATGTAGAAATGAATGTTGCGCACCCGTTCAGGGAAGGAAACGGAAGAAGTGCAAGAATATGGCTTGATTTAATGCTGAAAAAAGAAACAGGGTATGTAGTTGACTGGAGCAAAGTGGATAAAGAGGATTATCTCCTTGCAATGGAACGAAGTCCGATTAAAGATATTGAAATTAAATTTCTTCTGAAAAATGCGCTGACTAATCAGGTCAATGACCGGGAAATTTATATGAAGGGCATTGACCATAGTTATTATTATGAAGGGTATTATGTGTTTGCGGCGGAAGAATTACAGTAGTTTTCTTTAATAACATCAATCAACGCTACAATACGTTCGTCTTTACTTCGGTAGATAACGTTCATGCCCTGTTTTTCCGAATCAAGAATCCCGGCGTTTTTCATCTGCCTGAGATGTTGAGATAAAGCGGAAGCAGTAATTCCGGGAACGTGCGCATTTTCCGCAGCCGATACACTCTTTTCCTACATGGGAAGTTTAGGTGAAAGCTTCATAAAAATCTCCATTCCGCCGCCCTTAGAGTGCGGCGGAATTTTTTTTGAAAAGTATATTAGTAATTAAGATGTTTCTAATATGCTTTGAATATGGAGATTTGTCAATCATAAGAGAGATATTATTATTTTAAAATTTCTGCCACTGCCTTGATATATTCCGGTGTTGTTCCACAGCACCCTCCAATAATAGAAGCGCCGTTTTCCACCAGTACCTTCATATGCTTTGCGAATTCAGCCGCTCCCATCGAATAAACCGCATTGCCTTTATCGTCAATTACGGGCATACCCGCGTTCGGTTTGGCGATTACTGGGATAGAGACTGCTTCTTTGATATTTCGTACAACGGAAACAAGCTGATCCGGTCCTACAGAACAGTTGATGCCAACTGCGGAAGCGCCGGCGCTTTCTAAAGCCAGTGCGGCTTCCACTGCATTTCCGCCGCTGAAAATACTTCCGTCTGCCTCCACGGTCATAGAGCAGAGGACAGGGAGGTCACATACCTGAGAGGCTGCATCAACCGCAGCGAGAGTTTCTTCTATATTAATCATGGTTTCAGCAATGATAAAATCGACACCGGCCTGGCTTAAATAAGAAATCTGTTCCTTATATACTTCAAAGGCGGTTTCGTAAGTTAAATCTCCGGCAGGCTCCATCATTTTGCCGGTTGTTGTAATATCTCCGGCTACAAAAGCCATATCTTTGGCGGACTCCCTGGCGAGAGAAACAAGGGCGTCATTCATTTCTTTTATATGCTCTTCCAGATGGTGAAGAGAGAGGTTCATGCGGTTTGCACCGAAGGTAGGCGCGTAAAGGACACGGCTTCCGGCATTTACGTAGGACTGCTGAAGCTCTTTTAAAATATCTCTGTGCTTTAGAATCCAGGTTTCCGTACAAACGCCGCGCGGCATTCCGGCAGCCATCAGATTGGAGCCTGTAGCTCCGTCTAAAAGGAGGGGATTTTTTGTCAGTTCTTTAAAATCGTTTTTTGTCATAATAATTCTCCTTTGCATTTTGTTGGTTTATTATATCACAGATTACAGTGGGAAAGTAGTGAAAAACATAAATGAAGAATTTTTGTATTACAAATGTAAAAATGTGCCATATATAACGCTTTTTAAGTGGGGAATTTTGTGCAATGATATTTGGGGGTAAGGTTGAAAATTCGACAGAATTGGTTTATAATAAAAACAGAATTTGACAAGAGAAAAGTCTGCTGGCTACAGACGAAACATTATGCATAAGACGAAGCAGATAAGTTACCGAAAAACAGATAAAGGGAGAACTTATCTGCTTTTTTTGCACAAGTGCTGAGTAGCAGAAAAAAGGGGAAGGAAATTTTATGTACAGAAAGAAAACAGAAGGCTGGCTGAAACATTATGATTTTATATTGCTTGATATGGTGAGTTTGCAGCTTGCATTTATACTTTCGTATGCGTTTGCCGGGAATGGCTGGAATCCTTATGGCAATCTGCTGTATCGAAACATGGCAGTATTTCTTGTACTGGCAGATGCAATTGTGATTTTTTCACTGGATACCTTAAAAAGTGTATTGAGAAGAGGACATTATAAGGGGTTTTTGATAACTGTGCGTCATGGAATTATAGTAGGCGCTCTGGCAGTGATCTATTTGTTTTTGATCCAGGAAGGGGGAAGCTACTCTCGGATGGCTCTGATGTCAATGATTCCCTTATATATTTTTCTGACGTACATTTTCAGAGAAATATGGAAAAAATTTCTGCACAAACAAATGGAGGAAGGGGGCGGACGTTCTCTTTTAATTGTTACTACTGCCGATATGGCAAAGGACACCATTGCCAATATGAAAAAAAATAATTATGCAAGATATACGATTGCGGGAGCGGCGATTATTGACTGTGATATGAGGGGACAGGTAATAGACGGCGTGGAGGTTGTTGCAGACGGAGAAAACACACCGATGTATGTGTGTCAGGAATGGATCGATGAAGTTCTTGTTGTAGTTTCGGAGAGAGCACATTGTCCCGAGGATTTCCTTGACAAATTAACGGAGACAGGGGTAACGCTTCACTACAGCCTTACAAAGCTGATTCACCAGAATGCAAGAAAACAGATTGTAGAAAAGGTCGGGAATTATACTGTTCTTACAACAAGCATTAATTATGCTTCCTCGAAACAGCTTCTTGCCAAAAGGGTGATGGATATTTGCGCAGGTGTGGCAGGCTGTATTTTGACAGGGATTATCTTTGTATTTATTGCTCCGGCTATTTATATCAGTTCTCCGGGACCGATTTTCTTTTCTCAGGAGCGTGTTGGCGAAAACGGAAAAAAATTTAAAATGTATAAATTTCGAAGCATGTATATGGATGCAGAAGCGCGAAAGGCAGAGCTTATGAAAGATAACAAGCTCGGGGACGGAAAAATGTTCAAGCTGGATTTTGACCCGAGAGTCATCGGAAACAAGGTGCTTCCGGATGGTACAAAGAAGACGGGCATCGGTGATTTTATCAGAAAAACAAGTCTTGATGAATTTCCACAGTTCCTTAATGTGCTGAAGGGAGATATGAGTCTTGTGGGAACACGTCCGCCTTTAATCGGAGAGGTAAGCTTATATGAGCTTCATCACAGGGCAAGGCTTTCCATTAAACCGGGAATTACAGGTATGTGGCAGGTGAGCGGCCGAAGTGATATTACAGATTTTGAAGAAGTGGTAGAGCTTGATAAGAGCTATATAGAAAACTGGAGCATCGGTCTGGATATTAAAATTCTTTTAAAAACCGTGCTGGCAGTGTTTAAAAGAGATGGCTCTGTGTGAGAACGGATGGAACGCGTGAAATAAGGAGGAGACATGGAAAATACTTACAAGAAGAGAAAAAATCTTTTTTTGCAGCAGTCCTACAGGGATTCCTGGGAAGATTATGAGAGAAGCATAAATAAAGATAATTTTATTACCTGGGATTACCTTATTATTACTGCTTCAAATGAAGAGCAGGCAGCTAATTTCAGAGAGCAGATTGCATACAGACTGGAAAGAGGGCTTCTTCCCTCCAGAATCCATTATGCGGTGCTTCCCGATCCGGAAGGTAAGAGAGTAGGTTCCGGAGGAGCGACGCTCCATGTGATGAAATACATACGCGAGCAGGAGCCTGACTGCAAAAATCCCTTTGAGGGGAAACGTATTCTTGTGATTCATTCAGGAGGAGACAGTAAGCGTGTACCGCAGTACTCTGCCATGGGCAAGCTGTTTTCACCTGTTCCAAGAGAGCTTCCAAACGGAAGGGCATCTACTTTATTTGACGAGTTTATTATTGGAATGTCCGGTGTACCATCCAGATTTCGGGAAGGTATGCTGGTATTATCAGGAGACGTACTTCTTTTATTTAACCCGCTCCAGATAGATGCACAGTTTCATGGGGCAGCAGCAATTTCCATAAAAGAAGACGTTTCCATTGGAAAAAATCACGGAGTATTTCTTAATGACGGGAAAGACTGTGTCAAAGCTTTCCTCCATAAACAGACAGAAGAATCCCTTCATAAAATGGGAGCGGTAAATGAGAGAGGAAAAGTAGATCTGGATACAGGCGCAGTATTATTTGACGCGCAGATATTAGAGGCTCTTCTTGGGCTGATTTCCACAGACGGAAAAATTGATGATGAAAAATATCACGCATTTGTAAATGAAAAGGCAAGAATCAGTTTTTACGGAGATTTCCTATATCCGCTGGCTTCCGATTCCACATTGGAGGCTTATTATAAAGAGCAGCCGGAGGGAAGTTTTACAGAAGAGTTAAAGGAATGCAGGACAAAAATATGGGATGCCATCCATGATTTTTCCATGAAGCTTCTCTGCCTTGCGCCTGCAGAATTTATCCATTTTGGAACAACGGGAGAGCTTCTTCACCTTGTGACGGAAGAAGTGGAAGACTATGAGTTCCTTGACTGGAAAAAACATATATTAAGCACAGCAGAAGAAGGTACGTATGCCACGCATGGCTCCTATGTGGGGAAACATGTTTGTGTAGGAGAAAAGTGCTACCTGGAAAACAGCTTTGTTCTGGGTACATGCAAAATCGGAAGTGGAAGCATTCTTTCCAATATGTATGTAAGAGATACGGAAATTCCGGAAAATATAGTGGTTCATGGTCTTCAGCTTCCGGAAAACAAATATCTTGTAAGAGTGTATGGAGTCAAGGATAATCCCAAAAATCTTTTTCAGAAGGGAAACAGCTTCCTTGGAGAAGACATGGAATGCCTTATGCCGTACATGCGTAAGGAAGATATGGGAAAAACTTTGTGGGATCTGCCTTTGTATACGGTATGTGATTCACGATACGATGCGCTGCAGGATGCGCTTCTTCTTTACCGGATGGTGCGCGGTCAGGCAGAGGAAAACGAGATTGAACGCTGGAAAAAGAAAGAGCGCCTGAGTCTGAATGAAAGCTACAATAAAGCAGATATCCACAGTATGTTCCAATGGTATCATGAGCTTGAGGACAGGATTCTTTCCAGTAAATTTATCTGGGCGCTTGAGGATGGCGTTTATTATAAAGATGCTCTGAAAATTTTCGGAAAAGTAGGCATTACAGACAGGATTTTCAATAATCTGTCAAACGATGCAGAGTCGGCAGAAAACAGCCTTAAAATCAGGATTTATTATGCCCTTTCCAGATATATGAAGATGAATAAAGTAAAGTTTGAAGGTAAAAGTTATGGCAGCTTTGAAACTTTATGTTTTCAATATATCCAAAAAGAAGTATTGAAGCACAGCCCTGTTTCCAATCAGGATTATCTGGAGCGGGTAATTGTAGAAGATGAAGTAAAAGTAGAGCTTCCGGTTCGAGTAAACTGGGGCGGCGGATGGACAGATACTCCTCCGTATTGTGTGGAAAACGGCGGAATTGTTTTGAATGCAGCGCTTCGCCTCAATGGAAAGCTTCCGGTGCAGGTATGTGTTCGAAAGCTGGAGCAGCCGGTGATAGAATTTGCCAGTGAAGATATGGAAGCCTTCGGCGTAGTAACAGATATTGAAGAAATCAGAAATTGTCACAATCCTTATGATTTATTTGCCTTACATAAGGCGGCTTTAATTGCCTGCGGAGTTATCCCCACAGAGGGCGATGTTTCTCTTGAAGATATTTTAACCGGGTTCGGGGGAGGCATCTTCCTTTCCACACAGGTTGTCGGAATTCCAAAAGGTTCCGGTCTTGGAACAAGCAGTATCCTTTCCGGAGCGTGCGTAAAAGCTCTTTTCCAATTTTTCGGAATAGAGAAAACACAGCAGGAAATTTTTGCCACTGTTTCCTGCATGGAGCAGATTATGAGTACAGGCGGCGGCTGGCAGGATCAGGTGGGTGGCCTTACAACAGGAGTGAAGCTTATCAGCACACGCCCCGGCGGAGAACAGACCATCCATCTGGAGCCTGTGATAATAGAAGAAAAGGCAAAGAAAGAGCTTCAGGAAAGATTCGCCCTGATCTATACAGGACAGCGGCGCCTTGCAAGAAATCTTCTGCGCGATGTAGTAGGTGGTTATATTGGCAGCCGTCCGGAATCTGTCCGCGCTTTAAAAGAGATGCAGTCACTTGCAGTTCTCATGCGCTTCGAGCTGGAGCGCAGCAATATAGACGAGTTTGCAAAGCTTATGAATCAGCACTGGGAAATGTCGAAGCTTCTTGACAGCGGCTGTACAAACACCTGCATTGACCAGATTTTCCTTTCCTGCGAAGACTTGATAGGCGGTAAGTTTATCTGTGGAGCTGGCGGAGGAGGCTTCCTTCAGGTGATTTTGAAGAAAGATGTTACGAAGGAAGAACTGAGAGCACGGTTGAGAGGGGTGTTCCAGGATTCCGGAGTGGATGTGTGGGATGGAGAATTTTTGTGGTGAGAGAGGAACGTAAGAGATGAGCAAGGTAGAAAAGAAAAAATTACTAATATATGCTCATTATTATATCCCTGATACAGCGTCCACAGGGCAGATTCTGAGGGAGCTGGCAGAAGGGATGTTAGATAAATTTGATGTTACAGTAATATGTGTTGTACCCAGTTATCTGGGAACTGTTGAAGATGAATATAAAACGCAGAGGTTTTATCGAGAGAGTATCAATGGTGTGAAGATTCTGAGAATCCGTGTGCCGGAATTCAGTAAGACCAATACCGTGAGTCGTATTAAGAATATTTTAACCTATTTCTTTGGCGCAATGATTGCGACTTTTAAGGTTGGTAAGCAGGATTATGTATTTTCAATTTCTCAGCCGCCTATCCTTGGAGGACTTCTTGGGGTGTGGGGAAAATGGATGAAACATGCAAAGTATATCTACAATATTCAGGACTTCAACCCTGAACAAGTGCTGGCTGTTAATTTCAGCAAAAACAAGTTGATTACCGGGGCTATGATGTTCTTTGATAAGTTCAGTTGCCGCCGAAGTGATTTGATTATCACAGTTGGTCGTGACCTTGTTCAGACAGTACATAATCGTTTTAAGGGAAAGAAGGTTCCCAAGACTGTGATGATCAATAACTGGATTGATGAGAACGAGATTTATCCTGTGGAAACCAATCATCCGAAAGTAGCAGCCTTCAAGGAAAAGTATGGATTGCAGGATAAGTTCGTTATTATGTATTCCGGTAACATTGGTCTTTACTATGACCTTGAGAATATAATGAAAGTTATTGAGCAGGTGAAGCCGGGGACTAAAACTGCTGATGGCAGAGAAGTAGTATTTGCTTTTGTTGGTGCGGGTTCTGTGCTGGATAAGCTAGTGGTATATAAGGAAGAGAAACACATGAACAATGTGGTGTTTATTCCTTATCAGGACAAGGCAGATTTGATTTACAGTTTGAATGCGGGTGATGTTCACTGGTGTGTAAATGCAAAGGGAATTAAAGGAGTTTCCTGTCCATCGAAATATTATGGGATTGCTGCAGCGGGAAAAGCTGTATTAGCAGTGTTGGAAAAAGACAGTGAAATTCGCTGCATTATTGAAGAGACTCATGGTGGGCTGTGTTCCGAACCAGGAGATTATGAAGCTATAGCGGAGAATCTTAAATGGTTTATTGAAAATGCAGGTACCGATAAAGTGAATGAGATGGGAAAAAGAAGCAGAGAAAATCTGGTTCAAAATTTAACTCGTGATGTGTCTGTGAAGAAATATGCGGAAGAGATATTAAAATTGTAAAAGGGGAGAGATAATGAATAGTAACTGGTTTAAGATTCTGATGAAGATGACTAAAGTGGAATACGGAAAGAATCTCCTTTTGAAGGGTATGCCAGTCATCTTTAATAAAGGTGGCGCGAAGCTGAAAATTGGCGACAATGTTACCGTCAAAAGCAGTTTTTTAAGTAACCTGGTTGGTTTATACAGCAGAACAATTATTGTAACCCGTGCTCCGGGAGCAGTAATTGAAATTGGAGATAATGTTGGTATCTCGGGAGCCACCATCTATGCAAGAAAAGGTATCTACATTGGGAAGAATACTTGCATCGGTGGCAACTGTAAGATTTTAGATAATGATTTTCATCCAATTAATATGGAGGATCGTATTAATCTGTTAAATGATGTACATGGTGGTGACAGCGATTTGATTCCGAGCAGAGAAATTCATATAGGTAAGAATTGTTTCCTTGGTTGTAATAGTATTATTTTAAAGGGTACAGTTCTTGGAGACGGTTGTGTTGTTGGTGCTGGGGCGGTTGTTGCTGGTAAATTTGAAGATAACTGTGTAATTGCTGGTAATCCAGCAAAGGTTATTAAGAAGATGTGAGGGGAGAATATGAGTAAAATAAAGATTTGCTTTGTTGCTCAGTTTCCACCGCCAATGCATGGACTGACGAAAGCAGTAGAAACGTTATTTGATTCAAGAGTATCAGAAGAATTTGAATTAAGTAAGATAGATATATCGAATAATAAAAAATTTCTTTCAACATTGATAAAAATTATTAATTGTGATGCGGATTTGTTTTATTTTACTATTAGTCAAACGAGAGGTGGCAACTTACGAGATTTATTAATATTAAAATTAATAGAGTTGAAAAGAAAAAAATGCTTGGTTCATTTACATGGTGGCTATTATCGGTATTTAATTGAAAACGATATTCCTCAGTGGCAAAAAACACTAAATGAGAATGCATGCAAGAAACTTGCAGGAGTTATTGTATTGGGAGACAGCCTTCGTTGGATTTTTGAAGGGATTGTAGCAGAGGATAAAATTTATACCGTACCTAATTGTGTGGACGACCAATTTTTGATGGATGATCCAACTTATCAAAGGAAAATCGCAGAATCAGAGTCAAAAGAAATTAAACACGTATTGTACTTATCAAATTTCATAAGAAGCAAAGGCTATTTTGAAGTATTGAAGCTAGCTAAAAAAGAAAAAGAAAATGTACTGAAAGGAAAAAAAAGGTGTTTGCATTTCGATTTTGCAGGAAAATTTTTTGAAAGTGAAGAAGAAAAATCGTTTAGGGAATATGTAAGAGATAATAATCTTTCAGAGTATGTTACATATCATGGGGTAGTTGGTGGTATTCAAAAAGCAGAGTTGCTTAAAAACTCTGACTATTTCGCATTAATTACAAGATACCCAAAAGAGGGTCAACCCATTTCAATTCTTGAGGCAATGGGTAACGGCATGATTATTGTGACAACAAATCACGCCGGTATCCCTGATATCGTTGATGAGAGCAGTAATATTGTCATAAAGGATGAAAATGTAGATATTGATGTTTTATATGACAGCCTAGATTATCGCTATGAAGATGTCGAAAGAAATCGTAATACAGTGCTAACTAAGTATAGAGAAGATCACTATATCAAGAATATGATTGGTGTTTTTCACACGGTAATGGGTGATTAATAATGAAAATCTTATTTATGACAAATTTGCCGTCGCCGTATCGCGTTAGGTTTTTTTCAGAATTAGGAAAAATGTGTGATTTGACGGTTATTTATGAAAGAAGAAGTGCATCTGACCGAAACAAGAAGTGGGAAGCAGCTGGTGATAAGACTTATACAGAGATATTCTTGCGAGGAAAAGAAATCGGCACAGATAATTCAATTTCAATAGAGATTTTGAAATATTTAAACGAGACATATGATGTAATTGTTGTTGGAATGTATAGTACAATTACGGCAATGATTGCAATTACATATATGAAATTGAAAGGTATACCATTTTGGATTAGTACAGATGGTGGGCTAATAAAAGAAGAATCTAAAAGAAAACAGAATTTAAAGAAGTTTTTGCTTGGATCGGCAAGTGCGTGGCTTTCCACAGGAGCTAATGCAACAAAATACTTTAAGCACTACGGAGCAAAGTTAGAAAAATGTTATGTATATCCATTTTCCTCTGTATGCGAAAAAGATTTGTTAGAAAAACCTCTAAAAAAAGAAGAGAAAGAGCAACTGAAGTGCCAAATTGGAGTTGCTGAAAAACGGATGTTATTATCTGTTGGTCAGTTTATACACAGAAAAGGATATGACATTCTTATACAAGCCTGTGCTAAATTACCAGATGATATAGGAGTTTATATAGTAGGTGGTGTGCCTCCGAAAGAATATATCGAACTGATTCAGAAGTATAATGTAAAGAATATTCACTTTGTCGATTTTATGAATAAAAGTGAGTTATCAGTGTATTATAAGGCAGCAGATGTATTTGTTTTACCTACGAGAGAAGATATATGGGGTTTGGTAATTAATGAAGCTATGAGTTATGCGTTACCGGTTATTACAACCACAAATTGCATAGCTGGTTTGGAACTCATTAAAAGTGGTGTAAATGGTCAGTTAGTTCCAAGTGAAGATCCAGATGCCCTGAAAGACTCAATCGAAACTGTATTTTCTAATTGTGAGCTTTTGGGAAGTAATGCACTAGATACAATAAAAGATTATACGATTGAAAAGATGGCAGAAAAACATGCAGAATATTTTGCCTTGCATGGAGGAAATAGAGGATGGAAGGATTAATTTCAATTGTCATAATTACCTGCAATAGAAAAGATGAGTTATTAAAAACAATTCGCTCATGCCAGAAGTGCGCAGGTATGAACTACGAAATAGTAGTAGTTGACAATGGTTCAACAGATGGAACAAGAGAACTATTGAATCAATTAATGGGTGAAAATGGTCATATTAAGCCTTATTTTTCTGATACAAATTTAGGAGTAGCTGGAGGCAGAAATAAAGGCTTTGAATTAGCTTCTGCAGATATTGTCATGTTTATAGATGATGATGCTGTTATTGACGAAAATGAATCTTGTATGCTTAAAGATGCGTATGAGTATATGAAAAAGCATACAAGAGTGGGTGCATTGGCTGTTGATATTTTTGATACGAGAGATCAGGCGTCTTTGTTAGACTTTTTTAATACAAACGATACTAGCGGCAGAGAGATGCTTTCATATGTCGGAGCCTGCCATGTATTAAGAAAAATCAATGATAGAAGTTATCTTTATCCACCAAAATTAATGTATGGTGCAGAAGAACGATATGCTGCATTTTTGTATTATGACAGGGGCTATAAAGTAGAATATTTTAAGGACTTTAAAGTGATTCATTCCCCGAGTTCAAAAACAAGGTTGAGTCGTAAGCAGATTAAAAGAAATGTTATGATTAATCATTATGTTATTAAAATGTTGCTTTTGCCTATGCCGTATAGAGCGATAGCAAAACTTTCCTTTTTATTGCGACAGCTAAAAAGCGAAAAAGTTAATATGATACAAATCGTTGATAATTATAAAACGGCTAAACAGAGAATTACGGAAAATGCAGTTGCAAAAAAGGTATTGAAAAAAGAAACTGTGAAACTGTTAATGAGGAATTATGGGAAATTTCCATTAATCTAATTGGCATATTTAGGAGTAATTATGGTTGTAGAATTTTCAGAATTCGGGAGCATCTTATTCTATATTATAATCCTAAGTTTGGGCTTAATTACTATTCATTATGCGGATAAATACAATTCCAAGTTTTTATTGTGGGTCTTAATAATTGCCTACAGTTTAATTATAGGTTTGAGATATGGTGTAGGGAGAGATTATTACGCATATGAGTCTGCATATGATTTGCTATCAAGTAAAAACTCTTTTGCAGAAGCAAAAACGTGGTATGATATAGAGGCAAGCTATATTTGGTTGTGTTTGTTTGTAAAATCTATTGGAGGAAAATTTACGTTAATAACACTTTTCTATGGATTCTTTACAACATTTTTTTATTTAAAAGGAATATGGTATTTCCGAAAAGAAATTAGAATTGAATGGGCCTTCTTGGCATATACATATATATTTTTTGGTAGTTTTAATACAATACGTCAATATTTGGCCATGGCAATTATATTTTTTGCTTTTCGCTATGTGATCGAAAAGAAACCTATCAGATATTTTATATTTGTAGCAATTGCGGCCGTATTTCATATGACTGCGATCATTGCAGTTCTAATATATTTTTATGGAACAAAAAGAAGCTGGTCAGGTAT
Organism: Lachnospiraceae bacterium; assembly: GCA_018365895.1. The sequence continues at coordinate 22,943 of JAGZJD010000024.1, read as the reverse complement.
TTTCCTTAGAACATTGAATTACATACTGCCTATTATATTAATAGTAGGCACAAATGCCATTTTTAGATTGGTTCAAAGTCTAGGAGGTTTGAGAGTAGAAGGATATTCTGTATCGGTACATTTTGGTTTTGGAATCTTTATTCAGATTGCAATGTTGTATCTATTTAAATGGAATGTACAAAAGGAAACTAATAGTTTATTATCGAATGATGATAAATTTTATTTCGTTGATCAGATATTAACAATATCTACGATTCTATGTATTTTAGATTATACACTTGGAGATGCATCACGTATTAGAAATTATTTTAGTACTATAGAAATGATTGCTATGGCTAGCTTTGCAAGTACAATATTTCCGAATAACAGCGAGGATGAGTTTCCTAAAATAACATATGGAGACGCATTTTTACTAGCATATCATTTTATGTTTTTAGTTATGAGCTTTATTAATAGAGATATGACGATCTATCCGTATAGATTTATATTGTGAAGGAGATGAGAAAGTTTGAAAAAAAATATACAGATTATCTGCTCGATTTTGTTTTGTACTGTAACTTGTTTATGTGGATGTAATAAAAATAAAATAAGTATTCCAGAGGGAGAATTGTATTCAAGTAAAGTATTGTTACACAGTGAAGGCGAATCTAAATTTGCAACTAAGATTCAGGAATGCAAAAGAATCGATAATGTGTATATTTCATTATCGGGAGAGTTAGTAACACATGAAAATTATATGATAAATGTCTATGATATTTCCGAAACAAATCATGTTAAGATTGACGGTTCTATGGTAGGTAATGAGAATGGTGCATTGCGATTTGCTTTTAGCGATGAAAAAACTGCAAATACTCTATGGAAGAACCAATACACCAATGTAGGTGGCTGGCATGATCAATATTCTATCCAGCTTGAAGTTCCAGAAAATGCAAAATTTTTATTTGTAGCTTCTGAAAAAATAAGTATACCTAGCGTTATGGCGGTATCTGAGATAACAAATGCCTATATCGATAGTCAAGGAGTCATTTGTAAAGAAAAGAATTATCAGGTACTGTCTTATGCTGTAAAATCAGGCGAAGTCATAGAAATATCTGGAGCAATGAAGGGAAATGAAAATGCTTGTTGCAGATATGTGTTTTATGAAGATGAGTATTGTTTGAAAATTGAAGAGTTGGGGAGTTTAAACGAAGGTGGATGGAATGATGAGTTTACAGAAACAGTTACAGTACCTTCAGATGCAACAACACTTTTGGTTTCACAAGAGGTTGGAACAGTACATAGTGTCTATAGACTGTCGAAAGAGGGTTATACTACTTCGCCTCTATTAAAGAATTTAAAGATTGGCGTTGTAGGTGATAGTATGGCCAAAGGAAATGGAGAATATGATGGGAACTGTTGGCCAGAAAGAATTGCAAAAAGAAATAATGCTGAGTTAGATAACCAGGCCGTAAATGGAAAATATTTAACACAGGAAATATGGTCGGATAGCGTAATTGGTGGGCAATTAGAAAAATTATCAGATGACTGTGATGTTATTCTAATCTGTGCTGGTACAAATGATATAACAGCACAGATTCCAATCGGAGATGAGGATTCAACTGATACATCTACATTATGTGGGACATTAAATGTTCTGTTTGAAAGAGCAAAAGAAAAATTTCCTAAGGCTAGGATTATGTGTATCACACCGTTTGAGCGTTATGAACGACTTGAAAATGGAGAGTATAAAAGCGTTTGGAATCAGCAGGGAAATTGGATTAACTCAATGGCGGAAATGTGCGAGAAATGGGGAATCCCTTGTTTTAACAATTCCTATCGCACTGACATTGTATGGAATGAAGATTCCTCAAGAAGATATTTTACTGGGACTCCAGTATTGAGGTATGGAGATGATTATCATCTAAACGATGTTGGGTTAGAGTATGTATCTTTCTTATATGAAGATTTTATTGTAAGTGAATTGGCTAAACAAAAAGGAGTAAATTATGATACCTAAAGTAATTCATTATTTCTGGTTAGGAGATAATCCATTGCCAGAAGCAGATAAGAAGAATATTGAGACCTGGAAAAAGTATTGCCCGGATTATGAGATTAAGCTTTGGAATGAGAAGAATTATGAAATTCCTGATGTGCCTTATATTCAGCAGGCATTCGCTATGAAAAAATGGGGACACGTTCCTGATTATGCACGTTTGGATATTTTGTATCGTTATGGCGGTATCTATTTTGATACAGACGTAGAATTAGTAAAACCATTGGATGATTTATTAACCTTACATGGGTTTTTGGGATTTGAGAGTGAAACTAAGATTAACATAGGTCAGGGGGCAGGGTGTGAAGCAGGAAACACAGTTATTAAGGCAATAAGAGATGAATATAATAATCGCTCATTTCTTAATGAAGATGGAACATGTGATTTGACTCCAAGCCCGGATATTAATACTGTACCGCTAGTTGAACTTGGACTAAAACAAAATAATACTTTTCAAGTAATTAATGATATGACAATTTTCCCAACAGAATACTTTTGTCCGAAACACATCCTTACTGGAAAGATTACAACAACACCAAACACCTATAGCATACATCATTTTGCGGGTAGCTGGTTTGAACCAAAGAAGAAGAAAAAAATGCAACGTAGTGAAAAAATTCGTAATATCTTTGGTATGAGATTAGGAAATGTTATTATTGCAGCGATAGTAAAAGCAGGAGCAATTAAGAATAAAATTTTAGGGAAATAAAGAGGTATTAAATCGAATGACAGCACAAAAATCACTATCTATAAAAGGAATTGCAATAATTTTGATGATTGTTCACCATTTATTTACATGGGGAAATGCAGAGTATATTTCGTTAACAGGTGCCATAATGCCAAATAGCCTGACTATTGAGGGATTCTTTGGTGTTTTTGGCAAACTGTGCGTTACTCTTTATTTATTTCTTAGTGGATATGGTTTTTCGAGCAAATATGTGTCAGCTTTAAGTATTTCGAAGTCCAAAGTACTTTTGTCGATATGGAAAGTATATAAAAAATACTTATTAGTGCTAATTGTTTTCTTACCTTACGGATTTTTAAACCATATTTATAGCTGCGATGCAAAAACGCTTTTGCAGAATGTAACTGGGTTTAACACTTCCTATAATCAAGAATGTTGGTTTTTGTTTGTCTATATATTAATAGTGCTGATTATCTTGCCACAATTAATAAAAACTCAGAATAAAGTGGACTCAAAATATATTGCAGCATTTAGTTTGTTCTTAATTGTATTAGGATATGGAATTAGATATGTTGTGATGCACAGTGCATATGCCTGGATAAAAGATACTAGAGTTTTCTTTAACCTGTATTATTTTTTATTAAGTCAGTTTGCATTTGTTTCTGGCTGGCTATGCAAGAGATGGGAAATTTTTGAGAAAACTGAAAAAATAAGAATGCACTGGAGTATTGGATTTGTAGCAATGGCGATTGTTATGGTTGTTAAAGTATATTGTCCGGGAGGTATGCTCATTGACACTATTCTTACACCAGTTTTCATTGCGCTATGTTTGAAAGCGACAGAGCGGTTTAGCAAGATAGAAAAATATTTGAGATTGATTGGAAAATACTCGACGTATATGTGGCTTACCCATACATTTTTCGCATTCTATTATTGGCCTAATTTGATTTATGGGTTTAAGTATCCGATCCTTATATTTTTCAGTCTATTGGCTGTCTCATTAATAGCATCTGTTTTATTAGAAGTGACAGAAAAAATTCTAAATACAATTATGAAAAATATTATTGGTAATATCGCAAGACATTAACGAAGGAGTCACAAAGTATTATGATTGATATTCAAATGATGCTAATAAAAATACGTGAAAGAATTAGATATGCTACCGTGTGTGCTGCTAAAAGAAAAAAATTAAAAAATAAAAATTTTACTTGGATATCAAGTAATTGCACTGGAGCAATTATAACTCACGAGCTGAACTGTAGATTTAATTCACCGACAGTAAATTTATATATAGAACCGAAGGACTTTATTAAATTTGTATCGAATATAGATTCTTATTCAAAGTATTCATTGGTGTTTGATAAAAATTTGAGTGATGAAAAAGGGTATCCGGTGGCTGAGTTAGGCGATATCAAAATTTATTTTGTGCACTACCATTCGTCGGAAGAGGCTCAAAACAAATGGATAAATCGTTATAAGCGGATAGATAAGCATAATATGTTTATTATGATGAGTGAGCGAGATGGGTGTACATTTGAAGATTTAGTTAACTTTGATAAATTGCCTTATAAAAATAAAATTGTGTTGACTAAGAGAGAATACCCAGAGATTCATTCTGCTGTTTATATTCCAGGATTTGAAAATTGTGATGAATTGGGAGATGTGTTTAGAATGCCTAAAAAAATATGTCTGCACAAATATTATGATGTTTTTGATTTTGTGAAATGGCTAAATGAAGAAAAATTATAGGAGGAGTCTATATGATATATGCACCTATGGTAATACCAACATTGTGTAGAGCAGATCACTTTATTCAGTGTGTAGAAAGCTTAAAAAAAAATACGTGGGCAAAATATACGGAAATCTATATAGCATTAGATTATCCAGCAGAAAAAAAACATTGGGAAGGATATAACAAAATTTGTGAGTATTTAAATGGTGAATTTGCAGAATTTGCAGATTTTATAGTTATCAAACGAAATCATAATTTTGGCGCATTTGAAAATACAAAAGATGCATATGATCAGGTTTGGAGAAAATATGATAGGTTTATTCGATGCGATGATGATTGTGTTTTTTCTGAGAATTTCTTGGAGTATATGGATAAATGTTTGGAGCTATATAAAGATAGAGAGGATATATTAGCAGTAACAGGATACTCATATCCAGTAAATTGGAAAATAAAACCATATTGTAATGCATTTTTGGGACAACAAATATTTCCAATGTGGGGAACGGGCTTTTGGAGAGATAAGTATATTGCATTTAGAAAAGAAATTTTAGACGGATTTATAAAGAATTTTGTTGTTAATGAAAAAATATCTTTAAAGCAAATGACGACAGCTAGATATGTTAATGCTGTCAATGGAGCACTTACATTAAATTCAAAGGATTTTACCAAAACAGCTACGGATGTCGCATGTGGTATTTATTTGCAACTTAATCAGAAGTTTATTGTGACGCCTCTTAAAACTAAAGTTAAAAATATTGGATTTGATGGTTCGGGTCTGTCATGTGGAAAAACTAAAGAAACAAAATACAAATTGTCCAAGAAAATTCGAGCGAAGAATTATCAATATGCAAATCAAAAAATTGATAAGGAAAAAAACTTTATACCAGCAGTTGATGAAAATGTTAATTTTTACATAAACAAAAAAATATTAGATGATTTTGATTATACACCACTATATGTGATTCTTAAAGCAAAAATTAAATTGTTGAGTTATAGGTTGGTAGGAGAAAAAAGATTTAATGTATTTATTAGAAAAAAAAATAACTGTCTGGCTCTTTTTAAGCAAAGATAAGATTATCTAATTGAAGTCACACTTATTGGCGCTTGAAAAGGAGAACTGTGCATATAAAATACGGTTGTCCAGCAAAGTGGGTAACCCGATCATTTCTCTGCGATTTGGATGTTTCGAGTTCTTTAGAGGAAAAATGATAAAGAAAATAGAATCAGGGAAATATTTTGTGTCAGAACAAAATGAAGGAAAAGGATATAAAAATGAAAAAAACGATATCAAATTTCATTTGGCGTTTTGCTGAACGATGTGGTGCACAACTGGTTACATTTATTGTTTCAATTATCTTGGCGCGACTTCTTACGCCCGAAGATTATGGAACGATTGCACTTGTAACAGTTTTCACAACTATTTTACAAGTGTTTGTAGATAGTGGATTGGGTACTGCTTTGATTCAAAAAAAGAATGCGGATGATTTAGATTTCTCTTCCGTGTTTTATTTCAATTTTGTAGTGTGTATTGTCCTCTACATAGGTATATTTGTGACAGCTCCTATAATTGCAAGCTTCTATGACGATATATCACTCATTCCCGTTATCCGTGTGATTAGTGTTACAATTTTGATTTCTGGTGTTAAAGGAATCCAACAATCTTATGTGTCAAGAAATATGCTTTTTAAACGATTTTTCTTTTCAACATTAGGAGGAACGATTTTTTCAGCTTTTTTTGGTATTGGTCTTGCATATGCAGGATTTGGAGTTTGGGCAATTATCGCGCAGCAGTTATCTAATACTGCAATTGATACATTAATACTTTGGATAACAGTAAAATGGCGCCCTAAGAAAATGTTTTCTTGGAAACGACTAAAAGTGTTATTCTCGTTTGGGTGGAAATTGTTAGCTTCATCTTTGATAGATACAGTATATAACAATCTTAGAAACTTGATAATTGGCAAGTTTTATTCTTCTGCGGATTTAGCATATTATAATCAAGGAGATAAATTTCCTAAACTTATAGTTACAAATATAAATAACTCGATTGATAGCGTTCTCCTCCCGACTCTTTCAAATGCGCAGGACGACCGAGAATGTGTGAAGAATATGACGAGGAGGGCAATCAAGACAAGTACATATATTATGGCACCTTTGATGATGGGGCTTGTGTTTTGTGCAACACCAGTTGTGAGATTGATTTTGACTGAAAAATGGTTGCCGTGTGTACCATACTTACAGATTTTCTGTATTACGTATATGTTCTGGCCAATTCATACAGCAAATCTAAATGCCATCAATGCAATGGGGAGAAGCGACTATTTTTTGAAATTGGAGATTGCAAAGAAAATAATTGGTATGATTCTACTTATTTCTACTATGCGTTTTGGTACTATGGTGATGGCATATAGCTTGCTTGTTAGTACGGTTACCAGTATGATTATAAATTCATGGCCAAATAAAATCCTTTTAGGGTATAGTCTTAAAGAGCAGGTAATTGATATCTTTCCAGGAATTCTCTTGTCACTTTTTATGGGAATTGTAATTTCGACAATACGGTTATTAGCATTACCTGATCTTGTAACGCTCGTTTTTCAAATTACGCTGGGAGTGTTAATTTACGTTGGTTTATCTGTTATCTTTAAAGTGGAATCCTTTGAATATTTATGGAACATGGTAAAAAGTGTACTAAAAAAGAAGTAATTAAGTAAACGAGAGGAGAAAGGTTATGAGTAATATACTGGTCACAAGATCATCGATGCCTTCTTTTGAAGAGTATTGTGAAGAAATTAAGGATATTTGGGATAGTCACTGGCTTACCAATATGGGAATAAAACATAAGGAGTTGCAGAAAGAACTGGAAAACTATCTTGGTATTCCTCATGTTACATTATATACGAATGGGCATCTTGCTTTAGAAAATGTGATTGCTGCACTAAATCTGCCCAAGGGTGGCGAAGTTATTACAACTCCATTTACATTTGCATCTACAACACACGCTATTGTCAGAAATGGTTTGGTACCGGTTTTCTGCGACATAAAAGAAGATGATTACACAATTGATACGCAGAAGCTTGAAAAACTGATTACAGATAACACCGTTGCTATTGTTCCAGTACATGTATATGGTAATATGTGTGATGTGGAAGAAATTAATCGTATTGCAAAGAAATATGGACTGAAAGTTGTATATGATGCCGCGCATGCTTTTGCAGTGAAATATAAAGGCAAGTCATCGGCTTGTTTTGGTGATGCTTCCATGTTTAGTTTCCATGCAACAAAAGTATTTAATACCATCGAGGGTGGATGTGTATGCTTTAAAAATGATGCGTGGGTTCAGCTCTTGGATGATATGAAGAATTTTGGCATCCATGGACCGGAGTCAGTACAGTTTGTTGGCGGTAATGCTAAGATGAATGAATTCCAGGCTGCGATGGGGCTATGCAATATGAGACATCTAGATGAAGAAATACTTAAGAGAAAAAAAGTAGTTGAACATTATATAAGAAGATTAGATGGCATAGAAGGTATTAAGTTGAACACGATTCAGAAAAATACTGAAAGTAATTATGCGTACTTTCCTGTAGTTTTTGATGGATTTAAATATACGAGAAATGAAGTCTTCGAGAAGCTAGCTGAGGTCGGTATTGGTACGAGAAAGTACTTCTATCCTTTAACGAATAGCTTTGAATGTTATCGTAATTATCCGACTGCTAGTACAGAGAAAACTCCAGTTGCCCAGCATATAGCATTGAGGGTGCTTACACTTCCACTTTACGCTGAGTTGAGTTTGAATGATGTAAATAGAATCTGTGATGTGATTTTAGAGTGATGGAGGTATGAGATGAAAAAGGTATTGATACTTGGTGCAAATCCAGAAACTGTTAGTTTAGTAAAGAAAGCAAAACAGATGGGGTTGTACACAATTGTTACGGACAATAATCCTAACGCATTTGCAAAAAAATATGCAGATATGGCGATTAATATTAACGCTGTTGATATTGATGCCTTAGAAGAGTTTGCTCGTAAGGAATCGGTTGATGGAATTCTTGTTGGTGTGGCAGAGGCATTACTACCTTCTTATTGTGAATTGTGTAAAAGGTTAAATATGCCATGTTATTCCACACCGGATAAATTTAATATTATGGTAAATAAGGATTTTTTCAAAAAGAAATGCAGAGAGTATGGAGTGCCTACGATAGAAGAGTATACTCTAGAAAATAAGGAGTTTATTGAGTATCCAGTAATTGTTAAACCAGTTGATAGTTGCAGTTCCAAGGGTATCACGATATGTCAAAACGAAAATGAGTTAAAAAAGGGAATTGAATATGCTCTCCAGTTTTCTGCTAATAAAAAATATCTTATTGAACGGTATATGAAAGGGGATGAAGTCATTTCTTATTATGTTATGCAGGATGGAAATCCAATTTTGGTTGGTATGTGTGACAGATACACATATAAGCAGAAAGATAAGGTGCAATTACCTACATCTTATATATTTCCATCTCGCCATATTGATTCATATCTTAAACACTCAGATCAGTATGTTAAAGAAATGATTAGAGGTATTGGTTTAAATAATGGATCAATATTTTTCCAGTGTTTTGTTGATGAAAAAGGAATTGTTAGAACTTATGAACCCGGATATAGATTAAATGGTGCTCAGGAACATATGATTCTTTCCAAAGTTTCTGGCATAGATGCTAAGGAAATGTATATCAATTTAGCCCTCTATGGCAAGGTTGCTAATGATGATTTAGAGAAAAAAACTAACCCAAAGCATAAGGAAATTTGTTGTAAGTTATCTCCATTGGTCAAGACAGGAAGAATCGAAAAAATTGAAGGATTGGAAGAAATCGAAAAAATGTCGGATGTTGTCTCAGTAAATCCAAGCTATGATGCTGGAGATATAGTTGATGGATACGGCACATTAAAGCAGATTGTTTGTAGATTTTTTATAGTATCAAGAACAAAAACAGAGTTAATAAGTACAATTAACTCTATTTATTCTACATTAAAAGTAATTGATACCGATGGAAATAATATGCTTATCGGTCAATTTGATACATCTATAATAGAAAGGTACTATTAATGGATAATGAAAATTACAAAATTGGATTAATCGGTTTGGGTGTGATTGGGGCTCCAATTGCAAATATTTTGTATAAGTATTATACAGACAATTTTTATTTGATTGCTAATGATGAACGTAAGGAAAAACTACAAAGAAAAAAAATAGTAATAAATAACAAATGTTTTTCTCCAAATATTGTGAGCTTAAGGGAAGAACTGGTATGTGACTTAGATTTATTAATTGTTTGTATAAAGAATTATAGTTTAAAAGAATCATTGCAAGACTTCAAAAATATAGTTGGAAAAAAAACAGTGATTTTACCGCTTCAAAACGGGATATACTCTTATGATTTTTTTTGTGAGAACTTTAAAGATAATGTGGTTCTTAGGGGATATGTCCAAGGACCTAATACGCAAATACATGGCAGTAATATCAGTTACACGAATACTGGTGTAATGCATATTGGGAAAACTCAGCATGACATGAAAGATATTGCTAAATCTTGTTTTTATATGCTTGAAAATGCAGGTATAAATATTATTTGGGAAGATAATATCAAGAAAATGGTCTGGAAAAAATGGATGCTGAACGTAGCAGGTAATTCAATTACCGCACTAACTTTAGCTGATTATAGTTTTTTTAAAATAAGTTCGGAAATACAAGAGCTGTGCAATCAAGCCATGCGCGAATTCCTTTTAGTAGCACAGTATGAGAATGTTGATTTGATAAAAAAAGATATTGATGACGTAATTAATTACTATGTCAGCTATAAAGGAAGTAAAAAAACTTCAATGCTAGAGGATATTATAAATAATAGAAGAACAGAAAACGAATATTTAGCTGGTGATTTGATTAAATTGGCGGAAAAGCATGGAATACCAACGCCAATGATTAGAACACTATATTTGTTAATAAAAATTCGTGAGCAACAATATTTAGGGGTAAATAATGAATAGGATATACGAAAGCGCGAAAGTATTGAATTGTAAATTGGGTAAAAATATTATAGTTGGAGAAAATTCATTTATACAGGATTCATTGATAGAAGATAATGTACAGATTAATCGCTCAAATATGATAATAAACTCGAAGATTGGTGCTTATTCTTATACTGGAATGAATACAGTTATAAAACACACTTCTGTAGGGAAGTTTTGCTCGATTTCGTGGAATGTTTCTATTTCTGGGGGGGGACATAACTACAATGCTATAACACCCCATCCTTTCACCCATCTTCCGTCCTTCGGAATTGTTTCAGAAAAGACAGATATAGAAATCAAGCAGATATGTATTGGAAATGATGTATGGATTGGTATGAATTCTTGCATATTACAAGGAATAACGATAGGAGATGGTGCGGTAATTGGTGCGGGAAGTGTTGTGACAAAAGATGTTCCACCATATGCTATTGTTGCAGGTAATCCTGCAAAAGTAATAAAGTATAGATTTGATAGTAGTATGATAAAAAAAATGCTAAGTCTCAAATGGTGGGATTTTCCAAAAGAAATAATTCAAAATAATATATCAATCTTTAAGAGTGACATAGATGAGAAAAAATTGGATGAGTTGTTAACTTCTGGTTGTAGATACAACTAAACAAAAATCCGTTATACATCAAACCATAAAACTCATGAAAATTAGCAAAGTAAGCGCAAAATAATTCGACGGATTGTGTTGCCCTAAAAATTATTCCATAATAACATTAGAGAATGCAAGCATTTCACTTGATCTTCTCGTGCTAGAAATGACAGATGCGAGCATTTTACTCTATTCGATTTATGGGGGTGTGCTCATGAGAAGTTCCGCTGATCCCGTACACAAGAAGAAGCATTGGAAATTAGTGCAGAGGTAAACGCAAAATAGAGAGTACCTTGACATTTTTAGGCGGCTGCTTTGCCGCCGCCAGTATTTAAGCTTTGCGGATTTCTGCCGGAAGTTTTTCTGACCAAGGCAGAAGATCTTTCAAAAAACAAAAAAGGAACAATCCCTGTTGATTATTCCGGTATTTACTATGTCTGAGTGAATGAGATGACATGATTAAGGACTGCCAACCAACGATTTGACACACACATCATATCATTAAAATTGTATTCGATTTAATACAATCTATTGCATTCGAGAACAAATCGTAGTATAACTATAATTATAATGGCATATAATATATGAATGGACCTTGAAAAGGCGGTAAACATTATGCGTGAAGAAGACAGTGATCCAGCATTGGAATTTCCAGGAGGAATTGTAAATGAGCTTGAAAATAAAAAATAATACAGAATTTCTCCAGGAAGAAATAATAAATTATCTGGTTGAAATAATAGATGAATATCACGAAGAACATCATAAAGATTTAATTCTTGTATTAGTTACAAGAAAAGGGTATTGGGTATATAAATATTTAGAGGAAAGAATTCGAAAAAAACTGGATGAAATAAGTATAAAAATAACGGTAATAAGCGACCGCCTTGTTATGAAAGATTCTGATTTTTCATGCATAAAAGATAAGTATGTAATAGTGTTTGATGATACAATTAATAATGGCAACACGATGTTTTTTTATTATGCGCTGTTTCTGAAAAATGGTGCAAAGAAGGTTTATCCTTGTGTGTATGCCGTTACTACGGAGTATTTAAGAAAAATAGAAGAAAATGTGTCTGATGGAAGAAAGTACTTAGAATACGGAAGAGTAGTGCGTCATGAACATTTGACCCAAAAAAGAACCATACAGGAAGCAGAAACTGTTTATAATGATTTTCAGGAATTGGTTCAGTGGAAAAGAATTTATACGGCAGATGAGGCTGCTCAAATATCGACAATGGAGATGAACTGGATTCAGGATGCTCTCATGCCATTTGTCATGGATCTGCCGATGTTTGTATATGAAAAGGGAAAAGAATCGGGAAAAAAGGAGATTGTTTTTTCAAAAGAGCAATGGGAAAATCTTTGTAGAAGAACAGGAGAATGGGAATTTGTATTTAGCGAAAATGCGGATTATTTAAAAACCAATTCTTATAATGGTTTTTTCAGGTTAAATGATAATTTGCTGGATGAACGATTTGAGCATTCATTTTTTGATTTTGTGGTAAAATGTAAATACAGAAACGACAGTACGAATGTATATGCGGTATTTATTCCCTATGCAATCGTGCGTTCTTTTTATTATGAAGATGTATGGCAGTGTTTCAAGTGTTTGTTCGAGGGTACGGAGTATTATGATAATATGCTCCTCTCGCTTCCGGAAGAAGATATGGATCTGGAACATACTGTTTTGAAAAAAATAGAAGAAAGCCATAATTTCGGAAGAGCGCTTACCCGGGCGAATATTTATTTTATAAGTATGTATATAGGATGTCTTTTTCAGGAGCATGTGCAGAAAAAAACTGAAAAAATACTCTCTTTTGACAAAAAAATAATGGAAGAAAATACAACCTTGTCCTTTATAGCTACGGTTAGTAAAATATGGGATACTTATAAAAGTGTAGATTACAGAAACAGGCTGTTATTATGTAATAAAACACGCAGGGTGGATCCAATAAACCTGGCAGAAAGAGAACGTGGGGACTTAAAGAAAGCAACAGAAAAAGAGATAGAAAATTACATTCAGTTTCGTATGATAAATATGCAAAGAGATGCGCACGAAATCCGAGATCTTGTTTTAACAATAGAGACAATAGAAAAAGAAGTTGACAGTAGCTATATTTTTGAAAGCAAAAGCCAGAGAAAAAACTGTATTACGAAAGCCATTTTCAGATTAACAGAAGACAGCCGTCTTGGTAATGAGATTATCCTGGATAACGGGGAAAAAGTGGTGTATAGGGGATTTCGAAAAGGAGAGAACAGCGAGGTTTTTTTTCCGCGTAACTTTATATGGGTATATGTTTATGCTTATGCTCTTTTTCTCATAAAAGGAGATGATTTGTACAAAGAGACTATACATGATATATTACAAAAAGCCGAGGTCTTTTTAAAAAAAGAGAACTATATACCGGGGTTGGTAAGTGAAAATGATTTTGCCTTTTATAAGCAGTATCTTCTTCATTTAAGTGATCCTCATGAACAGATTCAAAATAAGATACATTTACTGGATTCCTATGATGATCAGACAATGAAGCTAGGAGAGCGGCTGATTATAAAAGAATCATTTGAAAATGTGGAGCAGTGGCTGCAATAAACCCGGGAGGTGTTGGAAAATGCTGAGCGCATTGAACAACGTAATTATTTTGCTATGCAGTATCAAATGGCGAGGTGTGGAATCGTTAAAAAAATTTGATGAAAAGATATTTTGGGCAACGGTATTGCTGGCTTTGCCGGATGAGGTCTTTGAAAAGGGAGAGGATTCTATAACACAGATTCGGAAAACACTTCTGGATAAATTTGTGGTCAGAAGCAATGGAACCATTGAAATCTGGGGACATGATGTATGGGATTCAGAGATTGTGATTAATGATATACCAATAGGAATATGTGGGATATTGGAATATAATCAGTGGGAATCGTCGGCAGAACGTGAAAATTTCATACGGGTCATGATTATATATCCTTTAGTTGCAAGGCTATATGAAATTTATGAAGTAACTCCGGCGCTTTTAACGAAATACCTGGAGGAGATAGACTGCTTGAAACAGGAACTTCTGGATTTAAAAAGTGCAGAAAACATATTTCGGAAATATAAAACAAGCATAGAAGAGATTATTCCTCGCATAGATAGGAACAGTTTTTCAAAATATGGACAGGCAATGCAAAAAGGTTATTTTTTAATTAAAACAAAAGAGAAGGTAAAGGCAGGGGCAGGATATGAGAGAGAAAAGACGTGAAACATGTGATGAAAATAGGAAATATATGAGTAATATGTCTGAATGGAGGCTGGAAGAATGTCCGGCATATGCAGATACCTATATTGAATGGTGCTTTGAGAAAAGATGCAGAGAATATCGAAATGGTGTGCACATTCTTACGGAATGGAGAGACAGAAAAAAGCAGCTGGTTTCTTATCTGGAATCAGCGGTATTTGATTTTCAGCATTATAGCAGGCATGATGAAAGTCACACGTTAAATATCCTGGAATCTATAGAAATGCTTTTGGGACAGGAGCGCATTAATAAACTCGCTATCGGCGATCTCTGGTTATTACTGGAATGCGCATATTCCCATGATATGGGAATGAGTTATACATATGAAGAACTGAAGGATCTCTGGGAAAATGATAAAGAATTTGAGAAGTATATTCGAGAACTTAACGGACATGACAAAGGCGAACAGGCTGCTGTCAGATTATACAGAAGAATCGATGATTTTTTGCGGAATAACAGAAAAATAGAAGATTTGGAAGCTTATTTTGAAACGAAGAATGAAAATGAACTAGAAGAAATCAGTAACAGCTGGCCATTGGAATTTGAAAGGGGAATACAGATCATTACGTCAGAGTTTGCTCGACGCAGACATCCAGAAAGATTGATGGATGCGATTGAGAAATTAGATGAGAAAAAAGATCCGGAAATCCCCGTTCGGTTGTATAAGATTATGGTAAAAGCCTGTACTCTGCACGGAAAAGATTTTAATGATATTTTTCAAGAGCTTCACTACTGTGATAAAGGCTTTGGAAACAGCAGCATTCATCCCCAGTTTGCAGCAGCAATGCTGCGGATAGGGGATTTGTTGGATTTAGACAACAATCGTTTTAATGTGAGAGCTATGGAACGTTTTGGAGATCTTCCGATTTTAAGCCTTCTGCATTATAAAAAGCATAAAGCGATTGAACATTTGGCAATACGGACAGACGGAATCGAAGTAGAAGCAAGTTCTGATGATGTAGAAGCATGTAAGGTTATCAATCAATGGTTTCAAATGCTGGACAGAGAAGTGGAGTATTTGATCTGTAACTGGAATAAAATTGTACCGGAATCATTAAAAGGCTGTTTACTGAACACATGTGACTGCAAAATATATTTGAAAAATCAATATGGAAAGAAGCGCTTTTTCCTTCAGGAGGATAACAGTTTTCAGATTAATAAACAGAAAATGATAGAACTTCTGATGGGAGAGAATATTTATAACAGCCATATTGATTTTATCCGTGAGTACTTACAGAATGCACTGGATGCTTCGAAAATGCGGCTCTGGCAGGATATTAAAAATGAAAAAATACGATATTCTGAAGACTTTGTATGGAAAGAAGATGTAAAAGAATTAACCCCGTTTGATATAGGCGCGTCCATTTATCAGCAGTATACAATAGAGGTATTTGTTGATATAGATGCGGAAAAACAGAAAATTATTCTGGAAATAAAAGATGTCGGCATTGGTATAGAAGAAGAATGTATGAAAGTTCTTTCAAACGTAGGAGGAGGTTGGAGAAAGCGATCACAGTACAGAGAAGATTTAGCAGAAATGCCAAGCTGGCTGCGTCCTACAGGTGGATTTGGAATCGGGATACAATCGGCGTTTATGGTTGCTAACGAAGTAGAGATCAGTACGCGCGGACTTTATGAAAGTGAAGGAAGACGGTTGATCCTGCAAAATCCCAAGGAAAATGGACAAATCATCAAGGAGACCGTAAAAAACGTAAGCGAGGGAACAACTGTAAAAGTCGTATTTGACTGGGAGCATATTTTTAACGTTCAAAATGAAATTGCTCAATCTCTGAATTCGGAACAAGACCTTTACAAAAGAGAACCTTATGAACCGGAAAGAGCTTCTTACTTCTCTGATGGAAGCTTCTTCAATGAAGAGGAAGTAAGAAGATACACAGTAGCCTTTATTGAAAATTATATCAGTCAGTATTTTGCGGGAACTATGATTCCGTTTAAAATCATATTTACAAAACGTGGCCGTAAAGGAACAAAAATAATTCCTAATAAGAAATTTCCGGTAATCAGTATACCAAGTTTTTGTGAGCCTGAAATATTCCAGCAGGAATTTGAAATAAACAAAAAGAAATATTTGGCAATATATCTGCCGCAGGGGGAGCAGAGAGGACAAATTGCACTTTGGAATATGGATGACGCAATCTTTGCAGAAATCGAAAATACCAAAGATTATGTGCCGACTGAGAAAAGCATAAATTGTGTATGCTTTAAAAATGTCAGGGTAAATCATGAAAGATCAGTAAAAGATGCCTTGTATGAGAAGTATTATAATATCTTTATGGATTATGAAGGATTTTATGCAGAGAAAATTCTGAAGGTTCATCGAGAAGAATTTAATTCGGACTTTAATCGCGATCAATACGTACATGATATTCTGGATGCATACTTTCACTTTTTACACTATTTATGGCAGCTTCCTGGGAATGGCGAGCGGAAGATTAGGGGGGAAATGATTTTTGACAAAGTTCCTGTATTTATTCAGCTGATCTACTTAAATAAATCACTGGCTTTTATCCAACAGGGAATGGAAGAATACCTGCAGGAAAGTACCAGTACAGCAGATATGCTTGATGTATGCCTGTGGAAATGGAATGAAAAATATGAATCCCTCAATGAGTTTGTTCCGGTCAGCATGGAAATGGAGACCGTGCTGCAGTCTATATACAAAGTATTAGAAGATACAAAGCAACAGGAATATGTTATTGTCAAGGTATTAGATGAAAAAGGAATTGATGAGAAGTTGATTCAAAGAATTGATCTTGGAACAGCTCGAAA
The DNA here is from genome assembly GCA_018365895.1 of Lachnospiraceae bacterium. The sequence goes on along the minus strand of JAGZJD010000024.1, from coordinate 5,783 downwards.
ATGGAGAAATACCGTTACTGACAAATGGTTAAAAGCTGAAATACATGAATATGAAAAGTGGATTTTAAGTTTTTATAGTGAAAAGCCGTATACAGAAGAGACGCAGCAGGACATGAAAGACCGGTTGGAAGAAGAAATCGAAAAACGGCAAACAAGAACAGAATTAGATGAAAAAGCGTTTTCCACATTGAATTTGCTGTATCATTGTGATTACGTAATAAATGACAAAATAGCCGTAGAGTTTTTATTAGCTCATACAGGACTGGAGAAATGTTATTTTTCTTTTGGAATAGATGGAGCAGTGCATGCAGTTTTAAAGAAACATGTTCCAGAAATAGGAATCGAAAAAGAAGAGTTCTATAAGAAATCATATAACAGAGCGCAATATGCGTTTCCTATATTTAAAGAAAAAGAGGTTTTTGCTCATAAAAAGCTTCTTATAAAGAACCTTCCGTATCAAATTGAAGGGATAACGGAACCAGGTGGGAAATATTTGATTTCTCCTATAAATAAACAAGTTTTCCAGAAAATAGTAAAACTTACAGTAGTTCCGTCACAAAATGAGGATTTTGAAAGACTTACATATGAGACATTTTCTCAAATTGTGTTTTCGGATCCTTCTTTTAAAGCGCTGGAAAAATGGGTATATCATAACCAGCTTGAAAAGGAACGGTATAGTTTGCGGGATATTCATGACGAATACGTACGGTACACCGAAAAAATATATGAATGGTGGCTTAAAGGGGGAGATATATGAAGGATGAAAAATCTTAAAAATGAAAAAGACATTTGGGAGAAGCTTTGTAATGAAATTCCGGATGAAACGCTAAAGGCCCGGATCCAATCAGCAGGAGAATGGTATGCTAACAGCGCCTATCTTTATAAGTGGATTTTTTATATATGTAGCTTTATTGGCGTTGCATTGCCAATTGCAGTGACAACGGTAAATGGACTTTTTTCTGCGGAACAATATATTGAGCTTGTGAAAATAGTTACAATTATAGGATCTGCATTTACAGCACTGTCGGCAGCGTTTCTATCCCTTTCAAAATGTCATGATAAATGGACTTTATATAGAAGTACTTTTGAAAAGATGAAACAGGAACTGTCGCTTTTCCAGGCTGAAAAATCGGATGATAACGACTTGAAAGAACTGGTCAACAGGCTGGAAAAGCTGATGGAAGAGGAGCATATAGAATGGCTGAATATCTCAAAAGAGGACGGTAATAAAAATAAAAAAAGTTAATGTGGTTATAAAGACAGACTTTCATAGTATTCTTTTGCTTTGTGGAAACATTCCTGCGATGCTTTTTCCAAATTAGGTGCAATCTGATGCCAGGAATCATTGAGTTTAAGAAGACTCCAGTAATATGGGGCTGTCGGGCTATCATGATTGTACTTTGAAGAAATTTTTTCGCTAAATTCAAATCTGAACAGGTTAGAGGGGGATCTTGCAATGTATACAGTAAGTGAACAGAGAAGCTTGTATTTTTATCAGGGTAGTGTACCGGAGAAGATTTTGTGTGAAGCACCGGAGACCAGAAGTTTTTATGATGTAAGCGATGCATATAATGTATTAAATGTACTGCTGTTTCCGGGGATTGAGAATGAAGTAGTACGTTTTAAAGAAAAAAAGACCATGAATGATGTTCTTTTAAATAATATGGAAGAGCTTCTGAGAGTATACTGCAATATATATTCTGCGATGTGTAAATATACATATTGCGAAGAAAAACGAAAATCTCTTGTGGGAAAGCGTGCAGACAGAAAGGATTCGTTAAGGGTTTTACAGGAGGGGGAAACCGGCTCATTTTTTTCAACAACGACAAAAGAAAATGTGGATAAATATTTTTGTCAAAAAAAGGAACTGGTGCTTTTGGATGTTGTATCCCAAGGCGCGGTTGAACATATAGAGTTAAACACGGTGTTGAAAGGGAATAAATATTCAGAGGAGAAAGAGATTCTGTATGCCCCTTTTCTTTCCGTAAGAATAGAAAAAACAGAGTTAGATGAATTTGAGAAGAATTTGAGAGATTATGATGGAAATCCGGCAGAAGGAAAGTACAAAGTATACCTGGGGGAAACACAAAAATTAGAAGGACTGAACAATGATGAGCTGACATCAGAGAAATTATATACCCATATTACGGATAAAAAAGAGATTTTGAATGCACAGTTAATATGGGATAAATTAAAAAAAGGGGAGGAGGTAGAAAAGCAATATACAGACAAATATTTGGAGTGGAAAGGAGATATTAGAAATTATCTTATTATAAAGTTTGAACAAATAAAGGAACAGGTAAAAAAAGAAATAAAAAAAAACTCATCTCATAGTATCCGATTAAAGAAACTGGAGAATGAATTGTGTCAATATAAAGAATGGTCAAATGCAAAAAGAGAGAAATATGAAAGAATATTGAGATGGGTTTCTGTAGCAATGGTTATTTGTCAGGGTACAACTGTATTAGCAATAGCTCTCAGTTTTGTTGATAAAATTGATATATGGATGAAAATATCTGGTATTATAGCAAGTGCGTTTGCTTTGATTATATATCGCATTTCAGAAATATACGTTTTAAGAGACAGGACAGAACAGAGGACGGAAACGTATCTGAGATTGGATGAGCTGGAAAGAGATATTTATTATGAATCGGATATGACAGAAGAAAAACTGGAATTTTATATTGACAGGTTGAAAAAGATTATCAGAGATGATAATAACTGGTGCAAGAAGTATACAAGAAACACTATTGGAAATTATTTAAATATGGCAACAGAGATTTTGGGTGATGGAGAGGGAAAAAATGGATCAGCCTAATATGATGATTACAATAGAAGAACAGTTGAAACGTTATATGGAAAGTCCAAAGGCAACAGAACGACATGAAATATTGTGGAATGCATGGAAACAAAATAAGAGATGGCTTATGCAGCTGTTGGAAGGGACGAGGGAGGCAGCTCCTGCATTCAGTCGCCACGATGAAACACATGTACAGTCAGTTCTTCATAATATTGAGTTGATTCTTGGAGAAGAAAGAATTAAAGCGTTGTCAGCATCAGATTGCTTTCTTATTCTTCATACAGTATATATTCATGATATTGGTATGATCATGATTTCTGAGGATAAGCGGGAAATTGTAAAAAATGAGAAATTCCAGGAAATGCTGGAAGAGATACAGTTAAGCGGCAATGAAGAGTTGAAAAAATGTGTACGGATCATACAGCAAAAAGCGTACAATTATGAAGATATGAGTCCAAAAGAAGCCCAAAGAAAATTGTATCAGGATAAATTAGATGTCCACAATGCAATGGTTCAGTTGCTTGCGAATTATCGAAGAAGAGAACATGCAAAGGTGTCAAATGAAATATTAACAGAATGGACAAAACGGTCCGATAGATTAGGCGGGGGATTTTCTCTGGCAGGTATACCGGAGAGAATTTTTCTTACAATCGCTGCCTGTGCAAAACTGCATACGGAAAGTGGAATAGAAGGCATTATGGAACTGCCGCAGGAGGATAATGGATATGTGGACTATATGCATCCAAGATTTGCAAGTATTTTGCTTCAAATAGGTGATTTGCTTGATATTGATAATGACAGATTTCACCCACTGGTTATTGCAAACATGGTGGCCAATCCTGAAAGCTCCAAGCTTCATTATCAGAAGCATCTTTCAATCCGAAGACTGTTAATCCGTCCAGACACAATACAGATAGCGGCAGATTGTGAGACGCAGGAATCTTTAAGATTGATTCGGCAGGAGGGCGATATGCTGCTGGATATTTTGAAACAGGCAGGATACGCCTGGTCCAGTATTTGCCCGCCGGACTTTCCCGGAGCGCTTCCGAATGTAGGCGAATTTGAATTAAAACTGAAAGGGAAAAGAATTCCCCAGGAACTTGTAACGGCAAGGTTTGAAATACCACAAAATAAAGCTTTTGAGATATTAGAAGGAGCCAACTTATATTCCAGCAGATGGGTTTTCTTACGGGAGTTTCTTCAGAATGCTATTGATGCGACAAAGATCCAGTATTGGATGGAATGTAATGGAACGTCAGGGTTCTATATGGATGGAGGAATTAAAGCGGTAGAATCGCCATATGACCTGGAAAAATATGTATCAACGTGTAATTTCCCTATTGAAATTGAGATGGCCATAAGCAAGAAAGACGAAAATCTTAATATCACTCTTGTAGATGAAAAGGATATTGAGGAATTGGATGCAGGAAAAGGAAAAGAATATTCGTATGGAGTGCGTGTAAAAATAAAAGATTTTGGTATTGGAATCAGCCAGGAAACAATAAAAAATATTGCTTCTGTCGGAAAAAGTACAGTAAAGAACTATAAGATCGTATCTGATATGCCGAGATGGCTTCGGCCTACCGGTGAATTTGGAGTAGGTCTTCAGAGTGCATTTCTTGTAGCAGATACGTTTGACTGTTATACGCACACGAGGACGGAAGAAAGATATAAAATTACCTTCAGTTCGGGGGCATTGGCTCATTATTCGGGATACATTAACGTAAAACCGATTGGAAGTATGGAGCGGAAAGAAGATACATACGGAACATGTTTTGAAATATTTATATCACAAGAAAAGAAACTTCTTCATGAAGAATGTCAGGAGAGCTGGAATGGAGAAGATATGTTTTCTGATAAATATGAAGAGAGAAGACCATTGCGGCATTCGGCAGAATTAATATCGCAGATGGCATTATATCTGGATTCGTTGATTGGGGAGTCATTGTTTCCAATACATTTAAGAATTGTTAAAACGCCTGAAATTTCAGTTCCGATTAATACTATGCCGAACAATACAATTCGAACAGTAAAATTGATAAAATAAATGAGGGAAGAGAGTGTGGGTACACAGAATATGGAAGAGGAAAAACGACCATGGAGGGAAGAAAAGAGATCCTGGATTTTATATAAGGATAAAATGCAGGAAATAGAAGATATTATTTTGGATGAAGTGGATGGAAATACGTATATTTTTGATTGCAGTTCAGCCAGACTGTCTATCTGGTCGGAAAAGTGGCAGGCGTTTGCTGATATAGGTGTCAGTCGTTTTTTAAAACAGGAAGAAGAAAGAAAAGCCGGTGGAGAGACAGAAGTATATAGAGGAACTAAAATTTTTTATAAGGGCATTGAGATTCAGAAAAAATATAGAGAGATTGATGCAGAATTAATTGAATTTATCGATATAAAAGGTGAATTAAGCCGAAATTTAATTAATTTAAGCAGGGGAGGTTTTACTCGTGAAGGAGAAAATTATCTGGAAAAGCAATTATATCCGGGACTGTTGGCGGGAGTACACAGAGTGCTCCGACATTTAGAAGAGACAGATGGTTTTGCTTTAAAAGTGAAACAAAATATGAAGAAAAAATGTGAAAATCTTCAACTGGCTTATGAAAAGAAGGGAAGATTAGAACAAAAAACAGATAGCTATTATCAGGAGCAAAGAAAATTTATTGCTTTTGTTGTATCTGTTTCCGTGCTTTCTTATTATGCAGGACGGACTGAATGGCGATTGGAAGAATTGTTAGATCAAAGTTCAGTAACGGAAACAAATAGCTGGGAAGAAGTGATTCAGTACATAAACAAAGAATTATTAGAGCCGGGTATGGAAAAAATCCTGGAAGAATTATCTTGTATGACTAATTTTTTTGCTTTGACAGTATTCGCTGAAAAAAATGAAAAAATTATTTACAGAAAGATAGGGGAAAGTGGAAAAAACCATTTTTTTTCAGAAATATTTGATAGTAGTAAGCGCTGGGCAATA
>JAGZJD010000114.1 GCA_018365895.1 Lachnospiraceae bacterium | reverse complement strand
TATGATAGGGTTTCGATAGTTTCACGATTCTTCTCCTGTAAGTTTAATAAATATTGTTGAACGTGTAAATTGAACGTCAAACGTCTCCGGAGTTACTTCAATGTATTTTGAAATCGTCTTATACAATTCCAATTGTACTTTTTCTAGTGCATCGGGTGTACAGTTTACGCGGTCTGAAACAAGTAATATTTTCAGCCTGTCTTTTGCAATTAAAACGGAAGGTTTTCTCTTGATTGTTTCAAATACGCTCATCTTTACAACACCTCCTAATGCTTTTGAAAAATACGGGTAAGTTTTGTAAAAAGTCCAGAATTAGAATCTAAATTCAGGAATGGAACATCTTCGCCTAAAAGTCGTCTGCAAATATTAAAGTATGCTTTTCCAGCTATAGAGTCAAGCCCAATGACCGGTTCTCCTTGATTTGTTCCAATTACAATCTTTTCATCGTCTGGAATTGCTCCTAGAAGGTGGACTGCCAAAATTTCTGTTACATCCTCTACAGACATCATATCTCCCCTCTTGACCATGTCCATTCGAATACGATTTATGATTAAATCAATTTTGTTTATATGATTTTTTTCAAGTAGACCAATAATCCGGTCCGCATCACGTATTGCAGATACTTCTGGAGTTGTCACAATAACTGCACGGTCAGCTCCCGCGATTGCATTCTGAAATCCCTGTTCAATTCCAGCGGGACAATCCAAAAGTATGTAATCATATTCTTCCTTTAACTCTTCTGTCAGCTTTTTCATTTGCTGCGGAGAAATCGCAGACTTATCTTTTGTCTGTGCCGAAGGCAGAAGATAAAGATTATCATACCGTTTATCCTTGATTAGTGCCTGTTTCATGCGACAATTTCCTTCAATCACGTCTACAAGGTTATATACAATACGATTTTCAAGTCCCATGACAACATCTAAATTTCGAAGTCCCAGATCAGTATCGATTACCACAACCTTTTTATCTAATTTTGCAAGTCCTACCCCTAAATTTGCGGTTGTCGTTGTTTTTCCAACGCCTCCCTTTCCTGATGTAACTACAATAACTTCACCCATTTTAAATTCCTCCTACATGCATTTTTTATAATCCGTGGGTCTGTCTGACATTTTTCTTTTGTGCTTTAAAAAGGGTTCTGAAAGTATTCTCCTGTTAATCTCCTCGTATTTCTGAACCAAGTGAAGAAGCGGTTCCGGTTACAAGATCTGAGTCATCCGCAAGGTTAAAATATTTTCTAACCATATCCCGCCCAATCTCAGCTGGATAACCAGAGTTATAGCCATACGCAATACGTGCACTGACTGCAATCTCCGGCTGATCTGCCGGTGCATATCCGACAAATAAAACATGATCGGCATGAGCCTTACTATGCTGTGCGGTACCGGTTTTTCCTGCCATCTTAATTCCACCGTCACGTACACTCTTGAAACGGCTATCTCTTTCTACCATCTGCTCCATACCTTGCTGAATCAGATTAAAAGAAGTACTGCTGATTTCACTTTTTTCGATTTGTTTATATAAGGTAGGCTCAAATTCTTTCACCAGATTACCATCAACATCTTCTATCTTACTTAAAAGTGTAAGATCATATACGGTGCCGCGATTCGCGATAGCTGTTACATATTTTGCAAGCTGACTTGTTGTAAACAAGTTTGTTCCCTGTCCAATTGCAGAACGCACAGCATCTTCATCACTGAGTCGTGGTTCGGATTCTGGAATTTCAAGACCGGAAGTCTCTCCAAGTCCAAACATCTGAGCATATTTTGCAAGTTTATTTGTTCCAACATCTGAAGAGTAATTTCCTTCTGATGACAGACCCAGTCGATAACCTACATCAAAATAAAAGTTATTACAAGAGTGGGCAAGGGCACCAGTTACGGTCAAGTTGCCATGTCCACCAGGATAAATCCAACATTTTGGACTAGGTGTAACATTTTTATATGGACCATAACAGCCAATCGTTGTGCTTCCGGTAATAATACCTTCTGATAGACCAGCGGCAGAGGATACCATCTTATAAGTGGAGCCAGGTGCAGTTGTCTCCTGAGTAGCCTTATTGTAAAAAGGCTGAGAAAGATCTACATATAGTTTATTGTAATAATCAGAATCCATTGTGTTGGCAAGTCTATTGTTATCATATCCAGGATAAGAAACAAGTGCAAGTGTCTTACCAGTTGCAACTTCAGTCATGACAAATGATCCAGTAGAAGGTTCCACACCTAATTGTCCAGGTGTAATCTCCAAACTTGTAATCTTACTTCGAATGAAGTCATACGCAGATACGGCTCCTGCTGAAAGACGATTATATTGCTCTTCGTCAAATGGAAGTACATTCTGCTCATATAACATCATACATACCTGACTGCCTCGAAGAGTACCATCCTTGATCATATATTGGTAAATGAGTTTCTCAAAGCTACTGTCCGTTTTCAAGTAATCACTGATGAATGTCAGGATACCCTGATACAATTCTCCAGCATTGGAATATTTTTCATCGGAAGATACATAATCTTGTATGACAGAAGTATCAATCCAATTCTTTGAGATCGCATAATTCAAATACTGATTCAGATTGATAGACTCATCTGTTTTCCACGCTTTATAGGTCTCGTCATTTGTGTCAATCTTATCCTTCACAATGATTCCTGTTTTGGATGTAAGTAAATCTGCCTCGATATAATTCATATATGCCTGCATTTCTTTTGACAGATCTTTATATGGCTTCGATGATGAAGACTGTAGTTCTGCTATAATTTCATTAATTGCAGAATCAAGACGTTCACTATACGCCGCGTAGACTGCCTGTTCAGTTGCTTGTGCCTCACTAGTTGCAAAATGGTCAATATCCAAAATCTCATTTGCAAAGAAGGCGTTGTAGATATCTCCAACTGGAATAATAATATCTGAGTTTCCTTCCGGATCTCTCGTATAATCCAATGCCGTAGTCATTTTTTTTAAGATAATACCAGCTAATTTTTCTTCAATCAGATTATAAGCTGTAATCTGCAAATTCTTATCAATGGAAAGATAAAGGTTATTCCCCGCCTTCGGTTCCTTATCTTTCTTACTTTCAATAACTTTTCCTACACTGTCTACATATACTGTTTCTTTTCCTTTTTCACCTTGCAAATATTCATCCATTGTCTGTTCAATACCTGATTTTCCTACAATATCTGTCAGAGAATACGATTTTTGTTGTTCCTCGCTCAACTCGTCATACTCTTCCTGCGAAATCTTTCCGGTGTATCCTAGAATGGATGAAAAATATTTACTATCCGGATAAACTCTCAGCGATTCCTCTCCAATACTAATTCCTTGAAGATCAGATAGATTTTCCATGATGACCGCCACTGTCTCGTCACTGACATCAGAAGCAATGGTAGTTGGAATGTACTTCTGGAAACTGTTCAGATGCATCCCATATCGAATTGTCACAAGCTGAAGCACCCTAGATTTTTCATATTTTTCCTGATCGATTCCAAATCCCCAAGACTTTCCGCGCTTATTTGCGCAAAGAAAATCCATTACTTCCTGCGGAGTAGAATTCTTTTCTTTTTCCGACAATTTATCAATAGTTGTGTATCCATAGATATCGGCAAGAAATCGCAGCCTTCTGGTACCTTCAGCGTATAGAAATTCATATTCATTATTAGAGTTCAGAATAATTCCAAAATCATTTACGATCGAATCTCCATTCTTTTCCACCATATCAATCACACTATTGATCGTTTTATTTATAAGTTTATTCTTCTGTTTAGTATCCTCATAAGAACCATTGTCTTCAATCTGTACAGAGTAAGCAAGCTTATTTGTAGCAAGCACTTCTCCATTGCGATCAAATATGACTCCTCTCGTTCCCTGTATGTTTTTGGTTTTTTTAATTTTCAGCTTATAATTGTTCAGATAATCTTCTCCTTTTACAATTTGTAAATAGAATACGCGCTGAACTAATATTGCAGACAAAATACAAAAAACAACAATCAGAACAAATAATCTTGATTTTAATACTTCTAGAATAGAATCTTTTAGACGATTAAACAAATTTACTTGCACTCCTTTTTTCTTCTGCTTCTAATTTTTGGTTAATATGCAAAATAAGTTGGTATAAAATTAATGTTACTAAAATAGTATATATTAATTCCGGCATAATAATATGGTTCAAGTAGTAGAGGTAATTGAACCGACTTCTAACAATGAAGAGGAATATATATACAATATGTGCATAGATAAAATCACTTGCCGCAATTAAAATTAACGGAAGTTTGATATCCTCGGCATAAAAAATCCGTTTAAAAAAACCGTTTACATACCCAATCACCATAAAAATCAATGCATAAAATCCAATCAGCTCGTTAAAGAAAATATCGACCAACAGACCGGACAGGAAGCCGACAAACATTCCTTCCTTTTTTCCTCGCATAAACCCAAATGCTGATGTGATAATAATCAAAAGATTTGGGGTGATAGATGCAAATGCAATTTTTTGAAAAACGGTGCACTCTAATAAAAAGCATACGACGATAATAAAAACGGTGATGACTCTTCTTTTCAAAGCAGTACTCCTTTCTACTATTCTTCCTTCTCTAACATCTCCTCTTTTGTAGTTGTAATGACAAGCACTTCCTGCAAATGTTGAAAATCGACAGCAGGTGTAATATATCCAGACCTTGTAAGGTTATTCGCATCCGTCGTAATTTCACTGACATATCCAATCAGAATACCCTGAAGATATTTGCTGCTGATGTGTGAAGTGACAACCTGTTCCCCTTCTTTTATTTCAGAACCATTATTTGCAAGTTGCTCAAAACGAATCTTTCCATCATTCATCAGCGTCAGATCTCCTTTTACAATACATTTATCTGAAGTTGACAAAATTAATGCGCTGACATTGCTGGAATCATCTATAATCGAACGCACACGCGCCCAATTGGGTCCCACTTCTGTCACAATTCCAACAAGACCAGTTCCAGCCATAACATTCATGTCCTTTTTGATGCCATCTTGCTCACCTTTATCAATTGTAAAAGAACTGAACCAGTTACCAGAGTCATTCGCGGTAACATGTGCCCCTACCTTTTTATAATCTGCATAATTTTGGTCTAATGCATAAAGTTCTTGCAGGCGCTCTAATTCATAGCGCTCTTGCTGCAAACGGTTATTCTCAATCGTAAGCTCATCTACTGTTTTCTGCAATTCTTCATTTTCATTTTTTACTTCTGTTAATGTTTCGAAATTTTTTGTCAGATCGCTCATCCACAATCCGATATGATTAATTCCTTTCTGCATCGGAACAATCGTGTAATTTGCTACTGTTCGGAGCGGACCATTCACTTTGTCTGTCACAAGTGACAGGCCCATCAAAATAATACAAATCATTGAAAGAATCAATAACCAGTATTTACTTGCTAATGTCGTTTGATTTTTTGTTTTCATATTATCCCATCCACCTATAATTTTCATCTAACATTGAAAATGTCAATTTTCTCAATTCTTT
>JAGZJD010000113.1 GCA_018365895.1 Lachnospiraceae bacterium | reverse complement strand
GAAACAGAATGATATCATCTAGCGGTACTTCGTACCGTTAAAAATGGAATAGCAGTTCCGCAGTAGCGGAACTGGCATTCCGTTTGAGCGTAATTTGCAAAAAGAAATGAAAAAATGTGCAAAAATATTTACAAAAGATAAAAATAAGTGTATAATAAAGCTGCTTAATAATAAAGCTGCTTAAAGTATAATTATCTTAAATTTAAAGATGTTTTAAATAAAAGGAATGTTCAAATTCCTGACATACATTGACACTCAATAATAGAAACGGTGTCAACACAGGGATTTTTGATACAGTAAAACATAAAGAAAGGAGGATTTGATTTATTAAAAAATGGGTAAATGCTAGGTTACACACAAACATTATTAAGCGTAGGAGGTAAGTTATGGAATATAATGAAATCCTTAAAATGGCAGATGAAATGAATGATTATCTGATCGATATAAGGAGGACATTGCATCGCCATCCTGAAACAAGTGGGGAAGAGCAGTGGACCAGTACATTTCTTCAAAATGAAATTAAAAAAATAGGTCTTCCAATTGAAATGGTAAGTAAGACAGGTTTTATTGCGACACTGGATACCCATCGTCCGGGACCGCACATTGTTCTCAGGGCAGATATTGATGCTTTACCAGTTTTGGAAAGCGAAGAAAATTTAAAAGGGAAACGGATATGTATATCTGAAATTCCGGGATGCTCCCACGTATGCGGCCATGATGCCCATATGGCTATGCTACTGGCATCTATGAAACTTCTAGTTGAAGATAAAGAAAACCAGTCCGGAGTAATTTATTTCTGTTTTGAAGAAGGAGAAGAAATTGCATGCGGATTAAAAGGCATGCTGGATGCACTGGAAAAAAGACGGGTGGATACTTGCTGGGGCATTCATGTATATGCGGGACTGGAATCCAATAAAATATGTTTGGAAGCAGGACCGAGAATGGCCGGAGCGGCAGAGACAGATTTTGAGGTAGTAGGAAAAGGCGGACATGGTTCCAGACCGGATATGGCAATTAATCCTGTTTTTTGTGCTGCGGCAATCCTGACTAATTTAGGCGTGTGCTGGCCGAACCAGATTACGGCAGGCGAAACTGTAACGCTGGGAATTACTACAATCCAAGGCGGAGAAGCAAGAAATATTATTCCGGATACAGCGGAAATTAAAGGTACGCTTCGTTACTTTAGTGCAGAGGAAGGAGACAAGGCTCTGGAACTTGTGAAAACTGTGGCTGAACATACAGCTGCCATGCATCAATGTACGGTGAAGTTTGGATCTCATTTCCGCACGGTAGTACCACCGGTTGTGAATGACGAAAAGTATGCGGAACTTGCTAAGGAAGCGGTAGGAAAGGTCATTCCAAAAGAGAATTTAGTAAAATGTGAGCCGTGGTATGCATCTGACGATTTCGGTAAATACTTACAGAAGTATCCTGGAATTTATGCACACCTTGGCCTGGCAAATGAAGAATACGGTTCGGGTGCACTTCATCACAACTGTCAGTTCGACTTAGACGAGAATATTCTGACAACGGGGGTAAAAGCGACTTTGGCTTATGTAAAAGCGGTACAGGAAGACTTTATGCGTTAAAGAAGCCAAATGACTGTAGCAGGACAAAACGTGGAGATAGTGAAAGGTGAAAACAGATGAAAAACGCAAAAGGAAAAGTTAAAAAACAGTTTAAAATGCCGCATTTACTGTGGATTATGATGGGGATTCTGTTACTTTGCAGTATACTGACGTACATTATTCCAGCAGGACAGTTTGCTATGGCAGAAGACGGCAAACTTCTTGGAGATCAATTTCAGTTTTTGGGTTATCAGACCCCGGTAAATCCGTTGCAGGCTATACTTCAGATTATGCCTGGACTGCAAGGATCGGCTGCGGTAATTTTTGTGGTAATGGTAAGCGGAGCATCAATTGAAGTGTTTCTGGAAACGAAGTGCTTTGACCGTTTCCTTGATTTCAGTCTTTACAAAATGCAGGGAAAAGGCGATATTTTACTGATTTCTGTAATGTTTTTTCTTATGGGGTATCTTGGAGCTTTTGGCGGTTCTGATGCGTTAATTGCAATCATCCCGATTGGAATTTTGTTCGCGAATAAGTTGAAGTTAGATCCGATTGTCGGCTTAGGTGTATCGTTATTTGCAACACAGGTTGGGTTTGGAACAGGACCAACCAAACAGTTTGTTACGCAGGGATTAATGGGAACTAAAATTTATGGAGGATTTTTCAGCCGCTTCCTGATTATGAATATTTTCCTTGTGGTCGGACTGATCATGCTGCTATCTTATGTTAAAAGGATTCGAAAAAACCCGGAAAAATCTATAATGTACGCTTCTGGATGGAGACCGGAAATTGCGAAGGACGCACAGGAGGATACCAAAACAACTACTCTGTCATGGAAAGATGTTGTAAACTTAGTGTTGTTTTTCGGGCAATTTGTCGCAATTACGATTTATGGCCTGGTGGGAGATTCCAGCCAGTTGTTTGCAGTTATGGCCAGCCTGATGCTTGTAGTAGCGATTGTACAGGGCTTATTAGCTGGTATGTCAGCCGATGATATTGGCAATACGTTTTCAAAGGGACTTGCAAATATGGCCTTTGTAGGCTTTATAATCGGCCTTGCCAGATCGGTATCTTTAGTACTGACAGCAGGAAATGTTTTGCATACCATTGTCTATGTTGTAACGCTTCCTCTGCTGGCACTTCCGAGATGGATTTCCTCTGTTGGAATGACGCTGGTGATTGCATTAATTAATCCGATTATTCCTTCCGCTACTTCTAAGGCTGCAATTTTAGTTCCGATTATTAAACCGATTGGAGAAGTGTTACAGCTTCATCCGGAAATAATTGTACAGGCATTCCAGTTTGGCGATGGATTTAGTAATATTGTCAGTCCGTTATTGGGATGGACCATAGGCGGCATTGCCATGGCGAATGTTTCTTATCCGCAATGGTTAAAATGGGCTTTACCAAAGGTTTTAACGCTGGTAGTCATTGCCTGTGTGATGATCTTTTTGTTGACAACAGTGGGATGGACATTTATCATTTAATGTAGTAAGAAGAGTCTGTAGTATCAGGAAATCAAATTCAACTTATCATTATTAAGGAGGAAAAATAAATATGAAATACGATTTTACATCTATTATAGATCGCCACGGCAAAGACGCGATAGCTGTAGACGGACTTGGAACAAGACCGGGATTTTCTCCGGAACTGCCTAAAGAAGGATTTGATATTATTCCCATGTGGGTAGCAGATATGAACTTTCCAACAGTTCCAACAATTCCTGAAGCAATTATTAAACGGGCAGAGCATCCGGCATATGGATATTTTGATCCTACAGAAGAATATTTTAACTCTATTATTAAGTGGCATGAAATTCGCAACGGAGTGACAGATCTGAAAGCGGAACATATTGGCTATGAAAATGGCGTATTGGGCGGTGTGATCAGCGCATTAAACGTTTTGTGTTCTAAAGGCGATAATGTGCTGGTGCATGCGCCAACGTACATCGGATTTACAATGTCTTTGACAAATAATGGTTATAATATGATTCACAGTTCTCTCGTGCAGGATGAAAACGGAGTATGGCGCATGGACTATGAGGATATGGAGAAAAAAATCGTCGAAAATAAAATCCATGCTGCAATCATGTGTAATCCGCATAATCCATGTGGCCGCGTATGGGAACGCTGGGAACTGGAAAAAGCTATGGAATTATATAAAAAATATGACGTATACGTAGTTTCTGATGAAATCTGGTCGGATCTGATTCTGGATGGCCACAAACATATACCGACGCAGTCCGTCAGCGAAGATGCCAGAAATCGGACAGTAGCAGTTTACGCTCCATCTAAGACGTTTAACCTGGCCGGACTGGTAGGAAGTTACCATATTATTTACAACAGATGGCTTCGTGAACGTGTAAGAAAAGAATCTTCATTGTGCCATTATAATGACATGAACGTACTTTCCATGCATGCTTTAATTGGGGCTTATAAGCCAGAAGGCTACGAGTGGGTCGATGAACTTTGTCAGGTGCTTACAGATAATGTAGACTTTGCCTGCGATTATATCAAAAAACATTTTGAAGGTGTAGAGGCCAGCAAACCAGAAGGCACATACATGCTGCTTGTGGATTGCACAAAATGGTGTGAAAAACATGGCAAGACGATTGAGGAAGTTGAACATTCCGCATGGGATGTAGGCGTTGCAGTTCAGGATGGAAGAATGTTCCATGCGCCCTGCCATTTGCGTATGAATTTGGCACTACCTCTTACCAGAATGAAAGAGGCATTTGAGCGCTTGGATAAATATGTATTTAATGCAGAGTAAGAAGAGAAAACGTATGTTATGGCAAGATTAAATGTGGGCGAACAAATTCAGGAGTTTACATTTGATACTCCTTTTGAAAAAGGGCGCAGTTTAGAGGAAACTGTGCAAAAGGCGACAAAAACGGCATTATTGTTTTTACGATACTATGGATGTCCTGTGTGCCAGGTTGATATCCGTCAGTTGGCAAAAAATTATGAAAGAATCCCAGAAGACGAAGGTCAGCTATTAATCGTGCTTCAGTCAACTCCTGAAACGATATCCTCTCAACTTAACAGATATGATCTGCCATTTGAAATTATCTGCGATCCGGAACAGAAACTTTATCATGCTTTTGAGATTAAACCGGCAGAGTCTATTGTGGCTATGGTTGATATAAAAACCGTGCTAAAATTGGCAAAGGGAAAAGTCAGCGGTTTAAAACACGGAACGTATGAGGGAAATGAACAGCAGCTTCCAGCAGCTTTTGTGATGGACAGAGAACGGCGGCTGAGTTATGTGCACTATGCAAAGACTCTTTCCGATATG
This sequence comes from Lachnospiraceae bacterium, assembly GCA_018365895.1. The sequence goes on along the minus strand of JAGZJD010000113.1, from coordinate 634 downwards.
CCGGACGTGGATGAACTTGTATCTCTCTTGACTCTACAAAAGCAAGAACCAAAAAAGAAAAGGAAAAAAGAAATATGGAAAAGAAAATTATAAATACAAATTCAGCTCCGGCAGCTATTGGACCGTATAGCCAGGCAGTATCTGCGAATGGAGAAATGTGTTTCGTATCAGGACAGCTTCCTATTGATCCAAAAACCGGAGAATTTGCCGGAAGCACTATTGAGGAACAAACAAGACAGTCATTGGAAAATATTAAAGCGATTCTTGAAGCAGATGGTATGTGCATGGAAAATGTTGTGAAAACTACTGTTCTATTAAAGGCTATTTCCGACTTCGGAGCAATGAATACCGTTTATGGTCAGTATTTTCAAAAAGATTGTCCTGCACGAGCAGCTTTTCAGGTTGCCGCGCTTCCTAAAAATGCGTTAGTAGAGATAGAGGCGATTGCAGTAAAAAAAGTAAAATGAAATAGAATTTGCGAATTCTAATCATTTCTGCGCAGAAACAAGGTAAATAATATGCTCTCTTCTAGTGCACTGTATTGTTGATATTTAACTAAATATTTATAGCTATTATAGCCGCTTCATGTTAAAATAAAAGAAAACGGCGGTGATTTATATGGCAAGACCAAGAA
>JAGZJD010000112.1 GCA_018365895.1 Lachnospiraceae bacterium | reverse complement strand
AGGGCAGTTTGGCCCGGCGATGACAGGATGGCTGGATACTGTCCGCAGCTCGGAAGGATATACGCAGACTGCTATGCAGGCAGCGGCAGATGCGATGGCAGGAGTGAATCCAATTGGGGATTGCCTGTATTTTGGAAACGGGAATTATGGGATTCAGATCGGGGATCATTTTTTCCATTAATTGTAGAGAAAGAATGCGGTTATTGTCTGGGGTGAGCCAGATGATAACCGCATTTTGTGGTTATAGAGATAGAAAATCCATAAAAACAATGATAGAATTATTTTAAAATAAAGGATGGGGAGAAAGGATATGAGTATATTTGGATTGTTAAGTTGTATAGTAGATTTAGGGATTTTTTATTGGTTTAATAGGAAATATACGATGAAAGATCCTAAAAGAATACGGGGGATGGCAAGTTTTTTCGTGATTGTGACAGTATTATTAGCAGAAAATTATTTCCAGGTAAAAAGTTTAGTTTTTTTAACAATTATTAATTTTTGTTTCTATGCTATCATCTTCTCTTTGGTATATTATGAAAAGAAGATGATAATTCGTACATTTGAAATACTCTTAGGGGTGATGATCGGGGAAATTTTAGTATCACTTGTTACAATGGCATTAACGATGCGCTATGAATTGGAGATGATTTTAGAAGCGACAGGGGGAATGTGGATCGTGATTTATACCTGTGCAAAAATTTGCGAATGTTTTATTCTTAATATCATCAATAAAATTACAGATTTGAAAAACAGAGAAGAAGTTGGAAAAATCGTGATATGGAGTATTGTTTTTTTGGGCAGTGTCCTGACAGGTCTTTATTTGTACTTGGGTAATATTATATCGTCAGGGGGAAAACCCAAAATGGAATGGATGTTCTTTCTACAGCTTTTGATAATGGGGCTGATTTTGTTTTCATATTTGAATATTATGAGTCGTTATTATCGGATAAACTATGAAAAAATGGAATTGGAGACCCTTTTTGATAAAGTCAAAAAGGAAGCTGATTATTATGAGCAGACAAATGCATTACATGAAGAAATACGTAAAATCAAGCATGACCTGAAAAATTTTCTGATTCTTGGAGATGATGTGGAGATAAAATATTTAAAAGATATTGATGAATACTTTGGGAGATTTGATAATTACGTAAACAGTGGGAATCGGATTTTAGATTTGTTGATCATGAATAAGGCGAAAGTTTGCAAAGAGAAAGGGATTAATTTCAATTATCAGTTTGCAGCACAGTATATCAATCAGCTGAATGCACTGGATACAATCTCTGTTTTTGGGAATTTAGTGGATAATGCAATTGAGGCATGTGAAAAATTATCCCAAAAGGAAATCAAATTAAGAACTTGGGAGGACAAGGGCATTTTATTCGTGGAAATGACAAATCCTATAGCAGAAATTATTGTACAACATTCCCGGTTTTTAACAACGAAAAAGGATAAAAAATCTCATGGATTAGGGTTGCTGTGTGTAGAAGAAGCAGTAAAAAGATATGATGGAACCTGCAAAATTTCTATCGAGGAAGGACAGTTTGAAATTTCAATATGTATTCCAGCCATGCAATCTGTCCAATTGAACACAAAAAGCGTCTAATTAAACAGATAGAGTGTAGGACGGGAGATGGACATGTTATAGTATTCATAATAGAAAAGGATTAAAAGAAAAGATGGAGAGATGGCATCATGAAGGTTTTAGTCTGCGATGATGATGATAAATTTCTGAAAATAATTCGAGAGTACTTGCAACAGATTGGGTCAGAACAGAATCTTCAATTGGAGATTCTGGGGATTCAAAATCCAGATGAGCTGATGGAACAGGTGAAAAAGAATCCGGATATTCAACTGATATTTTTAGATATTATATTTGAGGGAAGCGAAAATAATGGTATAAAAATTGCAGAAGAAATTCAAAAAGTAAATAATAGTATCCCAATTGTATTCATTACAAATTATGATTCATTTGCGGTACAGAGTTATCAAGTGAATGCGATTGGATATTTGCTGAAGCCTGTAACCTATGAGGAATTTCAAACGCAATTTCAAAAGTGTTTAAGTAAAATAAAGGAAGAGGAAAAGTGTCTGTGCATTAAAACGGAATGTAATCATGCAGTCATTAAGTACAGCGATCTTATGTACATTGATACAATGGACAGAAGTATTTGGCTACATACGATATATCAGAAATATAAAGTCAGGTATACAATGAAAGAACTGGAGAATATTTTAAAAACAGATGCCAGATTTTTTAGAATTCATACAGCTTATATTGTAAATATACAATATATTGTTTCAATCAGTGGTTCAGAGGTTATATTGAAAAACGGTGAAAGTATTCTGATCAGTAAATATAAAAAGAAGAAATTTATGCAGGCGATATTGGAATATTCAAAAAGTTCTCGATGGCTCTGATATTACGTTTTACTTTGGGGGAGGGAAACTGTAAATGAAGAAGAAAGCAGTGATTTGGGTAATCATAGGTTGTGTTATATGTTTGTTTATTTTTGGTTATTTTGGTGTGGCATATTATTTTTCTAAACATTTTTATCCGGATACAACAATCAATAAAATAGACGTATCAGGAAAGTCTCTTTTAGATGCAACAAAGCAATTTGAGAAAGTGATTGAAACATATGAATTGACTATTGGGGATGAGGGTGTGGAAGAAGAAAGCATTTATGGAAAAAATATTCATTTAAAATATGCTTCCAATAAAGAAATTCAAGAGGTCTTAAAACAGCAGAATGTCTGGTCATGGATTGCGGATATCTTTCAGAAGAAAACAAAAACAGTGAAATTTAACGTGGAATATGACGAAACTCTTTTGGATGAGCAGATCAATCAGCTGAAAATATTAAAAGAAGAGCAGATTCCGGGAGAAAATGCAAAACCGGTATTTAACGGGGAACAGTTTGTAATTCAGAAAGAAACGAATGGTACGGGAATTGATTACGAAAAATTAAAAAAAGCAATCGAGAAGAAGATAAAAGCTCAGGATATGAATTTGAATCTGGAAAAAGAACAGTGTTATCTTGCACCGGAATATACAGAAAAATCAGAAAAGGTGCGTGCGGCATGTGATATTATGAATTCTTATTTAGAAGCATCTATTACATATGACATGACAGAACCTGTGATAGTGGATCGTTCCCTGATTGGCACCTGGATTACGGTCGATCAGGATATGGAAGTTGTGTTTCAGACAGATTTGATCAAAGTATGGCTGGAGGAGTTTGGGAATAAAAATGATACGGTTGGAATTACCCGTGCATTTACAACACCCGATGGACGAGCTGCTCAGGTTTCAGGGGGAACCTATGGATGGTCAATCGATGAAGAAACGGAACTTACAAATTTGCAGAATGATATTAAAAATAAGGCGATTGTGACGCGGCAGCCAGCATATTATATCGGTGGAATAGCAGCAACCCATGCAATGCCGGATTGGGGAAATACCTATATTGATGTAGACCTTACGGCACAGCATATGTGGTATGTGGTTAATGGGACTGTAGAATTAAGTACGGATATTGTTTCAGGAGAACCGATTCCGGAAAAAATCACACCAGAAGGAGTCTATACGATTTTAGAAAAAGAAGCGGATTCTACGTTAGTCGGAGAAACGAATCCAACGACAGGACAGCCGAAATATATTCAGCCTGTAAGATTTTGGATGAGAGTAACATGGAGTGGGATTGGATTTCATGATGCAGACTGGCAAAGTGCATTTGGCGGTACTCTCAATCAAATTTCAGGAACAGGTTCCCACGGCTGTATCAATATGCCAGTAGATCAGGCACAACTTTTATTTAGTAAGGTAGAAGTAGGAACACCGGTTATCATTCATTATTAAAATATGGATATGAGAGGAAGAGCGAAAAATGAGAAAGTTTTTTTTAATTGTGATATGTTGTATGCTTGTCTGTACAGGGTGCAACAGGCAAGTAGAACTAACCGAAGAAGAGGCCTTTAAAGGTGTAGATGATATCATTATGGATCAGCAGATTAATATACATTTTGCGCTTAAGGAAAGACCATTGCATGAATGGGATTGTTATTCTTTTTTATTCAGTATTGAATCTCCATGGGGAAGATCTATGATTCCAGGTATATCATACACTCCATGTGATAAAAAATTGGGGATAAAAATAAAAACATCTGAGAATGAATGGAGCATGGAAAATATATATATGGAAGAGAAAACGTCTATATATAGGCCGGGAAGTGAACTTCCCAAATGGGGATACACAGTAGATAAGAGAGTGCAGGATATTTATGAGAATGCAGAATGGATGTTAAAGCCAACAGAAGATACCTATCATATCTGGATGGATGAGTATGTAGAAAGTTTGGAAAGAACGATAGAGCCTGTTGAAATGTTCCGGCTTGTAGATCAGACAACAGGGACAGAATTTATTGTTAGACTTGAAGACATAATTATGATAACAGATGGCTGGAAGTCTCAGAAAGAAAGTGGAATTGTGGAGTGAAAAAAAGAATCGTTATTTTATGTGGAATCATTTATATTTTAGTATTTAGCATAGGATGTAGTGCGAATCAGAAGGATGCAGAAGAGAGAATAAAGCAGGAACGATTTCAAGGAGTGGAAGAGGTTGCTACAGATCAACAGATTAATATGTATTTTGCATATAAGGACATCGAAATGAAAGAATATAATTCTTTTCAGTTTCGTATGGATTTTACTTCAGACACTTATCCAGATAGTGGACTCAGTGAGTCACTTAGCTCTAAAAATGGAAAAGTAGGGATTAGAGTCAAGACCTCTGGGAATAATCAATGGGAAATGGGAAATTTATATTTTGAGCCGAATAAGACAGTGTATCAATCCACTGAAAATACGAATGGCTATTCTGAGGAAGAAATTCTTTTGAATGAATTGTTTAAGACAGCTTCCTGGAAACTTCATCCGTTGAGGGAAGATTATCGAATCTGGTTGGATGATTGTGTACGGGTAGGGAATAAGAAAGCCAAAAGTGAATCGGATCCGATTGAACTTTTTGAGTTGATCGATCAAACTACAGGAACAACATTTACGGTTTCAATTAGAGTGGTATTTGATGATGAGAGATTGATTTCATGTATTGATTAAATCGTACAAAATAAAATAGAACCCTCATGGCTGTTGTGAACTGCTATTGGGGTTCTATTTTGGTGTTCTTTATTTATCTTCCACTATTACAACTGTATCTTCGAAAATGCTTCTGCAAAGGCATTGTTGATCGGTTCGTTCGCTTCTTTTGCCTGTTTTCGCAAATAATTATTCACATCTTTTTTGCTGGCGCCTTTTCCTGCTTTTTTCTTCCGGTCTTCGAAAGCGCTTAATTTTTCTTTATGTCCGCATACACAGACAAATCGTTGTCCGTCGCCTTTTCCTACCAGATCCATTTTTTTATGGCAGATCGGGCAGCGGGCGTTGGTATGGCGGGAAATGGTTTCTTTGTGTCCGCATTCCCGATCCTGACAGACGAGCAATTTTCCGTGTTTTCCGTTGACTTCCAGCATGAATTTGCCACATTCCGGACATTTG
>JAGZJD010000023.1 GCA_018365895.1 Lachnospiraceae bacterium | reverse complement strand
GCAGCTGTAAATGCTGTTATTGATGAAGCAGCAAAAGCACTTAGCGGAATCGAAGAAATCGGATATGTAGTGACGGTGACAGATAAAGAAGGATATGGCGGAAATATTCAGATTTCTGTCGGAATTCTGTCCGATGGAACTTTGAATGGAATTTCAATTCTGTCAATCAGCGAAACTGCAGGTCTTGGTATGAATGCGCAGGAACCGGAGTTTTACGAACAGTTTTCAGGAAAACAGGCTGCTCAGTTTGAAGTAACAAAAAATGGCGCAGCATCAGATTCTGAAATCGATGCGATCAGTGGTGCAACAATTACATCGAAAGCTGTTACCGGTGGAGTAAATGCAGCATTAGCCTATTATCAAAATGTGTTAGGAGGCAGTGTCAATGAATAAATGTACAGAGAGACTATGGAATGGTCTCGTAAAAGAAAATCCTACGTTTGTCCTGATGCTCGGTATGTGTCCGACACTTGCGGTAACAACATCCGCAGTCAATGGAGTGGGAATGGGTCTTTCTACAACAGTAGTACTTGTATTATCGAATATGCTGATCTCCATGTTACGGAAAATTATTCCGGATTCTGTCAGAATGCCGGCATTTATCGTTGTTGTTGCATCATTTGTAACGATTGTGCAGTTTCTTCTGCAGGGATTTGTGCCAAGTTTATATGCTTCTCTCGGACTCTATATTCCGTTGATCGTTGTAAACTGCATCATCTTGGGACGTGCAGAAAGTTATGCTTCAAAAAACCCGGTACTTCCATCTATTTTTGATGGAATCGGAATGGGGCTTGGCTTTACAGTGGGGCTGACAGCAATCGGTATTGTCCGTGAACTTATTGGAGCCGGTCAGATTTTTGGATTTCAGGTAATGCCGTCTGCTTATGAGCCGGTTACAATCTTTATCTTAGCGCCGGGAGCATTTCTTGTACTTGCAGGACTTGTGGCAGTACAGAATAAAGTAAAAGCCAATGCGGCTAAGAAAAACAAGGCAGCAGCACCATCAGAAGGCGGATGTCCGGAGGGAGGATGTGCTTCCTGCAAAGGATGTACAGGTAATATCTTCCCGACAGGTCAGGAAAAGGAGTAGTGAGCTATGAAAGAATTATTGATCATTGCGATTGGTTCTGCACTTGTAAATAACGTTGTACTCAGCCAGTTCTTAGGAATCTGTCCATTTCTTGGGGTATCCAAGAAGGTTGAGACAGCTGCCGGAATGGGAGGCGCTGTTGTATTCGTTATAACAATCGCATCATTTGTAACAGGACTAATCTATAAATATATTCTGGCGAATCCTGCAATTCTCGGAGGAAAACTGGTTTATCTGCAGACGATTGTTTTCATTCTTGTAATTGCATGCCTCGTACAGTTTGTAGAAATGTTTTTAAAGAAAGCCATGCCATCATTATATCAGGCGTTGGGAGTATATCTTCCGCTGATCACAACAAACTGTGCTGTACTTGGAGTTGCACTCACAAATGTGCAGAAAGAGTACAATGTTTTAACAGGTGTGATCAATGGTTTCGGAACAGCAATCGGATTTCTTGTAGCGATTGTAATTATGGCAGGAATTAGAGAGAAAGTTGACAATAATACCGGAATTCCGGAAGCATTTAAAGGGACACCAATTGTTCTTGTGACGGCAGCACTGATGTCTATTGCTTTCTTTGGTTTTTCCGGACTGATATAGGAGGAATAGAAAAATGATCATGGGAATTATTTTAGCCGCAGTAATTGTTGGCGGTACCGGATTATTTATTGGCGTTTTCCTCGGAGTAGCCGGCAAAAAATTTGCTGTTGAAGTGGATCCGCGAGAAGAAGAGATCGGAAGTGTTCTTCCGGGAAATAACTGCGGAGGCTGCGGTTATGCAGGATGTTCAGGGCTGGCGGCCGCAATCGTGAAAGGAGAAGCGCCGGTAGGGGCTTGTCCGGTAGGCGGAGCGCCTGTAGCTGAGAAAATTGCTGAGATTATGGGAGAGAATGTCGGAGAATCTGTTCGCATGACGGCGTTCGTAAAATGTGCCGGAACATGTGAAAAGGCAAAACAAAAATATGACTATACAGGTATTGAAGATTGTGTAATGGCTGGAATGATGCAAAATGGGGGACCGAAAGGATGTACTTACGGATGTCTTGGTTTCGGTTCCTGTGTAAAGGCATGTCCATTTGATGCAATTCATGTTGTTGATGGTGTTGCAGTCGTAGATAAAGAGGCGTGCAAATCCTGTGGAAAATGTGTAGCAGCATGTCCAAAAGGATTAATTGAACTTGTTCCATACGAGCAGAAACATCTTGTACAGTGTAGTTCTAAAGACAAAGGAAAAGATGTTATGGCAGTATGTTCTGTCGGATGCATTGGATGTCGTATGTGTCAAAAAGTATGCGAGTTTGATGCAGTTACAGTTGAAAATAATATTGCCCATATCGATCCGGAGAAATGTACCGGATGTGGAAAATGTGCAGAAAAATGTCCAAAGAAAATTATTTTATAAAAAAGACAAAAAAAGCTCAGAGGACACAGCAGTATCGCAGACGCTCACTTAGAGAAGTTCTGCGTGCTGCTCTGCAGCTTGTTAGAGAGGATATTCGCGCGTATGGTCTGGCAGTTGCGATCATTGTCGGATATCTTTTCTTTTGTTTAAAATTTTTTTACAGCAGTTGTCCGATTGTGACGCTGACCGGATTTCCCTGTCCCGGATGTGGATTAACGAGAGCAGGAATAGCACTGCTTCATTTTCGGTTTGCAGAAGCATTTCACATGCATCCGATGATCTATCCGATTGCAGTATTCGTGCTGGTGTTTTTGATTTGCCGTTATCTTTTGCAGAAACCTACTCGTTTTCTTCTGAAATATGTGGTTCTGATTCTGGCAGCAATGGGAATTCTTTATGTATATCGAATGTTGAAATACTTTCCGAATCATGAGCCAATGACCTATTACTATGGAGCTGTATTTCGATTTTTGTAAGAAACGGTAGTTTTTTCGTACAAAGCATGGTACAATAAGCGCAGAGTTTAGCCATGTCAGCGAAATGCTGTGATGGCAGAACGGCAGGAGGTGAAAGTTATGACAGAACAGGAATTTGAGAAAAATCAACCGGAAACAGGTGAATCCACACAGTCTGTTGTGCCGTCAGCAAATGAAACGGCAGAAGAGCAGCATCAGTCTGAAATGAATGGAACAATCGTACCGGAGAATAAACAAACCGGAGATTATCGTCAATATAATTATCAGCAGGAACAGACATACGATTATGGAAATACCGGTTATCATGCTGATTACAGCAGAAGTCAGAAGGCGGGAGAAGAAGAGATGGATACGCGTCCGCTTTCTATGGGAGAATGGGCTCTTACTTTATTAGCGTTGTTGATTCCGTGCTGTGGAGGAATCATCCTATATATTTTCTGGGCATTTAGTAAAAAAGGCAATGTTAACAGGAGAAATTATTGCCGCGCAGCATTAATTGTGATGGCAGGTGTAGCAGTCATTTATTTCCTTGTAATGTCAATTCTCGGAGGCGCTGTATTTAGTTATGTGCAGCACTATGGTGTATACTAAATGAAGGTATGAAAGATGATGTCAGGACTTTAAGCGTTCTGGCGTCATTTTTATTATGTAGAAGGGAACAAGCAATCGAACATGTGGTTGCATAATTAATTTCCCTGTGCTAGAATAGGACGAAGAAGAATGAAGGTGTGATATGAGACGAAATGATTATCTTTTGGCAGGAGTAATCTGTCTTACAGCTATGGTGCTATGGGTGTTTCAGATTGCAAATCGGGATTCGGGAACTACAGTTGTTGTAAAAACAAATGGGCATATTTACGGAACTTATCGTTTGGACTGTAACCGTGAGGTTTTAATCAATGGACATAATTTGCTTGTGATTAAAGAAGGAAAAGCGTATATGAAATGGGCGGACTGTAAAGATCAGTTGTGTGTACACCAAAAAGAAATCACGTTGGAGAATGAGAGTATTATTTGCCTTCCGAATAAAGTAATTGTAGAGGTGTCCGGAGGGGCAGATACATTGCCCGAGACAGATGCAACAGTGCAGTAACGGAGGAATGAGTTTGAGACGACAGGCAGCATATTTTGGAGTATTAACAGCGCTTGCGCTTATTTTTAGTTATGTAGAAACATTTATCCCAGTGCCGATTGGGATTCCGGGAATAAAGATTGGTCTTGCGAATCTTGTAGTTGTGATTGCGCTTTATAAGATGGATATTTTATCAGCGTATATTTTGGCTGTTTTGCGCGTTGTACTGGCAGGATTCCTGTTTGGCAACCTGTTTAGTATCTTATATAGTTTGGCAGGAAGCCTTTTGAGTGTGTCAGTAATGTTTTTGCTTAAAAAAACAGACTTGTTTAGTGTAGTCGGAATCAGTTTTGGAGGAGGAGTTGCTCACAATCTTGGTCAATTACTTGTGGCAGCATTTGTAGTGGAAAGCTATAATGTATTTTACTATGTTCCGGTTTTGATTATTGCAGGGCTGCTTACGGGAGCTGCGATTGGATTTGCAGCCAGAGAGATGCTGAGACGGCTGCAGAAGTTTTTTATATAATTTGGCAGGTCTTTATAGGGGCTGCATACACAATAGCCAGAAATGAGAACAGGAGGAAAAGAATGATTTCATATATTAGAGGAACGCTTGCGGAAATAGAGGAAGACAGAATTCTTGTAGATGTGGGAGGTATCGGTTATGGAATCTATATGCCGGGAGAATCTATTACAAGACTTCCGGCGGTTGGAACAGAGATAAAGATCCATACATATCTGAATGTGCGGGAAGATGCGATGCAGTTGTTTGGATTTTTGACAAAAGATGACTTAAGGGTATTTCGCCTTGTGATTGGAGTCAGCGGAATCGGACCAAAGGGCGGATTGAACATCCTGTCTTGTCTCAGCCCGGATGACCTGAGATTTGCGGTAATGGCAGGTGATGCAAAAGCAATTTCGAAAGCACCCGGGATTGGGAAGAAAACAGCGGAAAAGCTGATTATTGAATTGAAAGATAAGTTGAGTATCGAAGATACGTTATCTCGGCTTGGAGATTCGAAAGAAGAAAACATGGCAGTTTCTTCCGGAATATCAGAGATACAGTCAGAAGCAGTTCAGGCACTTACTGCGCTTGGGTATGCGGCTTCTGAGGCAGCAAAAGCCGTAAAATTGGCGGCACCTTCGCCTCAGGATAGTGTAGAAGATGTATTAAAGGCAGCGCTGAAGCAGATGATCAGTTTATAGCAGGAGATGGAAAATATGGCAAAACGGATTATAACAACAGAAAATCTGGAAGAAGATATGAAAATTGAGAATCATCTTCGCCCACAGATGCTGGATGACTATATCGGTCAGGAAAAGGCGAAGACGATGCTGAAGGTTTATATTGAAGCAGCGAAGGGCAGAGGCGAGGCGCTGGATCATGTGTTGTTCTATGGACCGCCCGGACTTGGTAAAACAACGCTTGCCGGCATTATTGCTAATGAAATGGGTGTTCATATGAAAATCACTTCCGGACCTGCCATCGAAAAGCCGGGGGAGATGGCTGCAATTTTGAATAATCTGCAAGAGGGGGACGTACTTTTTGTAGATGAAATCCACCGTCTGAATCGTCAGGTGGAAGAAGTACTCTATCCGGCGATGGAAGACTACGCTATAGATATTATGATCGGAAAAGGAGCAGCAGCTCGATCTATTCGTTTGGATCTCCCCAAATTTACGCTTGTTGGAGCAACGACAAGAGCAGGAATGCTGACGGCGCCGTTGCGAGATCGCTTTGGTGTGATCAATCGATTGGAATTCTATACAGACCAGGAATTGAAGACGATTATTACACGTTCTGCTAAAGTGTTGGATGTGGAAATCGATGAGCAGGGAGCGTTAGAACTTGCAAGGCGTTCTAGAGGAACACCGCGTCTGGCGAATCGTTTGTTAAAGCGAGTCCGAGATTTTGCGCAGATTCGCTATGATGGAGTCATTACGGAACAAGTTGCCGTCTATGCACTTGATCTTTTGGATGTGGATCGATATGGTCTGGATCATATTGACAGAAATATTCTAATGACTATGATTCAGAAATTCGGCGGAGGACCGGTAGGACTGGATACGCTGGCGGCATCAATCGGAGAAGATTCAGGAACAATTGAAGAAGTGTATGAGCCATATCTTTTGAAGAATGGATTTCTTCAAAGGACACCAAGAGGGCGGGTTGTGACAGAATTTGCATATCATCACCTCGGAATTTCCACAGAAAATACCGGAAAATAGTTGGTTTTTTGTGTGATATCGTTTATAATAGGAAGAGCAAAAGAGAAATTCGAGGAGGTAATGCCAATGGCATCAGCTAAGAATTATACAGAGGTTTTGATTGGCGGAAAGGTATTTACGCTGAGCGGATTTGAGAGTGAAGAATATTTGCAGAAAGTATCTGCATATCTGAATCATAAACTGACAGAATGTTCAAATAATGAGAGCTATCGCAAGCAGAGTGCCGATACAAGAAGCATTTTGCTGGCGTTGAATATTGCAGATGACTACTTTAAAGCAAAGACACAGGCAGATTCCCTGGAAAATGACGCAGAGGGAAGGGATAAAGAAGTATATGATCTGAAGCATGATTTGATTTCGACACAGATCAAATACGAAAATACACAAAAAGCTCTGGACAAAGTACGCGAAGAGAACCGTGAACTTCAGATGCAGATTGTAAAATTAGAAACAGAAATACAAAGTAAGAAAAAATAGGCTGTCAGAAGACAGCCTTTTTTGAGGAAAGGGATTATGACAAAAGAAAGAACAGAAATACTGGCGCCGGCCGGTTCCTATGAAAGTTTAAAGACAGCGATTGCAGCAGGAGCGGATGCGGTATACATTGGTGGTTCTTTATTTGGAGCAAGAGCTTTTGCTGACAACCCGGAAGAAGATGTACTACTGCAAGCAATTGATTATGTACATTTGCATGGAAAAAAGATTTATTTGACAGTAAATACGTTGTTAAAAGAGCAGGAATTGTCTGATCAGTTGTATGAATATTTACTCCCGTATTATCAACAGGGATTGGATGCGGTTATTGTACAGGATGTCGGAGTGCTGAGATTTGTGAAACAGCATTTTCCTAATATGGCTATTCATGCCAGCACGCAGATGACAATTACAAATACATATGGTGCACGATTTTTGAAGCAATTGGGTGCTGAACGTGTTGTAACGGCAAGAGAACTACAGCTTTCAGAAGTGGCGGAGATTGTGAAACAGACTGGAATGGAAATAGAAAGTTTTGTGCATGGAGCACTTTGTTATTGTTATTCTGGTCAGTGCCTTTTGAGCAGCATGATTGGGGGAAGAAGCGGAAATCGGGGACAGTGTGCACAGCCGTGCAGACTTTTGTATCAAACAGAGCGTGGTAAAAAGCCGGAATATTTGATGAGTTTGAAAGATATCTGTACGCTAGATCTTTTACCAAAGCTCATTCAGTCGGGAATTTATTCTTTTAAGATTGAGGGGAGAATGAAAAAACCGGAATATGTGGCGGCAGTTACTTCGATGTACCGAAAATATACAGATTTGTATTTGGAAAGAGGCGAGAAAGGGTATCGGGTATTGCCGGAAGATAAACAAATGCTTATGGACATCTATAATCGTGGTGGATTTCATTCCGGTTATTATCAGATGAGAAATGGGCGGGAAATGCTGTCTCTGACTCGTCCGAACCATGCCGGAGTTCAGGCGGTAAAAGTTGAGAAAATCCAAGGGAATCGAATTATAGGCAAAGCATTGACAAAACTGCATCCAGGAGATGTAATTGAAATTGGAAGGGAAAAAGAAAATTTCACAATGGCAGACAGTGTTTTGGAAGGAAATACGATTAGTCTTACAACTCATCGAAATCATGCAGTAAAGAAAAATACAGTACTTAACCGAGTACGCAATACGGCTTTGATTGAAGAACTTCGAAAAAATTATGTGGATACGAAAATAAAAGAAAAAATTAATGGGATTTTAATACTTTCTACGACAAATTCTGTTACACTAAAAGTTGAAAAAAACGGTATTGTAGCAGAGGTGTATGGAAAACCGGCTGAAAAGGCACAGACGCAGCCGATGACAATCGATCGGATAAAAAAACAAATGTGCAAAACAGGGACAACACCTTTTGTATTTGAGACATTAGAAATTCAAATGGAAGAAGATCTGTTTGTACCGGTGCAGGCTTTAAATGAGCTTCGCAGAGAAGCGCTTGAAGAATTAGAATGCAGACTATGCGGTAGTTACCGAAGAGAAACACCGCAGAAATTAGATGAATCATTGGAAAGATATGAAAGATATTCTGCAGAAGAGTACCGAATGAGAATGTATGCTTTAGCTGAAACAAGAGAGCAGTTTGATGTACTGTGTCGTGAACAGGGAATTGAAAGAATTTATCTGGAAAGTTTTGCAGTTTCAGATATTTTTGACAATAAGGAAATAAAAAAGCTTACACAGCTGGCTCATGAGATGGGAAAAGAGCTTTTTTTAGCAATGCCTCATATTTTTCGTTCTAATACAGTTCAAAGATATGAAGAAAATTATGCAGCATTCACAGAAGCGGGATTTGATGGTGTACTAATACGAAATTATGAAAGTTTTGCATTTTTGAAAACACATGATTATCAGGGAACCATTGTGACAGATCATAATCTATATCGATTCAATCGGGAAGCAGATAAATTTTGGAGAGAACTTGGTGTCAAAGAAGGAACTGCGCCGCTGGAGCTAAATGCCGGGGAACTTCGAAAACTTGGAATCCATGACAAAGAGCTTATTGTCTATGGCTATATTCCGGTAATGCTGTCTGCCCAGTGTATTCAAAAGACAACTGGCGGATGCAGAAAGAAATCAGGGATTCTGACACTGACTGACCGTTGCCAGAAACAATTTCAGGTTAGAAATAATTGTGAAGATTGTTATAACATCGTTTATAATACGGCGCCCCTTGTGCTGACAGATCAGCGCGAAGAAATAGAAAACCTTGCTCCCGGGGCTATACGGATGATGTTTACGAGGGAGAATGCTTCACAGGTAAAAGCATGTGTGGAGCGTTATCGCAAGGTGTTCCTGGAACAGGGGGAGATTTCTAATGTAACAGGGGAATTTACACGGGGACACTTTAAACGAGGAATAAAGTAGGTGAAGATTTGGTTAATATTATTGTAGAATTGTCAAAATATCTCATAATTTTGTTTATGATTGCATATACTTATCAGTGTTTTGCGGTATTTGGACATCATGACAGCAGAAAAAAGCGCAGGATTCTCCGGACACAAAATGTATTGATGTTTGAAATTCATCTTGTGGCCTTTCTTGTGATGTATTTGCAGACGCAGGAAAAGAGAGTTTTGTATTTATACGTCATTCAGGTGCTTGTACTGACTGTGATTATTTTGTTATATACGAAAATCTATCCGAGGATATCGAGATTGATTGTAAATAATATGTGTATGCTACTCAGTGCGGGATTTATTATGCTGACACGGCTGTCTTATAATCTTTCTTTAAAACAGACGGTGATTGCAGCAGGAGGTGTGGCTGTTAGCCTTCTCGTTCCGGCAGCTATGAGTAGGATAAAAATACTGGCTTCTCTGAAAAAAGTGTACGGGATTGTAGGTATTATTGCATTGGCATTAGTGCTTGTGATCGCGCCGATCTCCGGCGGTGCTAAACTTGGATTTGAAATTGGAGGGTTTGGCATTCAGCCATCGGAATTTGTTAAAATTTTGTTTGTGTTTCTTGTGGCAGCAAGTTTCGCAGAATCAGTGCAGTTTAAAAATATTGTTACGACAACGGCAATTGCAGCTGCACATGTGCTGATTCTCGTTATCTCAAAAGATTTAGGAGCGGCACTGATTATTTTTGTTGTGTATTTAGTAATGCTTTATGTAGCAACAAGACAGCCGCTTTATATTGTGGCAGGACTTGGTGCAGGTTCGGCAGCGTCGGTATTGGCATATCATCTATTTACGCACATTCGAACAAGAGTACATGCATGGAAAGATCCGTTTGCAGATTATTCTGGTGGAGGATACCAGGTAGCGCAGTCGCTTTTTGCAATAGGAACGGGAAGCTGGTTTGGAATGGGACTGTATCAGGGAATGGCAGATAAGATTCCGGTAGCATCAACCGATTTTATTTTTTCAGCAATTGCAGAGGAGATGGGGCTGATCTATGCGCTCTGTTTGATTCTGGTGTATTTAAGCTGTTATGTTATGTTTCTGAATATTGCGCTGCAGCTTGTAAATGTGTTCTATAAGCTTGTAGCGCTTGGACTTGGAACTTGTTTTATTTTTCAGGCATTTCTTACGATCGGAGGGGTTACAAAATTTATCCCTTCGACCGGTGTAACTCTTCCGCTGATTAGTTATGGCGGAAGTTCTGTGCTGAGTACATTGATTATGTTTGCAATTATTCAGGGCTTGTATCATTTAAGAGAAGATGAGGAAGAGGCAATTGAACGAAGTAAAGAACAACAAAAACGCACAAAGCAGAAAAACGCAGAAAAAGAAAAACACACCCGCAGGTCAGCCAAGAGACCGGAAAGAGAAAGAACTGCAGTCTCCTCTGAGCGCAGGCCGCAGCCACAAAGCTATGGAACAGAAACGGGTAGTATTGACGAAGAGATCGGAGCAACCGTTCGTGAAGCACTCCGGGAACGCAAAGATGCCGGAGAAAGAAATGCGCCGGCAAGGAAGCGGGGCAGATAGAAAAGTGCATAGTCAAAAATACATGGATGAAGAAAGAAACAATCGAAGAAAACAGCCAAAACAAAAGCGGATTCGCAATAAGGAATTCACACGGATTACATATGTGTTTGTATCGCTGTTTCTTGTAATGATGGGGTATATTGTATATTTCAATGCAGTTAAAAGCAAAGATGTTATTAATAGCCCTTATAACAAAAGGCAGGAAGCATTTGCAGACAGAGTTGTGCGCGGAAATATTCTTGATCAATCCGGAAATGTATTGGCAAAGACCGAAGTGGGAAAAGACGGGAGTGAAACAAGAGTCTATCCATATGGTCCGATGTATGCACATGTAGTAGGGTATGATTCTTTCGGAGGAGCAGGACTGGAACTGACTGAGAATTTTTCGCTTGTAAATTCCAATGCATTCATTTTGGAACGAATTATGAATGATTTCAAAGATCAGAAAAATATTGGAGATAATATTGTGACAACGCTGGATACGGATGTGCAAAGGGCAGCGTATCAGGCGCTTGGAGACAATAAAGGCGCGGTCTTCGTAATGGAGGCAAGTACAGGAAAGGTATTGGCAATGGTGTCCGGTTCTTCTTTTGATCCGAATACACTTGCAGATACATGGTCAACACTAAACTCAGACAATGAAAATAGTCCTTTGCTCAATAGGGCAATGCAGGGACTGTATGCGCCCGGTTCTACTTTTAAGATCATTACTGCTCTGGAATATATGAGGGAATATTCGGATTATCAGAATTATACATATGACTGCAGCGGAGAGATTGAGCATCAGGGAGCAGTAATCCACTGTTTCAACGGAACTGTTCATGGTCATCAGACGCTGGCAGACTCATTTGCCAATTCTTGTAATTCATCATTTTGTAATATCGGACTTATGTTAGACCGCAATGCTTATCGGAAAACGGCAGAAGAACTATTGTTTAATAAAAAGCTTCCGAATCTTTTGTCGTACAGCAAAAGTAAATTTTCGGTAACGAAACAGACAACAGACGCAGAACTTATGATGACAGCAATGGGACAGGGAGAGACATTGGTAAGCCCTTATCATATGGCGCTCATTACAGCGGCTGCGGCAAACGGCGGAACATTGATGGAGCCGTATTTGGTAGATGAGATTGTGAATCACACAGGAACCCGTGTGAAGAAAAATATGCCGAAAAAATATAAGACACTCATGACATCAGAAGAAGCAGCACAGCTGAAAGAATATATGGAGGGCGTTGTGTCCTACGGAACAGGCACTCTTTTGAGTGGGGAAAGTTATTCGGCAGCCGGTAAGACAGGAACAGCAGAATACAGCAGTGATAAGAACAAGAGCCATTCCTGGTTTGTTGGATTTTCAAATGTGGAGAATCCGGAACTGGTTGTCAGTGTTGTTGTGGAAGGGGCAGATGATACAGGAGTGAAGGCGGTTCCAATCGCTAAAGCAGTATTAGATGCATATTATTATAGATAGTGGTGAATGCTATGCAGTATTACAAAGAATTATATTTAAGTGAAGCTTTATGCGAAAAAAAAGCCAAAATTATTTGGCGTTTAGCACATAATAAAATACAGCTGCATCTTTATCTGATCGTTTTAGCAGTTCGCGGAGAAAACCAATTAGAATTTTTTGATGCGGCTATGTTCCGACAAAAAGAATTTTCTCCTCAAAAGGATGAGTGCAGAGTCATTGGGATTGCGGACAGCTATGAAGAAGCAGTAGGACTTGTGGAACAGATTACAGAGGATGTATTAAGAAAAACTGGTGGGGTTGAACTTCGGGAATATTTTTTGAAACAGATGCAGGATAATGAAATGACAGAATAAGAGAAAGGGCATCAAAACATGATTTTACATATCTTATTGTGGATTTTAAAAATAATCGGGATAGCGTTGGCTGTGATTCTTTGTATGTGCCTGTTGTTAATCGGCATCCTTCTTTTTGTTCCGGTCAGATATGAAATCTTTTTTCGCTCGCGTGGTATGCAGGATTCTTTGGAAGCTGATATACATGTTTCATGGTTTCTGCGTCTTGTTGCAGCCCGGATTCGTGTTAATGGGATAGAAACAGATTTTTGTGTAAGAGCAGCATGGAAACAGCTTTTTCCTGTAAAAGAAAAAGAGGAATCGGAAGAAACTGAAAATTTTCTAAAGGAGAAACAGGACAACATATTGGAAAGTTCTGATCGGAAAGAAGAACAGAAGGCAGAACAGAGTTTTCAAAAAGAAGAGATTCTCAAAGAAAAGGATTTTACTCAAAAAATAGAAGAAAAAGAAAAGGAAAAACAAAAGACAGAGGAAAAAAAGAAGACTGCGCCGGATAAAGAAGCGGATGGAGCATGGTTCCGGAAAATATTGGATTTCTGGAATAAGATAAAAGCAATCTGGGTAAAGATAAAATATACAATTACCGGAATTTGTGATAAAATAGAAGTATTCATTGAGAGAAAAGATCGTTTGACAGAATTTCTTGCGCAGGAAGAGCATCGAAAGGCATTTTCTGTTGGAGTTTCCGAACTCCGAAGAGTTTTGATTATTCTGAAACCAAAAGAACTTCACGGTAAACTTCGTTTCGGATTTTCAGATCCGTATCTAACTGGAAACACATTGGCTCTGCTTGGGATTATATATCCATTCCTAGGAGATTCATTAGAAATCATACCGGAATTTGAGGAATGTGTTTTAGAGGGAGAGGTTTTTGCCAAAGGAAAACTTCGAGTTGGAACATTTGTAAGAACAGCAATACGACTGCTGCGAAGTCGTGAATTACGTATGACTGTCAGAGATATAAAAAAATTCAGATGGTAACGGCAGGACATGAATCAAAGGAGGAATACAAGATATGGCAGAAAATAATTTTAAAAATACTGTTGGAACATTGCTTCAGGGAATCGACAGTGTGATTTCATCTAAAACAGTGGTGGGAGATGCAATTCATATTGATGATACGATTATCGTACCACTTGTAGATGTTTCGTTTGCGATTGGAGCAGGCTCTTTTCAGGGAGATAAAAAAGATAAGGGGGCTGGTGGTGTTGGTGGTAAGATTACTCCAAGCGCCGTACTTGTGATTAAGAATGGTACAACGAGGCTCGTGAATATTAAAAATCAGGATACGATGACAAAGATTCTTGATATGGTTCCGGATCTGGTAGATAAATTTTCTGGAAAAAAAGATAGGGTAACGGAAGCAGATGTTGATGATATTTTAGATGCAGCAGTAAAAGAAGAGATGAAATAAAAGTGTGATAAGCGGATTTGTTCAGGCATAAACTATAGTAACACATGTCAGAGGAGTAATATTTTGAAAAGGCTTATTGGATTTGGATTGTTTTGTGTTGCGATTGGTTTAGTAGTAATGATGTGTTTGCCGGGTACTTTTGTCGGCAGTTTACTCGCATTATTATGTCTGTTTGTAGGGTACCGATTATTTTGCTGTTGAATAAAAAGGGGAGAGCAGTTCTTGTAGGAATGCTGTCTCTTTTTTTATATTATTTATATTAGGAATAAAAAATAAAACCGAGGCGATTACTCGTCCCGGTTTCTCTTCGTAAAATTAAGCTCTTTCAACTTTTCCAGATCTTAAGCAAGAAGTACACACGTACATTTTCTTTGTAGCGCCACCTTCTGTTTTAACTCTGACTGATTTTACATTTGATTTCCACATTTTTGGTGTTTTTCTATTAGAGTGGCTTACATTGTTTCCGAAATGAGCACCCTTTTCACAAATAGCACATTTAGCCATGACTGCACCTCCTAACGATCTTAAATAGTCTTACTAGACTCACAACACTCGTTATTGTAGCAGATAACAATCAAAAATGCAAGTGATTATTTATGATTATTTTATTTTTTGCAAAATTGTTGTAAAGCAAAGGGAAAAAGAGTATAATACATATGTTAAGTATGCGTAAGAAATTCTAAAATAGAATTGGAGGTATAGATTATGAGAGGCAATATGAGTACAGAACTTGGAATTATTACAGTAGATTCAGAAGTTATTGCGAAATATGCAGGATCTGTTGCAGTGGAATGTTTTGGAATTGTTGGTATGGCGGCAGTCAATGTGAAAGACGGCCTTGTAAGACTTTTAAAAAAAGAGAGCCTTACACACGGAATTCAGGTTGGAATCTCTGATGATAATCGTATTACACTTGACTTTCATGTCATTGTAGCTTATGGTGTAAGTATTTCTGCGGTTGCAGATAATCTGATCAGCAATGTAAAATATAAAGTAAAAGAATTTACAGGAATGCCGGTAGATAAAATCAATATCTACGTGGAAGGCGTGCGTGTAATTGATTAATCTAAGGAGGAACACGATTGTGGCAACGAAGACAATCAATGTAGAACTGCTTGCAAAGATGTTTCTTGCAGGTGCTTCGAATCTTGAAGCAAAGAAAGAGTTTATTAATGAATTGAATGTATTCCCGGTTCCGGACGGAGATACGGGTACAAATATGACACTGACGATTATGTCAGCTGCAAAGGAAGTAACAGCGCTTGTAAATCCTGATATGGCAACGCTTGCGAAGGCGATTTCTTCTGGTTCTTTAAGAGGGGCGCGTGGAAACTCTGGTGTAATTCTTTCTCAGTTATTGAGAGGATTTACAAAAGGAATCCGTGAATATGAAGAAATTGATGTAATGATTCTTGCGAATGCCCTTGTGAAGGCAAAAGAGACAGCTTATAAAGCGGTTATGAAACCGAAGGAAGGAACGATTCTCACTGTTGCAAGAGGGATTGCCGAGAAAGGTCTGGAGTTGGCAGAAGAGACAGATGATCTGGAAGAATTTATTCCGCAGGTAATTACTTATGCACAGGAAGTTCTGGATCAGACACCAGAGATGCTTCCGGTCTTAAAAGAGGCAGGCGTAGTGGACTCTGGTGGACAGGGACTTCTTGAAACAATTCGCGGTGCATATGATGCATTCCTCGGTAAAGAAATTGATTACAGTGCAATTGCGCCGGCTGCTTCCTCTGTTAATGTGACTAAGATTTCAGCTGACACTGCTGCAGAGATCAAGTTTGGATATTGTACAGAATTTATTATTCTGACAGAAAAGGAATTGACTGAGAAAGATGAACATGAATTTAAAGCATATCTGGAATCCATTGGAGATTCTATTGTTTGCGTTGCAGACGATGAAGTTGTAAAAGTACATGTGCATACAAATGATCCGGGACTTGCGATTCAGAAAGCACTGACATTTGGTCAGCTTTCTCGTATGAAGATTGATAATATGCGCGAAGAACATCAGGAAAAATTGATTCGGGATGCCGAAAAACTGGCAAAACAGCAACAGGAAGAGGCTCAGGAAGCAAAGAAGAATGAACCTAGAAAACCGATGGGATTTGTCGCAGTTTCTATTGGCGCCGGTTTGAATGATATCTTTAGAGAACTTGGTGTAGATTATATTATCGAAGGCGGACAGACAATGAATCCAAGTACAGAGGATATGCTCAAAGCTATTGATGAAGTTAATGCAGATTGCATTTTCATTCTTCCAAATAATAAGAACATTATTCTTGCTGCTAATCAGGCAAAGGCGCTTGTTGATGATAAGGAGATTATCGTGCTTCCAACGAAGACAGTTCCGCAGGGAATCACAGCTGTTATCAACTTCATGCCAGAGGCAACTCCGCAGGAGAACGAAGAGACGATGCTGGAAGAAATTAAGCGAGTGAAAACAGGGCAGGTAACATATGCTGTTCGTGATACAAAGATTGATGAAAAAGAAATTCATGAAGGCGATATTATGGGAATCGGAGATGCCGGAATTCTGGCAGTAGGAAGCGGAATTGATGCCACTTTGAAAGAAATGCTGACAGAACTTGTGGATGAGGATTCTGAACTTATCAGTCTCTACTACGGAGAAGATGTTCTGGAGGAAGATGCCAGTGTACTGACAGCGGAAATTGAAGAGCTCTATCCTGAACTTGATGTGGATACTCATTTTGGAGGGCAGCCGATTTATTATTATGTCTTGGCTGTAGAATAGAAAATAGATGTAAGAACGCCTGGAGGATATATTCTTCCGGGCGTAAATTTTGTGCCGGGAAAAGGCAGGAGTGACAGCAGGTAGAAGTATGAATGAATTAGCAAATATTAGCACCTTAAAAGGAATCGGAGAAAAAACAGCGCAGCTTTTTGGAAAGCTTGAGATTTATACGATAGGAGATCTTCTAAAATATTTTCCAAGAAGCTATGACGTGTATGAGGATCCGATTCCCATTAAAGAAGTGGAAGAAGGTCATGTAGTAACTGTAAGCGGTGCTGTTTTTGGCGCGGTGCAGTTAGGTGGAAATCCACGGATGCAGATTGTATCTGCGCAGATTAAAGATCTTACCGGAACAATTCAGGCTGTATGGTTTCGTATGCCCTTTTTGCGACATACATTGCACAGCAGTATGCCTGTCATTTTGAGAGGCCGTGCAGTAAATAAACGGGGACGATTAATTCTGGAGCATCCGGAGATTTTTCAACCACCATCTTCTTATGAAAATAAAAAAGATACATTGCAGCCAGTATATCCTCTGACAAACGGAATCACCAATCACACGATTATGAAAGCGGTTCGGCAGGCGTTGGAACAGATAGATCTGCAGCCGGAATTTCTTCCGGAAGAAATCCGCAAGAAGTATCAGCTTGCGGAGTATAATTATGCTTTGAAGGGGATTCATTTTCCGCTTTCCAAAGAGAATTATTATCATGCAAGAGAGCGATTTGTTTTTGAAGAATTCTTTCTGTTTGTTATGGCACTGCGGCATTTAAAAGCAGAAGAAAGCAGGGCAGAGAATACTTTACAGATTCAGAAAAAGGAAGAAGTTGAGGCTTTTATCAAAAAACTTCCTTATGAGCTAACAAATGCACAGAAAAAGGTATGGAAAGAGATTTCTGATGATATGTCAGGAACATATGTGATGTCCCGTCTTGTACAGGGAGATGTTGGTTCCGGAAAGACGATTCTTGCGGTATTGGCATTGATGTTAGCTGGCTTTAACGGCTGTCAGGGTGCATTGATGGCGCCGACAGAGGTGCTTGCAAGACAGCATTTTGAGACGGTAAAGGAACTGTTTCTGACATATGATATTCCGCTTACGCCGCTTTTGCTTACCGGTTCTATGAAAGCTAAAGAAAAAAGAGAGGCATATGCACAAATTGAAAATGGAGAGGCCGATATCATTATCGGGACACATGCGCTGATTCAAGATAAAGTCAATTATCATAATCTTGGACTTGTTGTGACGGATGAACAGCATCGCTTTGGCGTTCGTCAAAGAGAAACGCTGGCAGGGAAAGGAACGTGCCCGCATATTCTCGTTATGAGCGCGACACCGATTCCAAGAACATTAGGAATTATTCTCTATGGTGATCTTGATATTTCAGCGGTGGATGAGCTTCCAGCCAATCGTCTTCCGATCAAAAACTGCGTAGTGGATACCGGATATCGAAAAACAGCCTATCAGTTTATGAAAAAGCAGGTGCTGGAAGGACGTCAGTGTTATGTAATCTGTCCGATGGTCGAAGAAAGCGAACATATGGAGGCGGAAAATGTTATTGACTATGCGGCTGTGCTGCAGGAAGCATTGGGAGATGAGATTAAAGTCGGATATTTGCACGGGAAAATGAAGCAGACAGAGAAAGATCGGATTATGGAAGCATTTGCCAGACGGGAAATAGGGATTCTTGTATCAACGACCGTCATTGAAGTTGGAATTAATGTACCGAATGCAACCGTAATGATGGTAGAGAATGCAGAACGATTTGGTCTGGCACAGCTTCATCAGCTCCGTGGAAGGGTTGGCCGGGGAGAGCACCAGTCATACTGTATTTTTATGACTGCATCAAAATCCAGGGAGACAAAGGAACGCCTTGAAATTTTAAATCACTCGAATGATGGATTTTATATAGCAAATGAGGATCTGAAATTGCGGGGACCGGGAGATCTTTTTGGGATTCGCCAAAGCGGTGTAATGGACTTTAAGCTGGGAGATATCTTTCAGGATGCCAAAATTCTTCAAAATGCCAATGAAGCAGCAGGAACCATTTGGAAAGAAGATCCAACACTGGAAAAAGAAAACCATCGTCTTCTTGCAAAACGAATGGAGCAATTATTATCTGAAACAGAGCGGATTCGAAAAAATCTATAAACAATTTATAAATAATCTGTTTCTTCCATAAATTCTCATTGCAATTTATCATGGCGTTGGCTATAGTATCTTTTATATATTTTACAGAAGAGGTGACATGATGTATTACACATGGGAAGATTTGTTTTGGATTTTTCTTTTTTACTCATTGATTGGATGGATTGCCGGGGTAATTGCAAATGCATTTCGCAGAAAAGAATTTGTTAATACTGGATTTTTAAATCTTCCGCTTTGCCCTATTTACGGTGTGATCGAAGTTTTCTATTGTATTTTTCTTCCGGAATTAAAAGAACGTTTCTTTTTCTTGTTTCTCGGAAGTAGTGTGCTTGCGTTTTTTGTTATTGTAATGACAGGTTTAATATTGGAAAAAATCTTTAACACAAAGTGGTGGGATTATAGTAAAAGCCGTCTTCAATTCCAAGGTTATGTTCGCTTTTCACACTTGTTTCTGTTTGGACTTAGTGGGGTTGTCAGCATTAAGTTTGTGAATCCATTTATTTCTTCATTGCTTCATATGATTCCGGACAAGATTTTGCTAATTGCCGGGCTGATGATTGGGATGATTGTTATTTTTGACAGTATCTGTTGTATAGCTGCGGTGTTTAAACTAAAACAATCCCTTCAGACAAAACGGTTTGTCGGCTATGCACAGCGGATTTCAAAGAACTTGGGGAATGCATTAACGGGATATGTAGAAAAACGAATCGAGAAGGCTTATCCAAATGTAAAAGAAGCTACTGTAACAGGAGGATCAACTGATTCCACGCAATCGTCATCAATTTTTGCAGAAGGATGTTGTTTTGACAAACTGGTTGGACTTTTTTTCATCGGTGCATTTCTTGGGGATATTACTGAAACGATTTTTTGCAGGATCACAGCCGGAAGATGGATGAGCCGAAGCAGTGTGGTGTATGGTCCTTTTAGTATTGTGTGGGGACTTGGATGTGTATTTTTGACTTTATTTTTATATAAATATAAAGATAAAAATGATCGCTATATTTTTCTCTATGGGACAATTTTAGGCGGCGCTTATGAATATATTTGCAGTATTTTTACAGAGCTGGTTTTTGGAACAGTATTTTGGGATTATAGCAAGATTCCTTTTAATCTCGGCGGAAGAATCAATTTGCTGTTTTGTTTCTTCTGGGGAATTGCAGCAGTAGTCTGGCTGAAAATTCTTTATCCAATTTTTTCAGGCTGGATTGAGAGGATTCCGGTAAAATGCGGAAAACTCCTTATTAAAATTTCGATTGTCTTTATGGTTTGGAATATGATTTTATCCGCAGCGGCATTGTATCGATATAATGACAGGCTGGCGCATCCGACTCCGGCTAACCGGTTAGAACAGCGTTTGGATGAACGTTTTCCGGATGAGAGAATGCATCGGATTTATCCAAATGCAAAGAGAGGAAGATAAGAAAGAATTGCTAAAATTTTCTAGTTTAAGTTTTTGAATTCTCCATATAATAGGACTGTAACAAAAACAGAAGTGTTACAAAGAAAGGAGAGTATAAAAATGACAAATAATTCATCAAACAGAACATCTGTACCAGAAGCAAAAGAAGCATTAAACAAGTTTAAATACGAGGTAGCCAGCGAGCTTGGCGTGCCGTTAAAAGAAGGCTACAATGGTGATCTTACTTCCAGACAGAACGGAAGTGTCGGAGGTTATATGGTGAAAAAAATGATTGAGCAGCAGGAAAAACAGATGGCAGGCAAATAAGCTTCCGTCATGTTTGAAAAGCAGGCAATCTGAAAATAAAAAGGCGCTTTGCATTATGCAGGCGCTTTTTTGTCTGCTTGTAGGTGCCATTGGTGTAGACAGTAACAGTCTGGATCCCAATGCAAATCTTGGAGATGTTGGGCTTTCCTGGCAGAAAGATGCAAGTTGGGGAAATTACTTTGTGACAACATTAACCGCTTATGGTGATCAGGTAACGCTGCAAAATGCGCTCGTATATTCTGATAATATTTATTTTGCGAGAGCAGCGCTTCAGATGGGAAGGGATGCGCTGGTTGACGGACTGAAAAAATTCGGTTTTGGAGAAGCGATGGAATTTGATCTGAAACTGACAGCATCTAGTTACAGTTCAAAAGAAACAATTGGTAACGAGATTCAACTGGCGGACAGCGGTTACGGTCAGGGAGAGATTCTTGTGAATCCGATACATATGGCATCTATCTACTCTGCATTTGTGAATGACGGAAATATGATACAACCGGTATTAATGACCGTTAAAACGCCTACTTATTGGAAAGAGCAGGTGATTTCACCGAATACGGCAGAAATTATCCGAAATGCGATGAAAGAAGTGATCGAGCGAGAGGACGGAACAGGTCATGCCATGAAAATCGACGGTCTTATGCTCTGCGGAAAAACCGGAACAGCTGAGACGAAGCAAAGTCAGGAAGAGAGTGGAGCAACAGAGTACGGCTGGTTTGCATGCTCAACTACAGAAGAGACAGAACGTCCGCTGGAAGTGATAGCAATGGTAAAAGACGTGCAGGCAAAGGGCGTGAAAGGATATGTTACGAAAAAAGTACGGAATATTTATTCGTCCTATTATCAGCTTCCATAATTGACTTTTTTGCATAAAATCCTTATAATAGCGTGAGAGCGAAACGGAGGAAAGAACGTGAGAGTAATTTCAGGAAGTGCACGGAGGACCGTGTTAAAGACAGTAGAAGGAATGGATACAAGACCTACAACAGACCGGATTAAGGAAACGCTGTTTAATATGATTTCAGAATATTTATGTGACAGCAGTTTTCTGGATCTATTCGCCGGAAGCGGCGCCATTGGAATTGAGGCTTTAAGCCGCGGTGCAAGAGAAGCTGTGTTCGTTGAGAGCAGTCCGAAAGCGGCCGAATGTATCCGGGAGAATTTAAAGAGGACGTCTCTGACAGAACGAGGCTATGTAATGATTCAGGATGTGATCAGTGCGCTTGCAGCTTTAGATGGAAAAAAGCAGTTTGATTATATTTTTCTGGATCCGCCGTACAGATGTGACTGGGAGAGAAAGGTTCTGGCAAAAATTGCAGATAGCAATCTTCTAAGTCCAGATGCGTTGATCATCGTGGAAGCAGCGAAAGAGACAGATTTGTCCTTTGCGGAAGAATACGGATACCAGATGATAAAAGAAAAAGTTTATAAGACAAATAAACATATTTTTCTGGAATTTATCAAGAATTGACATTGTTTTCTGCCGAAGAACATGCTAGAATATGAAAGATAGGAATATATTATCCTGTTATGATTGGAATTTCAAGTGTAGACTTTTGTGATACAAGTGAAATGAATGAACAAAGGAGAGTGTAGATTATGAGCAGCCGTATTGAGCAGATTATTGAAGAAATTGAAGAGTATATTGACAGCTGTAAATTTCAGCCGTTATCAACAACAAAGATTATTGTAAATAAAGATCAGATGGATGAACTGCTTCGTGAACTTAGAATGAAGACACCAGATGAGATTAAACGCTATCAGAAGATTATTGCTAACAAAGATGCGATCCTTGCAGATGCACAGGCAAAAGCAGATAGTATGTTAGAGCAGGCACAAGTACATACGAATGAACTTGTCAGCGAACATGAAATTATGCAGCAGGCTTACGCGCAGGCAAACGAGATTGTTATGGCAGCAACAGAGCAGGCACAGCAGATTCTTGACAATGCTACGAGTGATGCCAATGATATCCGCATTGGCGCAATTCAGTACACGAATGACCTTCTGGCCAATGCAGAGAATATTATTGGGCATACACTGGACAGCTATACAACAAAGTATGACGGTCTTGTGTCTTCTCTTCAGGAGTGTTATGAGACAGTACACCGTAACCGTGAGGAGCTGGAGATTCCGGAACGCTCTTCAAATGGTCTGGAATCTGAATTCGGCGGTGTTTCAGAGGATATGATGTAAATAGAGCAAACAAAGCAGGCTGGTCACCAAAGCGGTGATCAGCTTTTCTATTAGATAAGGTACTATGCGAAGGCCGCTGCCGCGGATCATGCAGTTTGTCTGAGCAGCGGCACAGATTCCTCCGAAGGAGGTAAGAGCACACACGGCAGGAAAAAGAAACTCTGATGACGGAAACATTTTTGTTAAAAGTAAAATACCATTTGTCATTTCCAGAGCCGGAAGAAACAGTTTTACACATGGCGGAAGGATGCTGCTTTCTTGAAGGAGAGCAAGAAGAATAGAGAAAAGGATAATATATCCTCCGATATTTGTAATGGTTTCAAAGCTATCCATAATACAGGTATCCAAAAGATCAAATTTTATGGAACAGCTGCGAGGTGCTCTGGCTTGTGAGTTTGGACTTTGGAAATTTCGCAGATGATATTTGCGATAATAAAACATTCTAAAAAATATACTTGTAAGAACCGGAGAGAGTAAGAGAATAAACAGTCCGGGAATCGCCAGATCTTTTCTTTGCAGTATATTGAAAAAAATGTAGTTCATAATAAATCCAATACTCGTATTATTACAAAAAGAAAGTAAATAAGTTCCCTCTGCCTGTGTAATATGACCGGAGCGGATAAGATCTGCCGTTGTTTTTGCACCCATAGGGTAGCCACAGAGAAATCCTGTCAGTACGGCAAAGCTGCCTTCTTCGGATGTTCCAAAAAACTGTCGTATGATTGGACCGAAAAGGCGGGTTAAGTAAGAAAAAGCATTGGTATGTATAAGCAGGTTAGAAATTAAGATAAAAGGAAGTAATGTAGGGAGTACAGTTTCAAACCATAGGAGAAGTCCGGATCTGGCTCCGAGAAATACTGTCTCCGGCTGGAGTAGCATACAGAAAAACAGCAGGACAAGAGAAATTTTCAAGAAAGCAGGTTTCATGGAAGAAGCTCCTTTTAAAATGATGTTTTTAGTACTATATGGAATTGTCAGAGATCTTATGCAGAAAAATAGACTAGTAAACGTGCATGAGAAACGGCTTAACCGCATAATGTGGTAGAAAAGAAGAAAAGAGAGTCGTGTATGAGACCGATATGGGTAAAACAAAGAACGCTTTGGAATTTGTTTTTACTTATCTTGCTTTGTTCTTTTTTTGATGTGCTTGGCGTGCAGATGTTGGAAGAAAAGAGTCAAGCTAGATGGCCAAAAGAAATTACAGTCAGAAGTGATACTTTTCGGGCACAGAAATTTCCGGAAAACTATCTTCCAAAGCTTTTTGCGTTTGCAAAATCGGAAGAAGATGAAAAGAGGGCAAAAGCGGCTGCGGCAATTTTTCTGGAATATCATTGTACAGGGAATGGATTAGGGAGATTGAAGAAAACAGAGATTTCACAACTGATCGAAAAATGGGATCGATTTTCCCAGTGGAAATCTTTTTTGGAACAAACGTATTCCATCTGGGCGGATGTGCGGTATTTTCCGATTTTGCAGAGAAAAGGAGAAAAAGCATCTGTCACTTTTGAAAACAGTTGGATGGAAGAACGTACTTTTGGGGGAAAGCGCGGGCATGAAGGAACAGATTTGATGACTGCATTTGATGAACCGGGACGTTACCCTGCGGTTAGTATGACGGATGGTACGGTGCTGCATAAAGGCTGGCTGCCAAAAGGTGGTTATCGAATCGGGATTCTCTCGCCTCAC
This sequence comes from Lachnospiraceae bacterium, assembly GCA_018365895.1. Next base: position 11,287 of record JAGZJD010000023.1, on the reverse strand, counting down.
GGGGGATATTTTTATTATGCACATTTGGATTCTTATGCAGAGATTGAAGAAGGAGATACGGTTCAGGCTGGACAGCTGATCGGTTTTGTCGGGAACAGCGGCTATGGTGTCGAAGGAACGAAGGGGAAATTTGCAACACATCTTCATGTTGGAATTTACTTGAATCCGGGTAAGGAAGAAATTAGTGTGAATCCTTATTGGATTCTGAAATATCTGGAACAGAAAAAATTAACATATACGCCGGGGTAGATTGTATGTTACAATAGAAAGAAGGTATGTTACTTGAGGAGGAAATCAGTATGAATTTACCGAAAGCATTTGAAGAGAAAATGAAACTGCTTCTGAAAGAAGAGTTTGAAGATTATATTGCATGTTACGAAGAACCACGTTTTTATGGACTGCGCGTAAATACCGCAAAAATAAGCGTAGAAGAATTTAGAAAGATCTGTCCTTTTGAAATTCACCCGATTCCGTGGATTGAGAATGGATTTTATTATGATGGTGATCAGATACAGCCATCAAAACATCCGTATTATTATGCGGGTCTTTACTATCTGCAGGAACCAAGTGCCATGACTCCGGCAAATCGTCTTCCGGTCAGTCCGGGGGAACGGGTTTTGGACGTCTGTGCGGCTCCGGGAGGAAAGGCTACAGAGCTTGGAGCAAAGCTTGCGGGAGACGGAGTACTTGTTGCCAATGATATTAGTAATTCCAGAGCGAAAGGTCTTTTAAAGAATCTGGAAGTATTTGGCGTAAAAAATATGCTGGTACTTAGTGAAGAGCCTGGAAAGCTGATTGATTATTTTCCGGAATATTTTGACAAGATACTGATCGATGCACCGTGTTCCGGAGAAGGGATGTTCCGCAAAGATAAGAAAATGGTTAAGGCATGGGAAGAACATGGTCCTGAGTTTTTTGCGAAGCTTCAGAGAAGCATTATCACGCAGGCAGCACAAATGCTGCGTCCGGGTGGTATGATTTTATATTCTACTTGTACATTTGATGCAATGGAGAACGAAGGTACGATAGAATATCTGCTGACGCAGTATCCGGAATTCGAGATTTGTGAGATTGCTCCGTATGAACGGTTTGCAAAAGGAATTCCGGAGACGACAATGTCCGGTAATCCGGAATTTGAAAAGACAGTCCGTATTTTTCCGCATAAAATGCATGGGGAAGGACATTTTCTTGCGCTATTGAAAAAAAATGGAACAAAAGAGCAGCAACCTCAGGGAAAGAAGAATAAAAAGGCAACAGCGATTCCGGAACCTCTGGAGATGTTTTTCAAGGATACGAATTGGGAGCTGGAAGGTGAACGGCTTGAAATCCATGGTGAGCGGGTATATTATATGCCGGAGCAGATTCCGGATGTGAGAGGACTGCGGTTTTTGCGAACAGGATTGTATCTTGGGGATTTGAAAAAGCAGCGTTTTGAGCCAAGCCAGGCGTTGGCGATGGCATTTACAAAGGAGGAATACCATCATTGCATTTCTCTAAAAGCAGATGACGAGAGAGTAATTAAGTATCTGAAGGGAGAAACACTGGAAGTGGATGATCTTGTGACAGGAAAAGACAAGGGATGGCAGCTTGTACTGGTAGACGGATATTCGCTGGGATGGGGAAAACTAAGCAACGGGACACTTAAGAATAAATATCTGCCGGGCTGGAGATGGATGTCATCATGATGAGATTAGATAAATTTCTTTCAGAAATGGGCGTAGGAACGCGCAGCGAATTAAAAAAAGCAATCCGTGTCGGTGCAGTGCAGATTGATGGAAGAACAGCGTTAAGACCGGAAGAAAAAGTGGAACCAGAACAACAGGAAATCATTTATCAGGGAAAACAGATTAGCTATGTCAAATATGAATACTATATGTTAAATAAACCAGCCGGCGTGATTTCTGCAACGGAAGATGCAGCAGCCAGAACGGTATTGGATCTCATTGCAACAAAAAAGCGAAAAGATCTCTTTCCGGTAGGAAGACTTGATAAAGATACAGAAGGTCTTTTGCTGATCACAAATGACGGTGAGCTGGCGCATCGTCTGCTCTCACCGAAAAAACATGTAGATAAAGTCTATTTTGCACGAATCGCAGGGCGGGTTACAGAAGAAGACAGGGAAGCATTTGCGATTGGTGTAGACATTGGAGATGAGAAATTAACGCTTCCGGCAGAACTTCGGATTCTGTGTTCCGATGAAGTTTCTGAAATCGAACTGACAATCCGGGAAGGAAGATTTCATCAGGTAAAACGAATGTTTGAGGCGGTCGGAAAAGAGGTAATTTATCTAAAACGCTTGTCTATGGGGCAGCTTGTCTTAGATGATTCACTTAATGTAGGAGCTTATCGGGAACTTACAAAGGAGGAATTGAAGTTATTATGCTAAACGAAATTGATGCAGTTTTATTCGATCTGGACGGGACACTTCTGGACTCTATGTGGGTATGGGAAGATCTGGATCGGATTTATATAGAGAAATATCATCTGACGATCCCGGAAGATTTTTACACAAAAATGGAAGGAATGAGCTTTACTGAGACTGCTCGTTACTATCTGGAAATGTTTCCGCAGATTGATCGGACAATTGAGGAGCTAAAAGCAGAATGGAATGAGATTGCGATGGACTGTTATACGAAAGAGGTGGCAGCTAAGCCCGGAGCAGAGAATTTTCTGAGAGAGCTTAAGGAAAGGGGAATTCGCACTGCAATTGCTAGCAGTAATTCGAGAGAATTGATTGAAGCATCCTTAAAAGCACATAGGATGGATCATCAGATTGAAGCAATCACAACAAGCTGTGAGGTAAATGCTGGAAAACCTGCGCCGGATGTATATTTAAAATCAGCTGAGAAACTTGGCGTTGTTCCGGAACGCTGTCTTGTTTTTGAAGATGTGCCAAATGGAATTCTGGCGGGAAAGAATGCCGGCATGAAAGTTTGTGCAGTTTATGACGATTTTTCGGCTTATCAGGATAAAAGGAAAAAAGAATTGGCGGATTATTATATCCGCAGTTATGATGAAATAAAAAATCAGACATACGAGGTATTATAAATGAGACAGGGATTTTTACCGGTCACGAGAGCAGATATGGAAGCACGGGGATGGGAACAGGTGGATTTTGTATATGTATCAGGTGATGCATATGTGGACCACCCGTCTTTTGGACATGCAATTATTACGAGAGTGTTGGAGTCCAGAGGGTATCGTGTTGGCATCATTGCACAGCCGGATTGGAAAAAGAAAGAAAGTATTGCTGTATTTGGAGAACCACGGCTTGGATTTTTAGTTTCTTCCGGGAATATGGACTCTATGGTTAACCATTATTCCGTATCCAAAAAGCGAAGAAAGATGGATGCATATACACCGGGCGGAATTATGGGAAAACGTCCGGATTATGCAGCGGTTGTCTATGGTAATCTGATTCGTCAGACTTACAAGCATACTCCGATTATTCTCGGTGGAATCGAAGCTTCTCTTCGCCGGCTTGCCCATTATGATTACTGGTCAGACAAGTTAAAACGTTCGATACTTTTGGATGCTCAGGCAGATCTGATTTCGTACGGAATGGGCGAACGCTCTATTATAGAAATTGCAGAAGCACTGGATGCCGGAATCGCTGTGCAGGATATCACTTATATTGATGGAACTGTTTGTAAAGTGAAAAGCAAAGATCTGATTTATGACGCGGAATATCTCCCGTCTTATGAAGAGCTTCAGGAAGATAAGATGAATTATGCGCGCAGTTTTTATCAGCAGTACAATAATACAGATCCTTTTACCGGGAAGCGCCTTGCAGAGCCGTATGGAGAACATTTGTATATAGTACAGAATCCGCCGGCAAAGCCACTGACACAGCAGGAAATGGATGATGTCTACAGTCTTCCGTATATGCGGACATACCATCCGGATTATGAGAAAGAAGGAGGCGTTCCGGCAATTTCAGAAGTGAAGTTTAGTCTGATCAGTAACCGTGGATGTTTTGGCTCCTGCAGTTTCTGTGCGCTGACATTTCATCAGGGAAGGATTGTTCAAACAAGAAGTCATGATTCCCTTCTGCAAGAAGCAGAAATGTTCACAAAAGATCCGGAATTTAAAGGTTATATCCATGATGTAGGTGGACCTACAGCAAACTTCAGAGCGCCGGCATGTGATAAGCAGCTGACACATGGTGCATGCAGACACAGACAATGTCTGTTCCCGACACCGTGTAAACAGTTAAAAGCCGATCATAGTGATTACCTGAGTCTTCTGAAAAAACTTCGCGAGATTCCAAAAGTAAAGAAAGTCTTTATTCGTTCCGGTATCCGGTTTGATTATGTTCTTGCAGATCGTAATGACAGATTTTTAAGAGAATTATGTCAGTATCATGTCAGCGGTCAGCTGAAAGTTGCACCGGAACATGTATCGGATCAAGTATTGGAATTAATGGGGAAACCCCAAAATTCTGTTTATCAGACTTTTGTAGAAAAGTATTATGACATGAATAAAAAACTTGGCAAAGAGCAGTATCTTGTGCCATATCTGATGTCATCTCATCCGGGATCAACTATGAAAGAGGCAGTAAAACTGGCAGAATATCTAAGAGGACTCGGCTATATGCCGGAACAGGTGCAGGACTTCTATCCAACACCGTCAACGATTTCTACCTGTATGTACTATACAGGTGTGGATCCGCGGACAATGAAACCGGTTTATGTACCGAAAAATCCACACGAAAAGGCTATGCAGCGAGCGCTAATCCAATATCGTGATCCTAAGAATTATGATTTGATTTTGGAAGCGTTGAAAATGACGGGAAGAATGGATCTTGTAGGATTTGGTCCGAATTGCCTAATTCCGCCGCGAAAATTAGAACATACCGGAAGACAAAATGGAAAAAAAGCAAATACTTATGTGAAAAGCAAAGTAGAAGTAAAACATTATAAAGAAAAAAATGCCAAGCGCAAACCAATTCGGAATGTGCACAAAAAGAAGGAACGATAGGAATGAAAATTGCAGTTGTAACAGGAGCGTCTTCTGGATTTGGACGTATTTTTGTGTCAGAACTCCAGAAATGCTGTAAAACATTAGACGAGATATGGGTAGTTGCAAGGAGAAAAGAACGCTTGGTGGAACTTGCAGAAAAAGCATCGATTCCGATACGAGTGTTTGGAGCAGATCTTAGCAAAAAGAATTGGGATCGAGAATTCGCAGAAGCTTTGAAATCAGAGAATCCGACGGTTCGAATCTTAATTAATTGCGCAGGATACGGAAAAACCGGTCATTGTCGGGAACTTGGTGTGGATGAGCAGCTTGGCATGATTGATGTAAACTGCAGAGCCTTGACAAAAATGACATTATTATGTCTTCCGTATCTTGGAAGCCATGGAAGAATCATCCAGGTTTCTTCGGCAGCAGCATTTGCACCTCAACCTGGATTTGCAGTTTACGCAGCGAGTAAAGCTTATGTACTCAGCTTTTCCAGAGCGCTTCGGGAAGAAGTGGCGCCAAAGGGGATTTCTGTCACAACAGTCTGTCCGGGACCGTCGGAAACGGAGTTTTTTCTTCGAGCGGGCCAGGGGATTGATGGAATAAAAAAACAAACAGCAATTGCGCCGGAACAAATCGTCATACAGGCGCTAGAAGATGCCAGAAAGAGGCGAGATGTTTCTGTATGCGGTATACCAATGAAGGGCGCGCGGATTGCCTGTAAGCTTCTTCCACATAGTGTGATTACGAAAGTGATGGCACGATTCTGACATACAAAATTCAGAATTATACAGAAAGAACATTTAGAAAGCAAAAGAAGAGGTGAATATAAATATGAAAATATCAGGCGGTGAGGCCGGGTATATCAAGTATAGAAAGCGGATACTTGCGATTAAGCTTCTGTTAGAGGCTGGTATTATTGCAGGACTTTTGATATTGGGTTATACACAGACCGGTACAAGAAAAAATCTGCTGACAATCGTGGCAATTATCGGATGCCTTCCGGCATCAAAAATTGCTGTATTATTATTGACAATTTTGCCATACAGAACAGTTTCAAAAAATATCATAACTGATCTTGAAGGGAAAGCAGTCTTACTGACAAAAGTATATGATACGGTATTGACAAGTACAGAGAAAATTTTACCGGTAGATTGTTTTGTTATTTCAGGTAATACAATTTGTGGTTATGCTTCCCACAAGAAAGCAGATCCTGCTTATACTGCAGACTTTATCAAGCAAATATTAAAACAAAATGGCTATGAAGGGATTTCAGTAAAAATTTTCCGGGAATATCATGCATTTCTAACAAGGGCAGAAGGGATGAACAAAATTGCATCTGTAGAAAGAACTCAGGTAAAAGATTTGGAAAATGGACTCAAACAACTTCTGGTCAATATATCAATGTAAGGAAGAACAATATGCGGGAAATTATAATTTCTGCCAATGAGGCGGCGCAGAGAATGGATAAACTGCTATTTAAGTATTTGAATGAAGCACCAAAGAGCTTTGTTTACAAAATGCTTCGCAAAAAAAATATCGTATTAAATGGAAAAAAAGCGGATGGCAGCGAAAAACTTTGTCCTGGAGACAGCATACGTCTGTATTTGGCGGAAGAAACACTGGAAAAGTTTTCAAAAGTACGGATACAGCGAGTATCATCAAAACTTAATATTATCTATGAGGATAACAATATTATTCTGATTAATAAACCTGTCGGGATGCTTTCCCAGAAAGCAAAGCCGGAGGATGTATCGGCAGTGGAACATCTAATTTCTTATCTGTTAGAAAAAGGGGAACTGACAGAAGAAACATTGCGAAGTTTCCGGCCTTCTGTCTGCAATCGGTTGGATAGAAATACGAGTGGTCTGCTCGCCGCCGGTAAAAGTCTTGCGGGGCTTCAGACATTAAGCGAACTGTTCCGAGATCGAAGTCTGAAAAAATATTATCGCTGTATTGTTTCAGGTCAGGTAAGAGAAGGATGTCGAATTTCCGGATGGCTTACAAAAGATACCAAGACGAATAAAGTAACTATTTCTAAAGAAAAAACAGAAGATGCTTCTAGAATTGAAACAGAATATCATCCGATTAAGGTTAGCGCAGCTGCAACACTGTTAGAAGTTCATCTTATTACGGGGAAAACGCATCAGATCAGAGCACATCTGGCTTCTCAGGGGCATCCGATTCTTGGAGATTTTAAATATGGAATTGCAGGAGAAAATCAGAAATATCGGAAAGAGTATGGGATTCAGTCTCAATTACTGCATGCTTTTCGATTAGAATTTCCGGAAATTGACGGACCCCTTTCTTATTTAAGTGGAAAGACTTTTACAGCAGATATTCCGGAAGCTTTTCAAAAGGTATGCCGGGGAGAGGGGCTGTAGATGGGTACATGGAATTCAAGAGGGCTTAGAGGTTCCACACTGGAGGAATTTATTAATCGTACAAATGAATATTATCTCAGCAGGCATCTTGCACTGATTCAGAAGATTCCAACACCGATTACGCCTGTAAAAATTGATAAAACACAGCGTCATATCACATTGGCATATTTTGATCAGAGAAGTACTGTGGACTATATTGGCGCAGTTCAGGGAATACCGGTCTGCTTTGATGCGAAAGAATGCAATCAGGATACATTCCCGATGCAAAATATTCATAAACATCAGGTAACATTTATGAGGGAATTTGAGGAACAGGGAGGAATTTCTTTTCTGATTATTTATTACAGTATGCGGGATGTTCTCTATTACATGCCTTATCGGGAAGTAAAAGAGTTCTGGGAACGTGCTCAGAACGGTGGACGAAAGAGTATACGGTTTGAAGAACTTACAGATGCACATTTTATGAAGGAACGAAAAGGATTTCTTGTTCCGTATCTGGATGCGATTCAAAATGATCTGGATGAGCGGGATACAGAACAGTAATATATCCAGCGGGGGGATAGCGACACATATGATTTGCAGTTAAATTTACTGAAAAGACAAAAGGGGAGATTTGCATGAATCAGACATTACATACTCCAGAAGGAGTCAGAGACATTTATCAGAAAGAATGCAGAAAAAAATTGGAATTGGAGCGAAAACTTCATCCGGCAGCAGCTCTATATGGCTATCAGGATATACAGACACCGATGTTTGAATATGCAGATGTATTTCAGAAAGACGTAGGAACTGTTCCGTCAAAAGAGCAGTATAAGTTTTTTGACCGGGAGGGAGAAATATATTGCCGTTATGGACTTGAACATTTTGCCGGGCGTCTGATTTACTTGAAAGAGGGAAAATTGATCGAAGTACACAATTTATTGACGAATGAACAGCAGACGATTACAGCAGATGAAGAGTAACAGGAGAAGGAGATAAGAAAATGACATATAAGAGAATTATCCCATGTATTTTTATTAAAGATGGGAAAGCGGTGAAATGGTTTGATAATCTGGAAGTAATCGATGAAGATCCAATTGCACTGGCCAAATTTTATAATCTGCACGGGGCAGATGAACTTCTTATATTTGATCTTTCTGACGATGATGAAGAGCATGATGATACAATCGATCTGATCAAAAAATTGAATCGGGCAATTCAGATTCCGACAATTGTCGGAGGAAATATCCGCAGGGCAGAAGATGTGAAAAAAATCTTGTATGCAGGAGCGAAAAGGGCTATTCTGAATCTTGCAAAATCTTCGGCAGTTGATTTGTTTGAGGAAGTGTCTTTAAAATTTGGTAAAGAACGAATCGCCGTTTCTTTGAATGATTTTGATGCATTGTTTAAACAACAGCATTTGATTGAAGAATATTGCAGTGAAATTCTATTTATGCACAGACTCGATCTGGATTCTATTATTAATATCACGAAAAAACCGTGTATTGTATTGACTGATACGATAGATGAAGAAGAATTGATCCAGATTTTAAAAAGCCAGAGTGTTATGGGATTGTCAGGGAAATATGTCAGCAGCAGAGAAATGGACTTTGAAGGATTTAAAGAGAAATGCACAGAAAAAGAAATAAAAATGGCATCCTTTGAAAGCCAAATGGATTTTGCCGAGTTTCAGTTGAACAGTGAAGGACTGCTGCCTGTAATCGTACAAAATTATAAGACAGATGAAGTTTTAATGTTTGCCTATATGAATGAAGCGGCGTTTGATCAGACAATTAAAACCGGGCGGATGACGTACTTTGATCCGAATAAAGAGCTTTTGTGGACAAAGGGGGAGGCAGACGGACATTTTCAGTTTGTAAAATCACTGATCATTGAATGTAATAAAGAAAGTCTTCTTGCAAAGGTAGATCCGGTTGGTCCGACTTGTCAAAATGGGAATCCATCCTGTTTTTATCAGTCTATTGTAGGAAGCGATTACGATGAAACAAACCCACGGCAAGTTTTGGAACGGGTGTATGATACTATTCGTGACCGTAAAGAAAATCCACTCGAAGGGTCGTATACAAATTATCTGTTCGAAAAAGGTATTGATAAAATTTTGAAAAAGGTAGGCGAAGAATCTACAGAATTAATTATTGCGGCAAAAAATCCAAATCCGGAAGAAATCAAATATGAGCTTTCAGACTTTCTCTACCACGCAATGGTGCTGATGGTGGAAAAAGGTGTAACTTGGGAAGAAATTATCCGGGAATTAGCAGATCGTTAAAACAATTGACTAAGTTCGTATAAAGAAAAAAGAGAGGGCATATACTGCAGTAACGTGGTATATGCTCATTTTTTATATAAAGGGGGAACCAGCATGAATGAAACAGAAAAACGCCGTCAGCAGCTTTTGCATCAGGCAAGAGAGCTCTATCGGGATGTTGGTGAGACAATTCCGGCAATTCATCCGAGGTACCGGGCTGCTTATGAGAGCATTTACGGTACAGATAAAGAAGAAGTGATCCAAAGTACATTTGGGATACGGGTAGTCATCTGTGTAATGATTTTTGCTGTGTTTGTGTTGACGGATTACAAGGGAACAACAATCTGCAATCTAAATAGTGAGCAAATCACAGAGCAGATTCAAACGCAATCACACATAACGAACATCAACGTCATAAAGGAAAGTCAAAAACCACAGGAAAATTAATGCTTTTGTAATGTCTTTGTAGTAGATTTGCATTTTTTCTCTGCTATAATTGCACTCTATGATAGGAGAGTGCATATGAGAGTTTTAAGAAACCGCTTCCTTCTGTTGGGAGGCATCATATATTTGATATATTTAGCAGTATATATTTTATTACGAAGATCGCTGCCCGGGCATATTGAAATAAGAGCATGGGTGTCTGTTCTTTTACTTATTATCGCGATTGCTGGCGGGATGCTCTGGCTTTTGTCATTAATCCGGATAATTGCAGGGAAATTTACCAACATCGGCTGGAAACGATATGCCGTGAAAGGACTGGCGGTCATATGCAGTATGATAGTCATAAGCGGTGCGGTTATGTTCGGCAGGATACTTCTTTCAGAGATTCCAGATGAGACAATGAGTACCAGGGGAATACTCCTTGTCAGCATTCAAGAATCAAAAGATTCTATGAGACTGTACTATTGCGAAGAAGTGAACATATTTTTAAGAAGGAAACTTTCAGCAGAGGAATTTCGCCAGACGCAGCGATAGTCTGTGCTGTTATACAGTAGTTTATATATTCTTTAGATTTTCTGCATAGTTCTTTTCTTGTGTAATGAAAAAAAAGAGATTATAATAATAAAACAGAACGAATACTAGCAGGAAAGGATGACGGCAGATGCTTCAGATACAACATATCTGTAAAGAATATAAAACGGGAAAGTTTACCCAAAAAGCTTTGGATGATGTGAGTTTGAAGCTGAGAGAGAATGAATTTGTTGCAATTCTTGGGCCAAGCGGCTCTGGAAAGACGACATTACTTAATATTATCGGAGGCTTGGATCGGTATGACAGCGGGGATCTTGTCATCAATGGTATCTCTACAAAAAAATACAAAGATCGCGATTGGGATTCTTATCGGAATCACACGATCGGTTTCGTATTTCAAAGCTATAATCTGATTCCACATCAAAGTGTACTGGCGAATGTGGAATTAGCACTGACAATTTCAGGAATCGGAAAAGCAGAGAGAAGAGAACGAGCTAAGGCAGCGCTTGAAGAAGTTGGACTTGGAGAACAGCTTCACAAAAAACCAAATCAAATGTCAGGAGGACAGATGCAGCGAGTCGCTATTGCAAGAGCGCTTGTCAATGATCCGGATATTCTTCTGGCAGATGAACCGACAGGAGCGCTTGACAGCGATACAAGCATACAGGTAATGGAGCTTTTGAAGAAGGTGGCAAAGGATCGTCTTGTTGTTATGGTA
>JAGZJD010000111.1 GCA_018365895.1 Lachnospiraceae bacterium | reverse complement strand
TTACTGTTTTTAGGTTGACATTTTTATGTCTGTTCTGAATAATTCTCTTCGATAGAATTTTCAGGGATGTTGTCTATTGTTCAATTATCAAGGTTCTTTTGTGTTTTTCGCTGTCCCTCACGAGTCAGCTTAAACATAATATCATTTCTTTTTCTTAAAGTCAATACCTTTTTTTAATTTTTTTTACTTTTTTCTTTTATTTTTTCGCAAGCACAAGAACTTATCTTTTTATCCAGTTTCAATCACCAGATATATGATAAAAAAGTAAAAACAAATATTTCCTTTGTTCATCACACAAGTGACATATAAAAACTACCTGAAATACCTTCCAGGTAGTTAGCGGAGAAAGAGGGATTTGAACCCTCGCGCCGGTTGCCCGACCTACACCCTTAGCAGGGGCGCCTCTTCAGCCTCTTGAGTATTTCTCCAGCAAGGGTTATTATACTAAAGGTTCCACCTATTGTCAATCCCTTATTTCACAATGTTTTCATTAATCTTATTTTGTATTCTTTCTTTTACGATTTCTGCAATTTCATTTGTCTTCATATCTTTATACTTTTCATATAGAAGCGGCTCTAAAAAATGTACCTGAACTGTAACTGGAGTGATAGAATTTGTGTCAAATGGTTTAAATGAATCAATCAACGCTACCGGAACAATGGGACATCTTGCTTTTGTCGCAGATTTGAAACTTCCTCCTTTAAAGTTCTGAATCTGGTTTCCTTTTTTAGATCGTGTACCTTCCGCAAAAATCAAATAGTTTCTTCCTTTTTTAACTTCCTTGGTTACATTAATAATAACTTCCATTGCCTGACGCACGTCTTCTCGATCCAGCATATATGCTTTCATACATGCAAACACCTGCTTTAAAAATGGTACATTAGCAACTTCTTTCTTTGCAACAACAGAAAACGGCTTTGGACACGCATCAATAATTGCCAATACATCGTACATACCTTGGTGATTTGGAAAGAACATAAATCCATTTTCTTTTGGAATGTTTTCCTGCCCGTGTACGTCTATAATTACGTTACCGCCTTTATTGGCACGATATGTTATAAATCTGAGCATTTTATAATGTTCTTCTTCTGTATATTTATCCACATGACTTGCGTGATAGCATAATTTAATCCACATATAAGGAACAAGAAGAATATTTCGAAATACCATCATTAAAATTCGTTTCATATTTTTTAACTCCTCTATTTCTTCTTGAAATTTCTCTGTTTCTTAGTATAATAGCAACAACTTTGAAAGTAAAGATAAAAGATTTTATTTATATATTGACATTTCTTCTTTTCTCACTTATACTCCAATTATAGTTAATTACTCAACTAACTAACCAGATAAGTAACTTATCAAGAAAGGAGGACAACGTGAAAATAGATATGAACAGCGAGAAGCCAATCTTTATACAAATAGCCGAAGGCGTTGAAGATGGCATTTTGACCGGAATATTTCCAGAAGAAGAACAAATCCCTTCTATTACAGAGTTTTCTGTAAACTACAAAATCAATCCAGCTACTGCGTTGAAAGGAATCAATCTTCTTGTGGACGAAAACATTATTTTTAAGAGAAGGGGCGTTGGTATGTTTGTAACAAAAGGAGCTGTTAAAAAGTTGAAACAAAAACGTCAAAATCAATTTTATGACAACTATATCAGTAAATTAATAGACGAAGCAAAACGACTGGGCATTACAGGCGATGAGATTATTGCCATGGTAGAAAGGGGATTTTCAAAATGAGAGGAATTGAAGTAAAAGGTGTTTCTAAAACATACAAAGATACAAAAGCACTTGACCATGTAGATATTTATCTGGAAGAAAATAAGATTTACGGTCTGCTCGGAAGAAACGGAGCAGGAAAAACTACTTTATTAAATGTTATCAATAATCGAGTGTATGCAGATGAAGGCACAGTTACGCTAAATGGTGATATTCTTACCGAAAACGATGAAGCACTTAATCACTTATACTTTACAAGTGAAAAATTATTATTCCCCGAAGGCATGAAAGTTAAAAAGATTTTCCGCTGGACAAAGGAATTTCATCCTGCTTTTGATATGGATTATGCGCTTCGTGTTGCAGAGCTTTTCGGACTGCCCTTAAATAAGAAATCCTCCGCTCTTTCCACCGGCTATAAGTCTATACTTAAAAATGTAATTGCATTGTCTGTAAATACGCCTTACATATTTTTAGATGAACCTGTGCTTGGGCTGGATGCAAACCACCGGGAATTATTTTACAAATTACTGATTGAGAAATACAGTGAAAACCCATTTACCATTGTAATTTCCACACATTTAATAGAAGAAGTTTCTAATATTATTGAGGATGTTATTATCATTAAAAATGGGGAAATTATCGAAAAAGGTTCTTGTGAAGATTTATTAAAACGCGGATATGCAATTTCAGGAACTGCCGCCTCCGTAGATAATTACATAAGAAACAATATGATTAACGGCAAAGTTATCGGCGAAGATTCCATCGGTAATTTAAAAAGTGTATACATTCTCGGAAAACCGAAGGAAACGTTACCTGAAAACTTAGAAGTTTCTGCATTAGACCTTCAGAAACTATTTATTCAATTAACGAATGTATAGGGGGATGATATTATGAAAAAGACATTAAAATACCAGTTACACGACTTTCGGACATCTTTATTCGTTTATCTTAGTATCTATATAGCAGTTGCCATTATCATCGGAGTTACTGTTATCTCGACCGGAGCTAAACCGGGCGGCGCACATGTAAATGGCTATAACAGCATGGACTTTTCATCAACGATATTTACTTTTATTATGGGTCTTGCGATTTTTAAAGAACATTTCTGGATGGTAGCACAGAACGGAATTTCCAGAAAAACATTTTTTAAAAGCTGCATGTACTGTATGTTGATTATTAATTTTATTCTTGCTATCGCAACCATTATTTTTACCTTAATTTTTATTCAGATGTCAGGACTTCATTGGTCTACTATGTTTGGTCTTTTATATTCCAGATTTGACCAGAATATAATTATTATATTTATAGTAAGTATGCTTTTTATATTTTCTGCATATAACTTATGTTTTTTAAGCGGATATTTTGTCACCATTTTATTTTATAAAGCATCTAAAATAGGAAAAGTTGTGATTGCCGCAGGGCTTCCTGTTCTTTTCTTCTTCATACTTCCATTATCTTATGGATTTATTCCTGAGTTTTGGAATACTGTTCTTGATTTTATTTTCCGCATTACCGGCATGGCAAGCGGAAATCCTCTCTATGGAATTATAACTATTTCAGTCATTGCCGCAATACTTGGAATTATCAGTTATCCGCTGGCAAAAAGAGTAGAGATATAATTGAAATATCAATGACTAAGATGTAAAATAAAACTAATAATTATTCGTATAACGAAGGAGGAGAGTATCTATGAACACTAACATCGACATGAACAAACTTCAGGATGATGCCGAGAAAATCTTCACTACCGGTTTTGCCTGTTCAGAATCTGTAATTGCAGCAATTAGAGATGCTTTTGATCTTAATATTCCTGACAGTGCAATTGCCATGAGTTCAGGATTTCCTTGGGGACTTGGCGGAGCCGGATGTCTCTGCGGCGCTGTGGCAGGCGGGGCAATGTGTATCGGTTTCTTATATGGAAGAACTACGCCGGGTGATCCAAAGATAAATAGATGTTTTGAGTTGACAAATGAGTTTCACGATAAATTTAAAAAGGAATTCGGTACAACATGCTGTCGTGTTCTCATCAAAAATTATCCTGACAAAAATTCACAAGAACGCAAATGTCACTGTATCCGAATGGTAAGATTTGCTGTTACTGCTGTAGCAGAAATTCTAATCCGTGAATATGAGAAAGATAATGCCTAAGCATAATTCAGAAGATAAGAGACTAAGAGCCGAGAAATTTCTAACTCTCGGCTCTTTTCCAATATTTCTCCATAAATTCCTCTATTTCTTTTTCTGATAATGAAATATTCTTCCTTCTGCATATCCCCTTGCATGTCCTGTACGCCATCCACTATTAATCATATGATTGTAATCTCGAATTGCCTTTTGTCTTTCTTCATACTCCAGACGTTTTTCATCATCAGCACTCAAATTTACCAAACGATTGTATGCTTTTTCCATGTATTTATCTCCCTGAACAGCCATTTGCATTTCCTCCTTATTCTCTGCATTAAAGAAACGCGCCCATCTGAGTAACTCTGTTTCCGGATATTGATATTTTTTAAGTTTCGGAAGTTCTACAATATGAATTTCCATCTTATCCGTATACAAGAGTTTCCCGCTATCTGTTATTTGTGCTTAATAAGTTTTTCTGGAATCCTCTGACCGAATGGTCAAAATGATATTAGAATAATCAAAATAGAATTCTCTGATAAATCAAGTATATGATAGACTTAGAAAAATCTCAAGAGAAAATTTATTCACATACTCGAAACGAATATATTTGAAATAATCTGCAAAAAAGAAAGTCGCCTGCCAATCATTTGAGCGAAAACGATTGGCAGACACCCTCTTTTCTTATATCTCTTTATTTTAAATTTTCATCAATCCATGCAGCTGCATCTTCCACACATTGCACACAACAGATCAATGGCTGAGGTCCATCGATATTTTTCAGATCACGACAGTAAATAGAACGGTTTTTCTCTTCAAAAGCCGCTGCCGCTTCTCGGAATTTTTTGTAAGTGTCCATTTTAGTCTTCTTAGGATCATTCAGATCACCGGCACTGTTATACAAGCTGATAATAAGAAACATACCTGTCACTGCTCCGCAAGTATCTTTTAATCCTCCCATACCACTTCCAAACCCTTCGGTTATACGGAACATGTCTTCTTCTTTGACACCAAGTTCCTCGCAATATGCACATGCTACAGCCTGACAGCAGTTATATCCTTTTTTGAATTTTTCGACTGCTATTTCTTTTGTTGCTTTCATGTTTTTCACCCTTTTTTCCTTTTTTAGTACTTCTTCATCTCCGTAATCTTTTCCTTACAGAAAATACGGATCATTTATATATAAGTACTCTTATAGTTTTATTATAAGGCTTCTGAATTTTTAAGCAACAACTCTTTTCCTGATATTCCCGGCTCTGTCATCTGTGTTGGTTCTAAGATAATATCTAATTCTTCTTCATCAAGAAGTTTTTCTTGTAAAATTAAACTTCTTATAGACTCTCCTGTTTTCATTGCCTTTTTCGCTATATCTGCTGCCTTCTGATATCCCACATGCGGACAGATTGCAGTAATAATACCAACGCTGTTCTCCACCAGATATCGGCATCTTGTCTCATTGGCAGTAATACCTTTCACACAATTTTCTACAAATGTATGAACTGCGTATGCCAATGTATCTATTGATTGGAACATACAATAGAATATAATCGGTTCAAACGCATTTAATTCAAGCTGCCCTGCCTCTGCAGCCATCGTAATTGTAAGGTCGTTTCCGATAATATTAAAAGCAACCTGATTAACAACTTCCGGAATTACAGGATTTACTTTTCCTGGCATAATAGAAGAACCGTTTTGTCTCTCTGGAAGATTGATTTCATGAAAGCCTGCTCTTGGTCCTGATGACATA
>JAGZJD010000022.1 GCA_018365895.1 Lachnospiraceae bacterium | reverse complement strand
AACCAAATGATATAATGCCTCCTCTGTATCACATGTACTTGTCATTGCAATCACATAGGAAATCTCTGACATCTCTAATTCTAAATGATATCGATCTCTTAAACGGCCGAATAGTTCTTTTCCTGTCATATTTGTTCCTTTTGCAGAAATTACAATCTTTCCAATATCATCCGAAGGAACCAGACTTAAGTGTTTTAATTGACTTAATTTTCCACGCATCTTATGCAAAACAGATGCATATTGTTGAAAACTTTTCTTATTTTCAGCGCAGCTGTGGATACATTGATCAATAGAAGCCATTAAAATATAAGATGGACTGCTGCTTTGATAAATAGATAAATATCGTTCCAGACGTTCTATATCTATATATCCTTTTTTCACATGCAGCAATGCACTCTGTGTCAGGCATGGCAGTGTTTTATGCACACTTTGAATAACAACATCAGCCCCAAGTTCCAATGCTGAGACCGGAAATACATCCGAATAACGAAAATGTGCCCCATGTGCCTCATCTACAATCAACGGAATCTTATGTGCATGTGCCACTTCTGCAATCTTTTTCACATCAGATACCACACCGTCATATGTCGGCGATACAATCATAACCGCCTTGATATTTGGATTTTTATCTAATAACACAGTAATGTCATCTACCCTCACTTCCCCATTTAATCCTGTTTTCTCATCATATTCCGGATAGACATACACCGGTTCCAGCTCATTTAAATAAATTGCGTGATATACGGATTTGTGGCAATTGCGGGCTACAAGAATCTGGTCTTGTTTGTCAGTCACTCCCATAATCGCACTCAGAATTCCAACTGTGCTTCCATTTACAAGAAAATGTGTCTCATCTGCACAATATAATCTCGCGGCACGTTCCTGTGCATCTCGAATGATCCCGTCTGCATGATGCAGATCATCAAACCCATCTATTTCGGTAATATCAATTTCATAAGGCAGATCATTCTCCATCATTTTTTGATTTCTCTTGTGCCCCGGCATATGCATTCCATAGAAATCACTCTCACTATATTCCTCCAGATAATTATAAATTGTCTTCATACTCTTCTCCCAATTAAAATGAGCCACATCCCAAGATGCAGCTCGCTTTTCTCTATCTGTACTCTTCATATTTCCCATAATACTTACCGTAATATTTTCCATAATAATGACCATTTTTCTTTCGATCAACCTTGTTGAGAACAACGCCAAGCACAGCGCATCCTGCATTTTCAAGCTTTGAACGCACTTCCTGTACCAAACGGTATTTAATCGAACCTGATTCAACAACAATGATTGAACCGTCACACTCTTTTGCAATAATTGCACTGTCGACAACCATGCCAAGCGGTGCTCCATCAATAATAATATAGTCATATACTCCCCGGAAAGATTCCAAAGCCTTCGCAAAACGACTTGATGCAAGAAGCTCTGTCGGATTAGGGACAACCGGTCCTGAAAAAATCATATGAAGTCTTGAAATATTTGTCCCGTATACAACATCCGTCAATGCACACTGTCCTGAGAGAAAATGAGAAAGTCCTCTATCAATTTTTCCTGTTCCAAGTCTGGACACTAATACAGATTTTCGAATATCCGCATCAATAAACAGTACATTCTTATTTAATTCAGAAAGCGAAATCGCCAAATTCAGCGAGGTGGTACTTTTTCCTTCACTCGCAAGAGAACTAGTAAACACGATTACACGCTTATCGTCACCGCAGAACTGAATATTTGTACGCAAATTTTTCATCTCTTCTCTCATCTCATAATTCAATTCTTTTTGTAAAATATCAACCCGCTTCATAGACTTCTCCTATTCTTTCCTCAATATTTTCTCCGGATTTTTAACAAAAATACGCTCCGCATACTCTTTTCCCATTTTTTTAGTTACATATTTCGCACACTTTCCCAAATTAGGCTTACGATACTCAGTTCCATGCGCATCACTAGCAATAAAATGTACACAATCTTCTTTCATTGCTCTTTTACAAAATTGCTTTGTTTTCTTACCATACTCGCCAAGCACAGATGAAGCATTCAACTGCATATAAGCTCCGAGTTCAATCAAATCCCACACATTATCCATATCTTCTGTAAGAGCCGGATAACGCTCAATATGGGCAATTACCGGCTTATATCCGGCTACCACTAAATCATATATTTGATTACGAATTCGCTGAAACGAATGACTAGAGGAAAACTCTACAAGCACATAGCGGCTTCCAGCCAATGTAGGTCTTCTCTTCCTCTGTATATCCTCTGTCATGTTCGAATTCGTATGATATTCACATCCAAGATAAATTTTAAAATCGGGTGCTATCTTTGTTGCAACCCCTCGCATTCCTCTGTAATAATGTATAATCTCCTTCATATCCGGTTCAAACATCTTCACCCGATAATGGGGAGTTAATATGATATTCCTCACACCATCTTCATATTCCATCTGAAGAAGCTGTTTCGCCTCACTAACTGTAGACGGACCATCATCCACCTTGGGCATAAGGTGGCAGTGTATATCAGTCAGAGTCAAAACCCTCACTCCTTTCACAAGACCTCCCCAGGCAACAGCCCGGGGAGGGAACAACACTATCATAATTCAAATGAATTATTTAACGTATTCTTTTTTTCTCAATCCAACAGCTGCTACAACTGCTACAAGTGCTACCACTGCTACAGTTGCCATAGAAGCTTCTCCAGTTTTTGGAGAAGTTTTTCCTGTTGTTCCTGTTACAGTGTTTTTATCTACTACGAATGCAACTGGAGAAAGCTCTGTAAATGTAGCTGTGATAGTTCCGTTACCGGCTTTCACATCTTTTACAGTGTTAGCTTCCCACTTTGATCCATCGTAGTGAAGAACTGCAACTTTTGTGTTCGCTGTCACACCTGATGCAGCAAATGTAATAGTAGCTGGAAGTGTTTCTGCTGATACTTCTTTAACTGCCACAACTTCCATTCCTTCTACATAAGCGCTTCCAAGTGCTGTTTTGAGAGTTTCTTTTTTCTGCACTTCTGCTTTTACATTTGAATCAACGTTATCGCTGATTTTAACGGAAATCTTGTTTCCATTAGCATCTACAGCAGATACTGCCTCATTCTTGATTGCACCATCAGCTGACGGACTAGGCGCAGCTAAAGTGTTAAAACCAAGTGCTAATGTCAAAGCGAAAGCAGAAACAACTCCTAACCACTTCTTTGCTCTTCTCATTGGTATCTCCTCCTTTTTTTATTAAATCATTTTACTCCCCAATAAAAGAATTTATCATTCTTTCACTGGCTTGTAAAATAATTCCACAATTATTTTGTACAATGCGTCATCATCCACATAGAACTCATCGTGCTTTTCCCCCGCGACTTCCTCGCCCGGAACAATAATCGTCTTGTCTAACTCATATGTCGATAATGTTTCTATATCATCTGCAGTAATATCTGTAATCAGATAATCCTGCAAGCTGTTCAGCATCATAGCATATCCCGATGAACCCCCGCTTGCGTAAGACTTCATCTGACTTGCTAAAGCCTCCAGAAACTGCGTCTGTCTTTGCATACGTTCCTGATTGCTTCCGGTCTCTTTAATATCTCTTGTTCGGACATATTTCTCTGCCAAATCTCCTTTTAAAGTAACCGTTGCTCCTTTCTGAAACGAAGGATCTATATCTGTATAATCTTCTGGCACTGTTAAAGTAACACCACCGATTAGGTCTGTTGCCTTCGCAATTCCCTCTATGGTCATGGCAAGATAAGCATCAATCTTTACACCATAGAGCAGTTCTGACACTGCATTCTTTGTGAGCCAGCAGCTTTTTCTGCCACCATCTCCATATGCATACTGCAAAGCAATCTGCCCTTTTTCTTTTCCAAGTTTCTCACCATTCATGTCGTAGATTTGAAGTTCAATCATAGAATTTCTGGATATTTCTAACATCTGTGTCTTCTTCGTAGACTTATCCATGATAAAAAGTATAATACTGTCTGACTGACCGCCATATCCAGCATACTCCTGAATTTGTACTTCTTGTTTCTTGTCTACACCCATAAATAATATTGTAGTAATATCACGATTATATTCGTATTTCTTTCCATCTACTGTAATGTAATCCTGAGTTTCCGGTTCCTCTTTCCCCAACTCTTTCGCAACCTTTTTCTCTTCTTCCTTCGCTTTTAAATCCTGTATGCGCATCCCTACTATAACTACAATTACTGCAATCACTATAATCGCAAGAATGACACACACTCCCTTTTGCAATTTATTCATCTACTAAAACCGCCCCTACAAGGAATCTGTGGTCTGCTTCGTTTCCAATACATGTACTAAGTGTGATGATTCTATTTTCTGGCGTAACCTCCACACTTTCATCAATTGAGTTTCTCATATCTCGCGACTCGTATATCGAATCTAAAAATGCCTGTCTTTCACTTTCTAAAAGAAAATTATATCCTTCCATAATATGCATGTCGCTATAAACAACCGCAGCAAATATACGGTATACAAACTTTTTCTCTGGAGTGTAAATAATAACTTCCGGATGTTCTTTTAAAAACTCTGCATCCTCGTACTTATGCAAATCTTTGAACATCGTTCCATCGCGCATATCATGTCCATAAATAACAGTATTAAAATCTGAAAAATCTTTATAATTACAGCTTTCAGTATATATTGATCCAGGAAGTCCTGCCGTCCCATCAATTGTATGATCCAAATAATAGACGTCATCCGTCGGATGCTGTAGAATTGGATAATTTACATTCGTTCCAGGAATCTCAATCCACGCATATACATCTGGATTCTGTTCCTGAAGTTTCGCAAAGTCAATCGGACTAGTATATGTATCTCCCTGCTGCTGTTCTTCCTTCACTTCTTCTTTTACTACTTCTTTTTTTACTTCTTCATATTTCTTCTCATTTTTAGCTAATCTTGTGTAATAAAGAATCAAATACCCAATTGCTATCCCGGCTACAATAACACAAACCGCAAACAGTATCTTTCTTCCTTTTCCCTTCATCTAATCAACCCTATCTTTTATCTATCTATGCGTATTTTTCGGTTTCTTTTGCTGTTTCTTTGTCTTTGACGTACTCTTTGAACGTGTACTCTTTTTCACTTCTACATCACTATCCAGCGGTAAGGCTGCAAGTGTATTCAATCCCAAATACTTCGTTACATCTTCCTCCGTCTTAATTGTGTCATCAAGCAGATAACGAATTACAATGACCGCCATCGCAAGTAATGCCGCAACCAAACCGCCAATAACTGTATTCTTTCCCAAACTTGGACTAGAAGGCGCCTTTGACACAACTGCACGTTCTACAATACTAGGACGATCTGTACTCATAATCTCCGCAACACCATCGGCCGTAGCATCTGCAAATTCATTCGCCATCTCTGCCGCCAACTCCGGATCTGAATCTTCTACTGTTATCTTCAGATAACGTGTATCCGCTGGGTTTTCGACCGTAATCTTCTCAACCATCTCTTCATAGCTATATTCTAACTCCAACCCATCAATCACATTATTCACAACCGGGCGACTTGTCACTAAAATCGCAAAATCTTTTGTCAATTGACTTCCCATCTGGATATCCGCAAGAGAAGTTACACTTGTTGTCTTTGTCAAGATATATATCATTGAAGTCGAAGAATATTGTGGTGTGACCAAAAATTTTGTTCCACCAAAAAGAAGGGCAGCCCCTATTACTAACGACAAAATAATAATCCCTATCTTTCCAAGTAATACTTGAAACAATTCTAGCAAATCAATCTCTACTTCTTCTTCACGTACTTGATTATCCATGATCCGTCTCCTCTATCATACTATCTATATTTCATAAATTCCTTCTCCAAAAGGTAAACAAAAGTATTTACGTAGTTTAACCCTCCCGATACTATAACATAAATCCAAACAAAATGGAATACATATATTCTACAATTTTCGTTATTTCTTATCAATATTTTTATTAATATTTTCTATCTTTCTCTACTTTTTTCTTCTTCCTTCCAAAATCCCCTAATTCCCCTTCTGACTACAATTATGTATAATTTCGCATGAACTGAACTGTCAACTGTTTGTTTGTAAGAGCAGATTATTTCACTAAATCAATATGCCAATGAACGTGGCTCATTTTCTAGATCGTCTCTTTCTAAAGATCCTGATAGAAACAGCACCGACACCCACCAATGCAGCACATACCAACACTGTTGCCAAAACCTTTTGATTGTTTTGTAATCCTTTATCTTCTACATAACTTAAGTCTTTTGTATTTACCGGATCAGATGGAGTCCCTTGGCTTTTCATTACGTTCAACTTTGTTTTAGCCGAGGTCGATTTTTCATTGACTTCAGCTGAAGATATATTGGATTCCTCGATATAATTGAGCGCTTCAGTCTCTTTCTTTCCCTCTTCCTTTGGAATATCTTCTATAATAGTTGTGTCCTCTCGGTTATCGATAATAGTCATTTTCCCATTCACATATACAATCTGATAACTTTCACGGTTCGTCAAATCTCCACCACTGATTACAATTTCATGCTCTCCGACTCCACTTGTGTTTTCTGCCTGTGTCGTCATAATTGGCTCAATCGTAAATACGTCTCCCACTTCCAGTCCCTGTACTTTATAAGTAAACTGTGGCATCTGGCTGCCTGCAACAATATTTAGCTTATCCTCTGCGGTAATCGTTAAGAGTTTCTTATGAATCTCTACCGTAATAGATGCTTTTGTTTCGTTATAGTCTGCATCCCCTGATTTGGTTGCCGTGACTGTTACAGCACCTGCCTTGTGGATGGTTGCAATATTCTCCGCGATACTAAGAATATCAGAATCAGAACTTTCAAATTGCACTGTCCCACTTCCATCTCCTCCCTTTGTAAATAGGATAAATGGTTCATCTCCATATGTTATTGGATGAATCGGAACAATCTCAAAATAACTTTGCGTTTTTTTAGTAACGTCAATACAAACTTCTGCACTGGAAGTTTGCGTGTAGTTCTCATCGCCATTATATATTGCTTTGATTTGATATCGCTTCTGTAGCATATCCGTCCAACTATATGTTGCCACTCCATTTTCAACTGCAACTGCATCCCCAAGAGCCACATCAACTCCATTAGAGCAATCCACAAACTTCACTGTGCCCGCCGGCTCATCCCCATATCCAACATTTTCAACAGATGCAGATAACAGAACTTTTTTAGATCCCGCCTCATTTTCCACTTCTGAAGTTAAGACTACAGTCGGATTAGCTTTCGTTACTGGCACTTGAATTTTACTTGTCATAGATTCGATGGTCTCATAATTTTCCAATGTATGGGCATTCGGTGTGAATTTTACATTATATGCATTATTTTTCACTGTTGGAACAAGTTCTCCATTCTCCCATGCAAAACTTCCATACTTTGTACTACCGCCAGTGAGCATGCTGTCAGACAGCTTTTGCCCATAAGTTAGGTTGCTTGCAGTCGGATATACAATCTTAGGTGCAGGTGCTTTCTTCACATTCATCTTATAAGTTGCTGTTGCACTATAATAGTCTTCATCACCAGCTTTTGTTGCTGTAATAGTGACTGAACCTGCCTTGTGAATAGTTGCAACATTCTCCGAGATACTGAGAATATCAGAGTCAGAACTTTCAAATATCACCGTCCCTGTTCCATTTCCCCCTTGTGTAGCAAGAACGAATGGCTTATCACCATATGTTTTGGACGCAATTGGAGTTATGGCAAAATGTTCCTGCAGTTTCTTACGCAGATCAACACTCACTTGTGCACTGGATGCTTTTTGATAGTTTCTATCCCCACTATAGACTGCTTTGATTTGATATAAATTCTTCGGCATACCTTTCCACGTGTATGTTGCCACTCCATTTTCAAGCACCACAGATGTTGTATCTCCAATCTCTACATCGTTTCCATTTGTGCAATCTATGAACTTAATACTGCCCGCCGGCTCATCCCCATATCCAACATTTTCAACGGATGCAGATAACAGAACTTTTTTAGACCCCGCCTCATTTTCTACTTCTGAAGTTAAGACTACAGTTGGATTAGCTTTCGTTACTGGCACTTGAATTTTACTTGTCATGGATTCGACGCTCTCATAATTTTCCAATGTATGGGCATTCGGTGTGAATTTTACATTATATCCATTATTAGACACTGCTGGAATTAGCTCTTCATTCTCCCATGCAAAGCTTCCATATTGTGTACTGCCTCCGATGAGCGTACTATCAGACAATTTTTGTCCATAAGTCAGATTACCGGCTACAGGATATGCAATCTCAGGTGCAGGTGCTTTTTTCACATCCATCTTATAAGTTGCCGTTGCACTATGATAAGTTTTATCACCTGCTTTTATAGCGTTAATAGTAACAGTCCCCGCTTTGTGGATGGTTGCAATGTTCTCCGCAATACTAAGAATATCAGGATCAGAACTTTCAAATTTCACTTTCCCTGTTCCACTTCCCCCTTGTGTAGCGAGAGCGAATGGCTTATCACCATATATTTTGTCTGTCACTGGTTGAATAGAAAGTGTACTCTGTTCTATTTTGGAAACGTCTACATTCACAACCTGACTGGCAGTATTTCTATAATTCTTACCTGCTCCATCAGAAGCTGGCAAAAATTCTGCAACAATGTAATGTCTTCCAACCTCAGGACTTTTCCAAACATAACTTGCCTTACCATCTGATACCGGAACATCCTTTGCAATGACAGTATCCCCGTCTTTGAATATGATACTCCCTTCCAAAACTTCATCGTTCACTCCAGCTATATTGACCTCAAAATGAACTTGATTGCTATGATTCTCATTCTGAACATCCGCACTGAGAGCAACCTTTGTCGGCGCCTTTTGAATTGTAAATTGCTTTGTATATTCTGGTGGTAATTCATAATGATCCGCTGCTGCTCCACCTAAAACTGCAGTCGCAGTGTAGGTGCCTGCATCGGTCTTATCTCCCTCTGCCGAAAGTGTGATGTCGTCACCATCTTTTATATTTGCTGCAGTAAGTGTTGGCTTTTGGGGTTCCCCATTATAAATAAAATTTGTGTCTCCCCATATCAGCTCCAGCTGTGTTTTGGACAAATTCAGTTTATCTTCCCATATCTTCTTACCAGTCGAAATAATTTGCAAGCTTTCTACCAAACTACCTTGTCCATCATTTCGTGTTGTTGCAATTGCTTTTCCGCCTACATTTACAAT
The DNA here is from genome assembly GCA_018365895.1 of Lachnospiraceae bacterium. Next base: position 26,847 of record JAGZJD010000022.1, on the reverse strand, counting down.
TTTATATCGCTGCATCCCATATTTTTTATCATCGTCAGAATCCGAAAAATACACAGCACTAATCTTACCATCGGAATCAAATTCTGCTCCCCAAAGAGTAACAACATGAGATTTTGTTTTCATATTGTAAGTCAGCAGAACTATGTCTCCATTTTGAAAATAATGCTTGATATCTCTGCTAATTGCCTCATATCCCTGATAATAATTGTGTCTTTTTGTCAACAAGGTTGTTCCGAAAATCCTGTAAAAAAAACCTCCATTTTTATCCGGTCCCTTTGATATAAGCTCTTCTCTGGCCTCATCAGAATCATTCGTTCCCCCATTTTTTTTAGGATAATAGCCATTGATAAACTGATCTTGTAAAATATCCGGCCAGTATCCTTCTCTTTTGTTCGCAAATTGTCTCACAAATATTTTGTATATGTCACTACTTTGCTGACTTTTAAAAGAGTGTTTCAAGTTTTTAATCTCTTCCGCCTTTGGTGCATCTGGTGTTTGTTCTAAATACTGATCAATATACTCAGAATTTTGTGCAAGCCACCAATGAAGCGTATTGGAGGCTGCTGCTGCAAAACATAAATTCTCGTCCGGAACTCTATTCTCTGTCTTATTCACATCATACCATCCTTGCCCTTCAATATAAGGCGATTTATATTCAACAAATCTCACATTTCCAACATTTGTAATTTCTTTTTCAAAATCACTGTTTTGTCCACCCATTTTTGGTGGTGTAATCCCTTTTGTCCAGATAATTGTCTTAAGTTTTCCATCTTCCTCATTGACATATTCTGTAACAACATTTTCATTCTTTGAAAACTCTTCTTTTAATCTTTGAGAGTTTTCTGTCTGAATTTCTGCATCATATACTCTTTTTTTACTTTCCCAGGCATACGTATTTATACATGTTTGAAATAGGATAACAAACAGCATAAGGGCAGCAACACGCTTATATATTACTTTTTTATTCATAGTAACCTCCCTAATAAATCAAGTCTTTTTCCTTTAAAATCTAGGATTTTTAAAGTTTCTATCTCAGATAAATGAGCATTGATCATAGATATTCCTCTGTATCTAGTGCAAAAACAACTGGTTTTTGGTATATGAAATAAAACGTCTTCTTTGTTTCGTTTTAAATGACCCTGTGTATGCCCTTCCACTTATGGCAACGCACCTCCCTTGTCTACCAGAAGCATCACTTTGTGTCTCCTAACTTCCTTCATCCTGCCGATCCATAATCCGGGTGCCAGCTTAGACCCTTTAAGTGCTTTACAAACAAGGATATCACCGATTCCCACAGTACATAGTTTTTTGTAAGCGCAAAATATTGCTACGTTACTCATAAATTACGCTTGCACCAAAATGAATAGATGCAAGCGTTTTACTCTATTTTAGTTTTCCTTTTCAAAACGAAACTGTACCCCCTGCACTGTCGGAAGTCTATTCCATCCATGCTCTTACAAAATGGGTTTCACTTCCTACATCAATCCCAACAATTAATGTCTTTTCTGTAATGGATTTAACTTTTACGTTTTGTGTGTTATACTTCGGTGTACCAATTTGTAAACAATATAGTATATTATTCCACCAATGATTCCTCCCAATGTGTTATAGAACAAATCTGCAATTTGAAATGTTCCAACTCTAAAGATTACCTGTGAAACTTCAATACTGAGAGAACATAAAAATACTATTTTACACGATTTTCTAATTACTTTATAGAAATAAATCTTGCTTCCACATAATTTTTCCCCAAATATCCAAAACAAAAGCATAGAAAACGGAACAAACAAAATTACATTCTCAATCGACTCTGTCGTCAATTGACCATTTGCATCATACAGGCTCCATCCTCCCATAACATTCACCAATGGATTCAGCCATAAATTCCGATTTAAAAGGGTACGAAATAAAATCAAGGCTGTATAAAACGCCAATAAAAACACTCTTCGAAATTCACTTTTTGATTTAAACGCGTCTATCCATTTGCGCCACGCCGCCTTCCATCCATGTTCTGTTGTAAAAAGATAAAAAAACATAAATAAAATAGCTAAAATTATAGAAAATCCAAACGGTTGATACAACGCCGTCAACACATTAGTTACAATCATCTTTATAATATCCGGCAAATCATCTTCTTCCTTCCAAAATCCCTTATTTCCCCCTCTAGTACGATTATATATAATTTTTCATTAACTATCAACTGTTTGTTTGTAAGCGCTTACTATTTATATTAAACATTGTAAATATCGTACTTTCTTCATTCGTTTCCCTCTTTTAACGCGCTCTCCACTAGCAAAGGAGTAATATTCACCTCCAGAGTATCCAAAACACGAGCAAGTGCCTCCAGTGTCTCATTGTCGCTTAGTCGAACATTCACATGGTATTTCGCAGAATTGTCTGCACTTTTCGTATTCAAGCTATAATCACTTACATTTCTAGTTACATTCACTTTGATAATCCTAAGATTCCACCTGCTGTTTGCTGTTGCCCCAAAATCCATCACCTGCGTTTTTCCATTCTCACCAAACCCAACTTTATTAATAAATTCTACTACGGAATTAGCAAGCTGTGAACTTGCATCTGTGGCTGCCGACAGTGGTCCACCAAGCAAACTTCCCATATTTAATCCTGCAAACTCATCTTTTAGTGACATACGCTACCACCCTTCCTAATTTCCAACTCTAAAATCTACTTTTGATAATCAAGAATTCCTATATTCTTTTCTGAATATTTGCCTGAAGCGGCATTGATTTGTTTCAATTTACCCACAATCTCAGCAAGAATAGCTGAAACTGTGGGTAATTAGATTTTTATTTTCTCTGCAAGCCTTTCTTCATGTTCAGCCACATGTTCTTCTTTCCACATCTCTTCAAAAATCATAAAGTATTCCTTCATACACTTCAGAAATATTGAAAGTTCTGTACAACGCTCTCCACTCAATCGGTATTTCCAAAACTCTTTGTAAAAATCCCTTACAGCAACCTTAATCTATCATCACTCCACCAAACATAAAATTGTTTCTAATTGTGAGTTCCTTTAAACGTTGTTTTCTTCGCATTTGACTTCTCCATATGCAGAGGAATTCTATAGAATAATAACAGATTGACACCCATATGACTAATGTTATTTTTTATGTTGAAAAACTACTAATTTTTCATTATTCTTTTAAATATTTTCCTGCATCTTTTATAAAACTAACTGCAATCATTACAATAACAATTCCTATTGGAAAGGCTGCAATAATGCTCACAGACTGTAAGTTACTCATTGAAGTTTCCGAAAACACCAGCCCTATCGGAAGCACGATCAACAAAATACACCACATTAATTGAACCATCCAGCTCGGTTTTTCATTTTCTCCCAAGCGCTTATAACTATAGCAAGATGCAGTCAGCGCAATCGAATCAAAGGAAGTAGCATAAAATGCAATCATTGTGATCAATAACAAAATTAAAACCAGCGGTGCACAAGGGAGTGTTTTGATGACAGAAATAATCATTCCATACACGTCTCCGTCTGCATTATACTGCGCAAGAAAATCTGCTACACCGGATGTCTGTAATCCCATAGAATAGTTTCCAAGAATCACAAAGCTGATCAATGTCGATCCAACACCAAATCCATATCCGCCTAAAATAGTCTGACGAATTGTTCTTCCACGCGAAATACTTCCAATGAAAAATGGAGCTGCAACACACCAAACCATCCAATATGCCCAATAGTATATTGTCCAGCTCTGCGGAAAGGATGTCGTTCTTTGAGGATCCGTAAAAGTAGACAATTCTACAAAGTTTCCAATCATTTTTCCAAAGGAGGAAAATCCAGATTCAATAATATATTTCGTCTCTCCGCCAAACAAAAGTACGAATGCCAACAAGCCAAAAAACAAATAAATACAGGCTTTTGCCAAAAAGCTAATCCCTTTAAATCCATGCAAAAGAGAATATGTATAAACAAAGCACGTTAAAAGCAAAATAATAATTGTAACGACTGTACGACTGATTTCAATATGAAACAATTCTCCTACAACAGTTGCCATCAAAGGAGTCGCAACACTAAATGTAGTTGCTGTTCCCGCAAGAAGTGCAAACACAGCCAAAAGATCTATAATCTTTCCTGCAACACCATCCGTATGCTTTCCAAGAAGAGGGCGACATGCCTCTGAATATTTTTGACGTTCTCTTTTTCTTACATGTAGCATAAATCCAAATGCTGCTGCTAAAACAAGATAAAACCCCCATGGAATAAAGCTCCAATGAAACATCGGAAATACACCAGCCCATTCGTCCATACTTCCCAACTCAGCTATATGTGGATCAGATGCATACATTACCCATTCGGAAAAAGAATAAAACAGAATATCTGCCGCAAGACCACATGTAAACATCATACTTCCCCATACAAAGAAAGAATATTTCGGTTTTTCATCTTTTTTTCCTAATACAATGTTTCCATATTTAGACATTGCAATATAAAGAGAAAGAAGGAAAATCCCTAGTCCTATGAGTAAATAATAGGTGCCAAACGTATCACCAAAAAAGAAACGGATTTGACTCAGCACTGCATTGGATTGCTCTGGCATAAAAAAGAATAAGATGCTCAACGCAACTACAATTCCTAATGGGAGTAACGTAATTGTCCAGTCAATTTGTTTTTTATTCATTTTTGTCTCCTCCTAAATATTTCTCATAACTATTATCTAATTCTGCAAGTTCTGATAAATTATCTACTTCTATAATATCTCCTACTTGCATTTCTCGAATGCCAAGTTCATACTCCTTTGGATAGCAGAACATTGCCACATCGTCCCAGTATATCTGTCGATTTTCTTTCTGTTCAAATTCTATTTCCAAATGTTTTTTTAATTTTTCCCCGTCTTCAGCATTCCATCGAGAAATACTATAAAGTTGCCATCCGGATTTTCCTCCATCTCGACTACAAGACTTTACAATTCCATCCTCCACATTCATCAGCCATTCGTCCGTCTCGTCATCTGTCCAAATCGCATTGTATCCAGAACGTGTAAATTCTGGTGATAGAATAGAAGGATTATAAATAATCTGATCGCCGTCTAAAATAATTACATCTGCTAAATGTTCTCTCGCCACATAAAGTGACGAAATATTATTATACGTAGCATAATATGGATTTTCAATCAACTTAACCTGTGGATACTCTTGCTCCAAAATAACGAATTGTTCTTTTAAATATCCCACGACAACATAAATTTCTGATATTCCATTTTTCAAAAGTCCATGAATCACGGTGTCAATCATTCGCACCCCATTAATCTTTACTAAAGGTTTCGGTGTGCTTAATGTCACTGGCTGCATTCTTTTCCCGATCCCTGCTGCCATAATAATCGCACGCTTTACTTTATACATCCTTTTTTCCTCCGTCAAGTTTTTCCTTAACAATCTTATAATAGTCTTTTGCGTATCGATACTGTCTCAGAGAATATTCTCCAAATTCCACTCCGCAAATACTTTTGTATTCACACCAGTTACTCCACAAAAATCCACAAACAGCAATATAAGCATAAATCTTAATTCGTGTTGTTCGGTCACACTCACCGTCGAAATAATAATCAATCAGTTTTTCCACATGTTCTCTGTCATACATGGCATAGATTGCAAACATAGCAATATCTACATGTACATCCTGCATTCCTGCATATTCCCAATCAATCAAGCGAATTTCATCTCCTGTAAATAAAAAATTGTCAGGTACTGCATCAATATGAGTAAGTGCAATTTTTTTTGGTGATTTGTCAATGTATTCCTTCAATTCATACATTTTTTGCTTTGTCTCTTCATAATCTCTATAGACCGACTTTGTTTCATTTCTCAGAGATTCGTAATATTCTATCTGATGAAAAAGATTAAATTCATGTTCCACCTGAAGATTATATTCATGAAACTGTCGCAGCTTCTTCATACATTTTTTTACATCCTCTTCCACATATGGATCACATACTCTTGCTTCATCTAAAAATTTTGTAATTTTGTATCCTGTTTCAGGAGAAATATAACAAACAGGATCTGAAATATTGGTTCCGTTTAATGCTTTATAAACACTGTATTCATTTTTACGATTAATCATTTTATCTGTCCCTTCTCCCGGAACCCGCATAATATAATGCTCTCCTCGACAGGTAAACTCAAATGATCGATTCGTCATCCCCTTTTTCAGTGCTTTTATCTCTATGATCTCTTTCGTCTCACATAAAAGTACTTCTGAAATCAGCGATATAATCTCCGAATTTAATTGGTTAGACTCTTCATCAAGCTCTCTCAGTTCCTCTAATGTATTAATTTCATATACCAAATTTTGAGAAACTTCCCTTGGTTTTAATATCATCTTGCCATCTTTCATAACTGCCTCTTCCCAAAAAGCATGTGTGTATTCTCTCACATTTGAAAGATGTAATAGATTTTGTCTTAGAAAAGCTGCATCTTCTTTTAAAACATAAGAAATCCCAAGCATCTGATTTCCCATTTCGTTTCGTTTCGTTTCTACAATCTCTTTTTTGCGATTAATCCGAACATTGCTTTCTTCGCTCTCTTTATCACTGACCATATACCAGGAATACCATTCCTTATTCGAGAATGGATTCTGAAAACACCACAAATCACAAGGAAGAATATATGTGTTTCCAATCTTATCAATCACTTTTTTTAGTGAATGAAGATTATTTTTTGTCATATAATCCCTGTTATACACCAAAGTCACATCATACTTATCGATTAAATATTCATACTGCTCTTTCATAAATCCGACTACAATGTCAATTTTAAAAATCCCCACCTCGTGCAACTGCTTAATAAGTCTTTCAATCAATGGTTCCCCCTTAATTTCCAAAATCCCTTTTGGTACTTCCACATTAATTGGTACCATTCTCATTCCGAATCCAGCAGCAAGTATAATTGCATTTTCTGGTTTTTTTTCTTTTAATTCTTCATATGCCTTTGAAGTGCATTGCATTTTTTCATCTATATACCCTAACTCTGTAAGTTTTTTTAACGAACTATTTACTTTTCCCAAAGAATGTCCTGTAATTTCTGATAAAATTCTTTGATTTATATATGTCTGCTCCATTATGCAGTTCATTAAATTATATTCTTGTACGTTCATGTATATCCTCCTATTAATTTTCGCGAACATAATGATACGATAACATATTTTTCATATTAATGCAACTTACATATTTAATAGTTTCATACAATTACATACTTATCATAACTAAATATTCCAAACCTGTTTTAATAAAAGCAATTTGAGATATTATTTTTTCATATTTTATATATATCATATCTTTGAATCAAATAAATTTATTTTTTTACAAATCCAAAATTGATTAGAAACCAATCGAAGTTGGAGCAAAGCATAAAGTATCTTAAAACATATGATAAACTGCCTTTCCGACAGTCGGATATGATATGAATTGTAGTGCTTAAATCATACCACATCATTCGCCTCACTCCAACGCTTTAAAGTACAAATTCAGAATGCTTTCATACTTCATTGTTCAATATCCGATTGACCTTTTCCGGGACAATTAAATCTTTTTAACAAAGCAGAACGGGAACAGGGTCCTGCAGCTGCGGAAGCAGAAGAACTAGCAGCTACACTTTCTGCAGAAGTGTCTAAAAAAAGAAAAAACAGAGCAACGGATGCCGGGCGTTTCAAGGGGATTCCGGTAACAAAGAAATATCTTGATCTTCCAGACGAAGATAAAGTTTGCTCTGTCTGTAATACACCATTGGTTCAAATCGGTGAAGAGTTTGTTCGCCGTAAGCTGGTCTTTATTCCTGCAAAGCTGAAAGTGGTTGAAATCTATAGCCTTAATTACAGCTGTCCAAAATGCAGTAAACAGGATATTCCATTTATAAAAAAGGAAAAGATGGAAATCCTCATATGCTTTATGGCATGGCATCTCCTAGTACGATTGCATGGGTCATGTACTAGAAGTTCTGTAACAGTCTTCCATACTGTCGTCAGGAAAAAGACTGGAAATAGTATGGCGCTACAATCACACGTACAACTATGGCAAACTGGGTAATCCGCAATTCCGAGGCATTTTTCCGTCCAATATATGAATACTTTCACAGGAAACTTCTAGAAAAGAGCTTTGCAATGGCGGATGAAACGCCCCTTCAAATCCTGCATGAGGAAGGTCGCCGTGCCCAGACGAAATCTTACATGTGGCCTTTCCGCAGCGGAGAAGATGGTGGTGTGCCAATCATCCTCTATAAGTATTCACCGACCCGTGCCAGAGACAATGCAGTAGAATTCCTTCAGGGATTCAAGGGCTATCTGATGTTCGATGGTTACAGCGGATACAATAAAGTGCCCGACGCAAAACGGACAGCGTGCTGGGCGCATATCAGGAGATACCTGCCAGATGCAATCCCGAAAAGAAAACAGTTTGATTATACACAACCTTCCGTGCAAGGCATGATGTATATCAATCAGCTCTTCCATCTAGAAGATGTCATTAAGGCAAAGTGCTCATCCTTCGATGCTATCAAAAAGGCTCGTCTTGAAAGAGAACAGCCGATAGCAGAAGGCTTTTTGTCGTGGCTTGATAAACAAACTCCGATTCGAGGATCCAGAATGGAGAAGGCAGTGACATACATCCAAAATCGATGTGCCTACCTCACAACCTATCTGAAAGATGGAAGATGCAGCTTTTCGAATAATCTCAGTGAACATGCAATCCGTCCATTTACTGTTGGCCGGAAAAATTGGCTGTTTTTGTGATACACCAAACGGAGCCTAGACCAGTGCCATCGTATATACAATGGTAGAGATGGCAAAAACAAATGGAGTAAACTTCTATCACTATCTAACCTATCTTCTCGAAAAAATGCCAAATCATAGTATGAGTGATGAGGAATTGCAACTTCTTGCATCATGGAATGAGGCTGTAAAAACTGAGATTGAACGCCGAGCAGCAAGCTCGAATCAATAACTAATCATATGTGAATTGTCAAAGTACTCTGGTTACTGAAAAGTAGCTGGATATTTTTCTACCAACTCCTAAAATTTAAACTCTTACACTGTACTTGCATAGTCTAAAATTGCTTTCACAAAAAAACCATCCTTTTTTCTTTGATTATACCAAAAATCCAGACGGAGTGCTCATAATTTATTCATTCATGCGTTTGTCGTGTAGTTGCAATAGGGGTATCTCAACAATATAATATCTATACTGTTACTTTTTTTGTAAAGATTTAAAAAAATAAAAATTTCATGTATCTAGGGCTAGCCGTTACGCCAGCAACTTGATACAATAGTACATATTACTTTAAGAACTCAATGGAGGTTATTATGGATAATTTAACATCGTTATTTCTATCGCAATCTTATCAGGATACATGGGATGATTATAATCGCTCTATCACATCTGAAACATTTCCTGTATGGGATTATATCATTTTAACAGCTTCTGATGATAATCAGGCCGAAGGATACTACAAACAAATTGAAGAACGAAAAGATTTCCTTCCGTCTAGAACACACTTTGCTGTCATTCCAGATGAGGGTGGCGTGCGTGTTGGTTCAGGTGGAGCAACACTTTCTGTACTAAAATACATCTACGAAAGAGAAGGACGTTTCGATGGAATTCGTACTTTAGTTATACATTCTGGTGGAGATAGCAAAAGGGTTCCAACATATTCTGCTTTAGGGAAACTATTTAGTCCTGTCCCACATAAGCTTCCTAATGGTCGCTCTTCTACCCTTTTTGACGAATTTATCATTGCAATGGCTTCTGTTCCACCTCGAATAAGAGAGGGCATGCTATTATTATCTGGCGATGTTCTCCTTTTATTCAACCCATTACAAATTGATTTTTCTGGGAAAGGTGCAGCCGCAATATCCTTTAAAGAACAAGTTGAAACCGGAAAAAATCATGGTGTGTTTTTAAATGGTGAAAAAGGGCATGTACGTAAATTTTTGCACAAACAAACAGTAGAAACATTAACAAAAATGGGGGCGGTAAATGAAAATAATTGCGTAGATATTGACACAGGTGCTATCATTTTTTCACCAGAGTTATTAGAGCAATTATACTCTTTGATTGATACACAAGAGAAATACAAAAAGTATGTAAACAATACTGTCCGCCTCTCTTTATATGGAGACTTTTTATATCCTCTTGCAGAAGATTCTACACTAGAAAGATTTTATACAGAAAAACCAGAAGGTGAATTTTGTGCAGAACTCCAAGAAGCACGTACAATTGTATGGGAAAAACTTCGTCCATATCGAATGAAACTGCTACGTCTTGCTCCTGCCAAATTCATTCACTTCGGAACAACGACAGAAATTCTTTCTCTTATGAGTACTGGTGTACATGCTTATGACGCATTATCATGGCGTCCAAGAATAAACAGCAGTATTCAGGGAGAGACTGCTGGATACAATAGTGTACTGTCTAGTCATGCTACAATTGGAGCAAACTGTTACTTAGAGGTATCCTTTGTCCACAGACAAGCCACTATAGGAAACAACGTACTGCTATCTTACATAGATATTCACGATGAAACCGTTCCAGATAATGTGGTGTTGCACGGACTAAAACAAAAAAACGGAAAATTTGTATGTCGTATTTATGATATTCACGATAATCCTAAGGAAACAAAGCTTTTTGGCAGGGAACTTTCAGAGGTACAGAAAACGCTTGACGTACAGGAATCCGAATTGTGGGATACCAAAAACCATACTTTATGGATGGCAAACTTTTATCCTGAATGTGATTCTATCAAAGAAGCAGTTAGTTCCGCATTGAATTTATTTGCACTCTTACATGGTGAGTCTGGCAACTTAAATTCATGGAAAAGTTCTAGCAAGAAATCATTATATTCTGGTTTCCACGATGCTGATGCTAACGCAATTATTGCTTGGAATCAACGAATGCAAGAATTAGTACGAATGGATGAAATTACAAAAGAAATTTCCGCTCAGAGAACACCAAAAGATCTCCCACCATTAAACACATTAACAAAAGTTCAAAAAGAATGGCTAAACAGACGCCTTTCCAAAGCTTCGTTTTCAGAATCTATCCGCTTACAGTACTATGTAGGCACTGCTTTGTCTAGAAAAGAAAAAGACACTTATATTAGAGATTGTTTTCAGCAAATCTCTAATACCATACTCCAAGCCTCTATGAAAGGATTAAAATTCAATGAAATCTGTAAAATTACAAAAGATACGCATACTGTAAAATTGCCTCTTCGAGTAAACTGGGGCGGGGGGTGGAGTGATACCCCACCAATCTGCTGCGAAATAGGGGGCACTGTTCTAAACGCTGCAATCACACTAAATGGGGAATATCCTGTAGAAGTAATCTTGGTAAAAATTGAAGAAAATAAAATTATATTTGACAGTCGTGACATGGATGTTCACGGAGAATTCGATACCATCGAACCGCTGCAAAAAACAGGAGATCCGTACGATCCATTTGCATTACAGAAGGCTTGTCTATTAGCTTGTGGAATTATTCCAAAGGAGGGGGGCAATTTAAAGCAAATCCTATCACGATTAGGCGGAGGATTTGAAATGCACTCGGAGGTCACTAATGTTCCAAAAGGAAGCGGACTTGGAACTTCTTCTATTTTGTCGGCCGCCTGTGTCAAGGCCATATTTGAATTCATGGGAATTTCGCATGAAGAAGATGATCTCTATACTCATGTATTAATTATGGAGCAAATTATGTCCACTGGTGGCGGTTGGCAAGATCAAGTGGGAGGCCTGTCAAATGGAATCAAATACATTACAAGTATGCCAGGTCTTCAACAAAAGTTGAAAGTCGAACATGTAGAACTTCCTAAAGAAACGAAGCAAGAACTAAACGAAAGATTCTGCCTTATTTATACTGGGCAAAGACGCCTTGCTCGCAACCTTTTAAGAGATGTGATAGGTCGCTATATAGGAAATGAACCTGACAGCCTTTTCGCTCTAAACGAAATCCAAAAAGTCGCTGTTTTAATGAAGTTTGAATTAGAGCGCGGAAAAATCAATGAGTTTGCAAAACTGCTAGAATATCATTGGGAATTAAGCAAAAAGATAGATATCGGAAGTACCAATACTCTAATTGAACAAATATTTGCTTCGATTGATCACCTTATAGATGGACGTATGGTGTGTGGTGCCGGTGGTGGCGGATTTCTTCAAGTCATTCTAAAAAAAGGGGTTACAAAAGAAGATGTTCATATGCGTTTAAAAGAAGTGTTTCAAGATAACCCTGTAGGTGTATGGGATTGTGAGTTTGTATAATTTTATTTTTTCAATAATGTTGCGCCTAATTAATTTAGCGCAACATTATTGTTACTTTGATTTTCTAACACATTTACTCAAATTATAACCATATTTTTCCTATTTATAAAATCATTCATTATATCAGAAATTCTATATGTAACAGAATCATCAATATTAGCAAGTATTTTTCCTCGCTCAATTGCTTTTACAAATGCCACTAGCTCATATCTAATTCCTTCTCCGTTAAGTTGATAAAAATATCGTTTATTTTCAGCCTGATTTTCAAAACGAATTTCAAAATAATCTGTCTTCCACCATGGCGCCGGTACATAAATATAACCTTTTGTTCCAGAAATAATCAATTCTCCCTCTGATTTCACTCCATCACCAATCTTAATTGACGCCACTGCATGATTGTAAACAAAATCCATCTTAGTAAATATGTCATTTTTATAATCTATATCGCTAAATTTAGAGACAATTCTATAATCTCTAAAATCAGTTCCAAGAATTTGAAATATTGGCAATAATGCTGTTGGGCCCCACTCATAAATACCATTCCAATCAGTACGTTCTTTCCCCTCATAGGTTTTAAAACTAGTGCAAGTAGCATCAACAGAAATAACATCTCCTATTTTTCCACCTTTAATTAAAAGTAGCAATCTTGAAAATGCCGTAGAATAAGCTGTTTTTATTGCTTCCATTAAAATTACCTTATTTGATGCTGCCAAAGCAAATAACTTTTCACTTTGGTTTTTTTCTAAAGTCATAGGAGATTCACATAAAACATGTTTTCCTTTCTTCAAAGCCATTTTGATATGCTCATAATGTCTTTCAGGAACAGATCTTATATAAACCGCATCTATACATTCTAGCAATTGATTATAATCTTCCGTCAATATATCCATCATTCGAAAATGATCATCAATTACATCAGACCTTTTAGTACATAATCCCTTGACATGAATACCATTAACAACCTCTGCCTCTGCTCTTACTTTATTAAGAAATAACGAATCTCCTATAAGTCCAAGATTTATTGCTTGCTTCTCTTCTCTAATTTCTGAACTCGATACTCCCTGAGTTCTTTCAAGATAGATAACCTCACAATATTCATTTAAATAATCAAATTTTCCAATCCAATCAGATCCAACTGTAAAAATATCTACACCATATTTCCGTATGTCATCTATTTTCTGTCCTTCGTATTCCTCAATAATAATTTCATCTGCAATTCCAGTTTCCCTAACTGCTTCCACTCTTTCCATCAAAGATTGTTGAACATTTATTTTTCCACGATTTTTATCAAAATCATCTGCTGTAACACCTACGATTAAATAATCCCCTAACGCCTTTGCTCTCTCTAAAAGTCTAATATGTCCGCGATGAAGTAAATCATAGGTGCCATATGTAATTACCTTTATCATCTAAATTACCCCTTTAAGCAACTTTTTAAATAATACCTCTTTTTTGCATATCCTTAAAAGCATTAACAAGAGTTGTATTGTCTTCTTTTGTAAGTGCACCAATATGACCAACGCGAAAAATCTTATCTTTCATTTCTCCCCCATTGGGACAAACCCAAATATGATAATCATCTTTGAGAGTAAGAAAAATGTTATTTGCTAAAGCAGTTGTCGGCATTAAAGCAGTCACTGCATTTGACATTGAATCTGATAAAAATTTAAAAGGAAGACCTTTTATTTTTCTTCTAAAATCATTGGCTAACTCAGAAACTCTCTCTATCTCACTCTCACTCCCCCCCGCTTCATCTATTTTCCTTAATTGAGTATTAATTTGACGCAAAATTCCTACTGCTGGCGTAAACGGTGTTTGTCCTCTCTCGCCATCCTTCAATGCATTCCTTAAGTCAAAATACATGCTCTTGGGGTTATTCTTATTTACTCTTTCGATTGCTTGAGATGAAAGAACAATAATAGAAATCCCGGGCGGACAAGAAAGTGCTTTTTGAGATCCAGTAATCATTACATCTACTCCCAACTCTTTTACATTGAGCTCATCTGCCAAAAAGGAACTAATAGCATCAACAATTAAAAATAAATTGTTATTTTTACAAAATTCACTAATCAATTCCATATCATAGTGTACTCCAGTCGATGTTTCATGCGCATTTACTATAAATGCAGTATATCCTTTTCCATCATAATTTTTCAACATTTCAGCTGTTAGACTCTTCCCAATTTCCAACTTGATTTCAGAATAACGAATCCCATGTATCTGACATAGCTGCACAAAACGTTCTCCAAAACTACCTCCATTTACAACAATTACTCTATCATCACTCGTAAGCGTATTCATAATAGTCGCTTCCATAGAAGCTGTACCAGAGCCTGTAATAAATACTACTCTAGAATCATCTTGTGCTTTTGCGAATTTCCTTATCAAATTCTCATTTTCAAACATCATTTCAGAGAATTCCACAGTTCTAAAATAAGGTATCTGCTCGGCTCCTACTGCACATACTACCTCGGAACTCTGTACTGGTCCTACTGTAAAATTTAACATTTCTAATCTCTCCATCTATTTACTTAATTTCATGATTCACCACTTTAGGCAAGCAGTAATTTGAACTAACAACTTTCTGTATAGGAACATTATCTAGCTCCAGAAATTCTGCTACTGATTGAACATCTAATATTTTATAGATCAATTTATTCTTCGATTTTTCATTAACATTATTTTTTTGAGTATAGGAATATTCCCATTTCATTTCATTCTATACACATTTGTAATATGGTCTTTCATAGAAAAGTTCATACTCCATCGCTCGCCCATGCACAGTAACAACTAACAATTTTTAATTAAGCTGTTTTGTACTATATATTATTGTTTTTTTAAAAGTTTTTTAATTGCATGTAGATTTTTTAAAGCAAGCATTCCTCCCACTACCGTCATAAGTATAATTGATAAATATCTCATTAATGTATGATTATACAAAAAACTTACTCCGATAGCTAATACAACATAAACAGCTCCAACCATCCACATAGCTTTACTATTAAAAGGATTATCAATATCCTCGTCTTTGCAAATTTTTTTCATAAAAATAAAATGTACTAAACTATATAAAATATAACATACTAAAGTTGTATAACCAGCTGCTACAAATCCATACATTGGTATAAATACTGCATTTAAAATAACATTTACAATACTGACACTTATAGATGCTACCATTACCATTTTAGTCTGTTCATAGTAAAATTCAATATCTGCGAAAAAAGTGTATATGGATTGAAACAATATACTCATCGACACAGGAGGAACAATCCAAATTGCACTTAAATACTTTTCTCCCCCAAGTATAAAAATAAACTCAGGCGCAAATAAAGATGCAAATAAGCACGCAGCTCCAATACCGATTTCTATTAATAAAGAATATTTCTTAATTGGCTTGTAATTCTGTTTTTTTAAATTTTCAAATGCCCATGGCGTAAAGGATTGATGTACTACTAAAACAAATGTAAAAACAACTCTAGAAAGCTGATATGCCACTCCATATATTCCAGCAGCTGCTATTCCAACTAATTCACTAATCATTATTCGATCTGATTGTGAAAGAACTTGCTGTGAAAGATAGTGCGGTATTAATGGTAAATTGTACCTTAATGCATATTTCCAATATGACAAATCAACCATTTTTTTACCCTTTAGTAATATTTTTACATATAAATACATATTCAAAATAATTTTAACAACTATCAATCCCCATATTTTAGCAAGTGGTTGCTGAGCTTCTGATGCCATACTTAAAAATAGTATGCTCATCAATGGTCCAAATATATTTAACGATATTGACAGTACCACTACTGACTTGTATTTAAACTCAAAACGATTCCTAATTGTCCATAATGAAAGTGCTGTAGAAAAGAAAATATCCACAAAAATGGAGACAACATATGCCGTATCTAAACCTATAAAATTATTCCAAACATCTCTTTTTAAAATATAAATCAAAAAGCAACATACTGTAATAATAGATGCTAATATCAATGATGATGAAGTATATCCATCTCTGTCTTTCTCGTACTTAATCATTGCTTTACTAAATACACCTGTCGCAAGCTGAAATGTGGCAAATATAGCAATAATTTCAAGCCAAGCGCTGTACATAGTAACGACTCCATAATTATCCGATGTCATTATTCTTGTAAAAATAGGTGTAGTTATAAATGATATTCCCTTTTGTAAAAAACTACATACCACAAACCATAGAGAAGCTTTCGCAGGCAATGGTACTTTCTTATACTTATTTATTAATTTTTTCAAAAATTCAGTCCTCACATATTTTTTCGCAGTAATTTATTTTACTTATTTAATTTTTGTATAAATTCCTTATATGGTACATCTGGGTCAAAGATAATCATATTTTCATGCCATTTTCCCCTTTGGTCAATTGGTGGAAATTCCATATAATTTCCATACATATGTGTTAAAATCACATTATAATTGGCTGGAACTGGAACGGTAATATCCTCAAATGGAACATAAATAATATTCTCAAAATCTTGTTTTGTACACCAAAATTTTCTTATAACATATAAACTATCGTTAATTTGAGATAATCGCTCCGTCTTATCCTCATATCTCGTAAGATTATTTATATATTTTGTATACCACCATTCATAGGATTTTATATGAGCAACAGTAGCTAGTGCCTTGACAAGCCATTGAGGTTTTCTAGATTTGTATGATTCGTCTGCATTATATGCTATTAAAAATTGCTTAAAAAAGTCTTTTTTGACAGCTTGTACTCTTAGTTTACATTCATTTTCCGTATACCCATCCAAAGGATAAATGTCTATATATATTCCATTGTTATATTCTTTTGATTTGTTCCAGGTAATCATTCCAGTAGTATTACTATTTCTCAATCTCGCATAATCAAAGAAAAACTTTCGATCATTTAATGCTGTCTGAAAAAAAAGTGGATCTTCAAATTCATATGGAGCAATTTCAACTAATTTATTAAAATCTTTTCTCGGCAGTGCAACATCCAAATCATCATCCCATGGTATAAAGCCTTTGTGCCTAATTGCTCCTAATAATGTTCCTGCAAAAACAATAACTTTTAAATTATGCTTTTCACATACAGACAACAACTTAATCAGCATATTTAACTCTACATTCCATATTCTTTTTAACTTGGGACTAATTTCATATCCACAACGAGTTTCTTTGTTTTCAATCATTTTTTCCTCCCTGTTTATTCATATTCCCTTCCCATTATTGTGACTTGCTCAAATTTTTCATCATCAATGTATGCTTTTGAGTATACGATGACGTTACAATAGCAAAAAAAGCAAATAATGGCATACAAATAGCTATTGTTCGATATGTCATCAAAAGTTCCAAGTATGTCACAAAAAATCCAATAGAAAAAATAATATACATCTTATCTTTTCTGTTCTTATATAACTTGATAGACACATAGAAAATAAGCAACATATATGCCGAGAATGTAATAATCCCCCCAGCCAGCAACACATATAAAAACTGATTATGCGGACCATATGTTCTAATAAAGTCATGCCACCCACCAGCTTCTTGCATTCCAGCTAATCCTGTTCCATACCCCCATTTGGGACTTTGATACCATAATCCCAATGCAAAACTCCAAATCCCTGATCTTCCTGTAATTGTAATATCTTTATGCAAAATATCTTCAAAAAGAAATCTTATTCCTGGTATTTGAGCTTGAATTTGCAAAAAAACAAAAATTAAATTTAAAACAATAATACTGACAAATGCCACTATTCCATTAAACCACTTTATCGCATACGCCTTTATATTAATTGCAAAATCAAAACACAAGAGTACAAATACCATGACATAAAATGTTCCTTCATAGTTTTTCTCTCCATTAGAACCTATATCAGGACGTACAATCGTAGCTAAAATATATAATAATGATACAAATATGAGGGAATAATTCCACTGACTTCTACTTTTTCTTAAAGCCATGGTCA
Source organism: Lachnospiraceae bacterium (assembly GCA_018365895.1). Next base: position 8,593 of record JAGZJD010000022.1, on the reverse strand, counting down.
GGCATCCCCATATCCCATAATACACAAAAGAGGCTTGCAAACTATCGAGTACTGAAAAAGACATAAATAAATACACAAATATTTCCAATAAAATATTAAACAACAGCACGTTTTTTAAGCAAGTCATAGTTTTTATAAAATCAACTTTAAGATTCTCCTCAACAAACCAAAGCAAAAAAAGAACAGTCATCAATGTCATAAGATTATATATCCAATTGCCTCCATTCACTGCTGTGGCACAAGCTTGTAGACCTAAATACAATACCATTAACCATATAATTATTGGAAACTTATTTTGTGCTCTTCGGCGAGCAATCTTTAACAGAAAAATTCCTATTGATATAGAAAGCAAACCATACCATATATATGAAAATATAGAATTATCCATTAAACCTGCCGGTAACATAAATAGTTCTAATCTTAAAGATAAAATCAAATCAGACTTTTTTATTTTCATTTTCAATTACTTTCATCTCTCTTTCATTGTCCAAATTATCCCTTTTTTGCTCTAAATAATATGCCTAGGAAAAACAATATCTTTACAAAGTCTGAAAAAAATTTTACTCCCCATTATTTTGAATCCCACTCTCTTATAGCACTTAATTGCGGCAATATTATCTGGTCTTACACAAAGACTGACTTTCTGTGGGGCACTTCCATCAGGTGTTGGCAAGGTTAAGCAATATATTATAATGTCTTGCATGATTCTCCGTCCGCGATAATTTGGAAAAATATACAGTTTCTGTAAATATAAATCACACTTTTTTATATTAAAATAGTCTCCTTTTTCTCCTCTATACACAAGACTAGCAAACCCAATAGGCTTACCTTTTTCATATGCACCTATATACCTTCCTTTTTGCATCATGGATGTTGAAATAAAGTCATCGTTAGCAAAATCTTTTATATTTCCATCATCAATCCTTCGAAATTCCAGCTCATTATTGTTTTTGACACCAGTACATTCATTAGTATCTAATTCCATAATAATTTCTTTTTTTATATGTGCTCTAAATGATAGATTCATCCTTTATATCTCCTTACTAATTAACGATTCTTGAGAATTTAACTTTTCTATTATAGCGTAATTTGGAGAGTCTGCAGCTTTACTTAGATAAGGTAAATAAATTGAATTCTCATCATGTGTTCCAAAACACTTATCAGCAATCCATCTACAACAAATTTCACTTGAACAACCTGTTTCATAACTTCCCATCATATCCAATAAATTTTTAGAATATTTCAACCCTTCTGAAAAATTTATATTCCTTAAATAATTACATAAGTCCTCCATGGTCATCATTGCTGGAATACACCATTTCCCTACTGGGACATATAATCCTCTCTCTTTCTCAAATTGTTCTGCATCAGGAGCATATTGAATAACATATTTCCCTCCTAGAGCGCCATCCCATATAACAGATGAGTAATCTGAAATCAAAATATCACATGATATTACTAATTCTTGAATATCCGAATAATTTGTAACATCTATCAAGTGTTCATCACCAATTATTTGGGTATTACTGCTCAAATGATGAGAGCGATTCCAAATAACAAATTCAGAACCAAATCTCTTTTTCAACGAATTAGAAAGCTTAATATAATCCATTTTAGGCATATCTTTCGCTCCGCCATATCTCCATGTAGGGGCATACATTACAACTATATCGTTTTCATCTATATTAAAACTATTACGTACTCTTTTTCTAATTATCTCTGATTTTTCATTTATAAGATTGTCTCCTCTTGGAAGACCACAATTAAGCATCATACCATAATATCCAAACTGAACTTTTGCACTATAATCCGAAAACACTTTATTTGCAGCCAAAAATAATGTTGTTTCTCTTCCACTTAACCCAATCGTATATCGTGTAATTATATCATTCGCCGGTTCATTCATGCCACAATTTTCTAGATCTAACCCGCTATGCCATGTATTAATATGTTCTTGCCCCTTTCTTAACGGTAACCATGAAAATGAACCAATATTATTAATACTAACTTTTGCTGTGGCTTCATAATAAAATCGTTTTAAACTATTGAATTTAACCAATATAATTCCTTGCTTCTCTAAATAACGAAATTTGTTTGGGTCATTAAAAGCCCAAATCACCTCAAAGTTATTCGGATATAGTTCTACGAGTGTTTGCGATATGTATTTAGGATTACAAGAATATTGTTGACCTCGATAGGAATTAAAAATAATTCTATTATTTTTTATCGGAAAAACATACAATACTTTTATAAATAGTCGTAATATATATATAATTACTATTTTGATAATTCCTCTCACCACGGTCTTGCTCTCCCTTTATTCAAAAAAGTCTTATTTTTTTAACGTTCTTTTTTTACCAATAAGAAAATTCCATAACTTCTTATTTTTTTTAACTTGTGTTTTAAGCCAAGCAATTGGCATATCACAAATATAATGTATTCTTAGTCTCCATCTGCTCACTCCACCATATCTTCTTCCTATTTCGATATGCTCCTCATAAAGTTTTTTACTAGGTTTTGAGCTTATGCCTCCAGCCAACATAGATACTAAATTTTTATCAATATATTTGAACGTTGCTCCACTTTGATAAAAACGAATAAATAATTCTGTATCCATAATTATTTTAAAATCTAAGTCGTAAAGCCCTACCGTATCATACATTTTTTTCTTTACAAATGCACTTTGATGAGTAAAAACCAATCCTCTAGACGCAAATTTAGAGTAGTCAACATTTTCCGGTTTTTTTCTTAAATACTTAATACCGTTTTTTTTATCAACAAAAACGGTATTTCCATATAAAACATCCAATTGTTCATCAAAATTTTCTGATATAGTCCTTAATGAATGCTCCAATAATGTGTCTCCAGCATTTATCAGCCCAATTATATCACCGGTAGAAATGGAAATCCCCTTATTAAAAGCATCTGAAATTCCCTTGTCTGGTTCTGAAATATATACAGTCTTTATACCCTTGCTCTGCAATAACCCATAATATTGGTTTATAATATTATTGGTTTCATCAGTCGATCCACCATCAATAATTATATACTCTAAATTAGAATAATCTTGCAATAAAACTGACTGAAGTGTATCTATTATTTCATTTTCTGCATTTTTACAAATAGTTACTATAGAAATTTTCCAATTCATGTCTTCTCTTCTTTCTAACCTAAAATTATAATTTTTCTTCATATATATTTTTTAAATGTTCTGCTTCAGTAGTAATATCAAGATGAGCATCCCTAAACTTTTTAACAATAAAATCATTAGGCATACGTTCCATAGGAGTATTACATATTTCACTTGCCCACGCTTCAGCCGATTCCTTAAGCGAAATATATTTCACCTTTCCAGTGGCATTTGTTAAGGCAGGAATCACATCTGATGCAAAACACTTCACTCCATTCGCCTGAGCTTCCAATAATGCCAAACCGAACCCTTCATAATTTGATGGAAAAAGAAAATAATCCATTGCTTGTAACCACTTTGTTGGAGTATTACTCATTCCGATAAAATAAATATCATCATATATCTTTAACTGCTTCGCTTTCTCTTCTATTTGTTTTCTTAAAGGACCGTCTCCCACTAAAAGAAGCTTTGCACCTTTTAATTTCTTTTGGATTTCTTGAAAAATCTCTAATATAAAAGTATGATTCTTCGGTATATTTATTTTAGCAATATTACCTATTACAACCGAACCTTCTCCTATCCCTAGCTCTAATCGTATTCTTGTTCTTTCTTTCAAATCAAATTGATATTTACTAACTGGAATTGCATTATTCAAGATCACAAAATTATCTTCACCATATAGCCAATCTCCTGCCTCCTTAGATACTGCTATAGCATGAGTATACATCTTTAAAAAAACAGGACGCAAAAATTTACTTAACTTCTTCGCAGTAGGCACTGTCGTATGGCAATGTACTATTCTTTTAGGAACTCCACACATCACTGCCGGAAACAATTCCAACGACATAGTTGCACTATTACCATGTATATGAACCACGTCATAACCTTTTAATATACTACATAATTTTTTATCATAACTAAAAATTTTTTTCCGCGGGGGCAATTTTATATACTGGCTACCATTTTTTTCTAACTCATCAATCAAATCTTGTGTTGGAACATTATTAGACGCAAAATCAATTATCATTCCCTGCTTATCCATTGCACGATAATAATTCATTGCAACAGTTGTTAGCCCCCCCCATGGTACAAAGCCTGTACATATAATAACTAGTATTCTCATAAACTTTCTCCCTCTATGCCTTCAGGTCTCCTTGGGGTGACATTTCAATCCCATTTTTTTCGCATTCAAACATTTTTGCATCTACCAAATATCGATACCAATATGCCTGTAAAAAATGATAAATTTTTCCCTCTGGTCCATCTAGAAAACCCAATTTCAAATAATACCTATATAGAAAATACAAATGTGCTCTCCAGAATTTAGGTAAATTATAATATCCCTTATTCTTTATCTTTCTTTTTACACTAGCCTGCCCACTTGATATACCGCCTTTTGCTAGTGATTCGTCTACTTGATGCTTTAAAGTCATTTGATAATCTAAAACTTCTCTATTACTATACCAATTGTGCTTGCTTGTCCACCAATCAAGATCCTTTTGGTTGTTATCAATCAAATCGTTCTTAAAAGTTATCGTAGTACCTTCTGACAAAATCATATGCTCATCCATAATTTTTTGTTCACACTTTGCTTTTCCTGTGCGAAATATTCGAAGAAGTAACTCAGGGTATCTTCCGCCATGTTTAATAAATTTTCCCATAAAATACATTCTTCTGCGGAGAATAACACCATTTATAGGAACCTCTAAATTGCCAAGCGTCTCATCTATCTCTTTTGCTAGCTCTGGAAGTAATTCTTCGTCAGAATCAAATCTCATGGTCCATTCTGTAGAAATGCTGGTATTGGTTAACCCCCAATTTAATTGGGTAGCATAATCCACCCATTTATTCTGATAAAAATCTAATTGTGAACCAATTAGACGTAATTCTCCATCAAGCTGATGACAGAGTTCTTCTGTCCCATCTGTGCTAAAACTATCTACAATTACAAATCGTTTAACAATTCCAGAAAATGACTCTATACACTTTCTAAGATTTTTTTGTTCATTTTTTGTTAAAATAACAACTGTCACATCAACCATTTATCTATCCTCATAAATTTTTAATTACATCTATATACTTCTGAATACTAATATTTTTAGTTAAATATTTTTCTAAGAATTCTCTTCCTTTCTTTCCCATATCCTCTAGTTCCTCAGTTCCTGCATGTTCCAAAAACCACTGTAAATTTTCTTTGATTTTTTCATATCCCTCTGGTTCACTTACAAGACCACATCCAATTTCTTCAATCAACATTCTTATTTCAGACCCTTGCTCTAATACCCCCAAAACAGGACGCGCCCCCGCAATACAGCCATAGAATTTAGAAGGACATGATACTCCTTTTATCCCTTTTGAATTTACTACCCAATGAACATCTCCAGCATTTAATGAGTAGATTAAATTATTTTTTTCCTGATATGGAATAAATACTACATTTTCCATATTATGTTGCTTTGCATAAGTAGCCAACTCATCTAAAATTGCTCCTGCGCCAACAAAAGCAAATACAACTTCTTTTCCGTTTGCCGCTTTTGTTCCAGGTTTGAATTGTTCAATTACTATTAATAAATTTTTAAGATCATAGTAGAGTCCAATATTTCCAGAGTACATGATAACAAATTTATCTTCCAGCCTATAGTTCTTTTTAAACTCTAAAACTTTATTATTGTCTAATGATAAAGGGTAAATTTCATTTTCATCAATCCAATTATTAATCATCACATATTTGGGTACTTTTTTCCCTTTAAAACGGCTCTTTAATGTTTCTACCAAATCTCGTCCAACTGTGATAACTAAGTCTGAATGGCGACAACTAAATTTATCCATAAGCAACATGCATTTAAGAACTAGTTTATTCTTGCTGTATCCTACTGCTATAACTTGCTCAGGATTAAAATCTTGAATACAATAAATCATTTTTGCGTGTTTTTGCCATTTACCAATTACACCTAAAAGACCTCCAAGAATAGGCGGTTGTGAAATAGTAAAGATATAATCCTGTCTTCCTGCTTTTCTACTAGCGACTATAGCCCGGCAAAAATATGCCACAATATTTTTTATACGACTAAATTTATTTCTCTTAGTAAACTCAGGAACTCTAACACGAATAACATTAACACCATTTAAGTTTTCAAAATAATATTTTTTCTTTTTATACTCATCTGATACCGTACCTGTATATGATGGAACAACACAGATGACCGTTACCGAAAATTCACCTAACATTCCCTCTGCTTGATCTTTCAAAATTTGACCAGTAGATGCTGTATCAGGGGCATAGTAATGTGCGTATATCAACACCCTTTTTTTTGGCATCATACTACAACTCCTATCGCTTTTTCCTATCTAATGCTATTATTATTTCAAATAAAACTCATTTAAAAAAACACCCTTCCCTTAGGACAGGATGCTCTTATAAATATTACCTACTTTCTTGATTGTTTTCTTCTGTCCAATCTTGATAAAACACAAAATAAATCTATTTATAATTATCTTTATCAGTATATCTCATTTTGTACTGCTTGTCCACAGTTTTATTCCTTGAGTTTCCTCAATTTCCCGTCTTTAGAATTTAGCACTATATTATTTGGGACTTTCATTTCGTATAGTTTCTCGTTAGCCAGCATAAATACTGGCTTTTTTTATTTCAAAAAACTTGACAAAAAAACTTTTTTAAGTCTTGTTTATATAGTGCTATAGTGTTACAACGTAAGAGGGTGATTTTATGGCATATTTTTTAAAAAAGACAAACAATAAAAAGGGAACTTATCTGCAGATTTACGAGAGTTATTATAATCCAGAACGTAAAACGGGCGCCCATCGTTCTTACAAGCCAATCGGCTATGTTCATGAACTGCAAGCGAAAGGTATAGAAGATCCGATTTCTTTTTATAAAGAGGAAGTTCAAAAATTAAATCAGGAATTTCAGAAAAGAAAGCAGGCCGAAAAAGTCCGCCAAATATCGGAGGAGTCACCCGAAAAACTCCTCGGATATTTCCCATTAAAAAACCTTTGTGACTCCTTTGGTTGTAAAAAATACATTGACCTTATGCAAACGGCCACCGGTTTCAGGTTCAACATCTTTGATATGATGTCCTCTCTTATTTATGCAAGGGTTGTACATCCCTGCTCGAAACTAAAAACATATATAGAAATACTTCCGAAACTGTTTGAAGCATATGATTTTTCTCTTGACCAGCTCTATTCCGGTCTCGGATACATAGGTTCGGAATATGAAAAGATCATTGAAATTTTTAATCATCAAGTGGCATTAAAATACCCTTTTGATACTGCCCACAGCTACTTCGACTGCACAAACTTCTATTTTGAAATTGACAAGGAAGATGATTTCCGACTTAAGGGACCATCGAAAGAAAACAAAAAAGAGCCCATCGTTGGCATGGGTCTGCTTCTTGATGCAAACCAGATCCCTGTTGGCATGAAAATGTATCCTGGGAACGAAAGCGAAAAACCTGTAATACGGGATATCATTGATGATTTGAAACAGCGGAGCCATATATCTGGCAGAACCATTCGGGTGGCTGATAAAGGTCTGAATTGTTTTGAAAATATCCTGCACGCCCTGAAATTTGGCGATGGGTATATTTTCTCTAAATCTGTAAAAATGCTTCCTGAGACAGAAAAGACATGGGCACTTCTTAAAAATGATTATGTTGCTGTCAAAAATAAAAAGGGGGAAGTTATTTACTATATTAAAGATTGTGTTGATGATTTTACTTATAACTACACGGATAAAGATGGACATAGAAAAACGTTAAAGCTAACGGAAAAACGTATTGTAACATTCAATCCAAAACTGGCCGAAAAGCAAAAACATGAAATCAATCGGCAGGTAGAAAAAGCAAAAAGACTCAGGGCATGTGAAGCAAAGAAATCCGAATATGGAGACAGCGCAAAATATGTCACCTTTTTTTCTGCTGATAGAAAAGGAGAAAAAACAACCGGGAAAGTCAAAGTGGAAATAAACGAAAATGCAATAGAAAACGCAAAAAAGCTGACAGGATATAACATGATTGTAACATCAGAAATTAGAATGTCTGCCTCTGCAATTTATGCTGCATACCATAATCTTTGGAGAATTGAAGAGTCCTTCCGTATCATGAAATCTCAGCTTGATGCAAGACCGGTTTTTATGCAAAAGCAGGAAACGATTACAGGGCATTTCCTTGTATGCTATCTTTCTGTACTTCTGACAAGATTATTTCAAATCCATATCTTAAAAGATGAATATGGTACCGAAGAGATTTTTGACTTTATCCGTGATTTCAGAATTGCTAAAATCTCAGACAGGAAGTATATAAATTTAACTCGAAGTTCTTCGTTTACTAAGGATTTAACTGCGCGAACCGGATTGCCTCTCACTTCTTACTTTCTTGGAAATGAAGACATAAATAAAATGCTAAGTCACAGGTTCTAACCTATGGCTTAGCACTATTTTTT
>JAGZJD010000110.1 GCA_018365895.1 Lachnospiraceae bacterium | reverse complement strand
AATACAGCAAGATTCTAAAGTCAAGAAAACGCCGTGTTAATCGCAATTCATCCCACCACTTATAGAAGCGGGGGATTTCTTGCTCACGGCGTGTTAAATCAGCTTGTAATATACTATGGCTTTTAAAATAGTCTCCATAATCAATCCTATAGTTGAAATAAGCCAAAAAAATTTCGCAATCACTCTAACTATCCCAGATAATTCTACATCGTTGCCCATTTTTTTTACTATTATTGCAAAAGGTATATACTCAATTATACTATAAATCGTACTTCCTACCCAAGATTCAATAGGTCCATGAACATTTATCAATATCACTGCAAATATATACTCCATCAATACGTATATACCAAAATAACAAATATATTTTTTCATTATTAACTGTCCTCCTTTTAACACTAACTCCCCCAAAATAGCCCTTTCATAAGAAGTGATATATGCCTGTTTTTTTCTTTTCACAGGCTGCGGCAAAAAAATGACACCTTCAATATTTATTGCAAAAGAACACTTTAATACCCTTTACAAAATCTCACAAATGCCTTTATCAATATCGTACACACCAGTATCACAATGATTGCCATCATGTATATTACTATTATCATTCCATAACCATTACTGTCATAGGGATGCTCTATATTTAAAAATTTTAATACATAGCTTTCTCCCCAAAATTCAACAACAGTCCATACCAACATCATAACACTTGCATTTACAATGGAATCTTTTGTTGTAGTTTGTTTATATAATATTAAAAATACAGCAATAAAGATACCAAATAAATCAAGAAAAAAGAAAACATTCTCAAACTCTGGAAAATCCATATTATGTATTGTCCAAGCTCGTAATATATTAATTATATACAGTATTACTCCTCCGATTAACCCATTTCCTATCTTCTTTAATTTTTCCATAGAACCTCCTTTTTCACTGAAACCAGCCTTTATATAAATAAATATTTTACACTAACTCAACGGGTCTATAGTCCATTCCACGATTCATTCCCCGTTCTTCACAGTACCTGTAAAACTCTTGAGGAACAATGTACAATACTACTGTTTCTCCAAAAATTCTTCCATCAGTTATAACCTCTCCTGTTTGATAAACTTTTGAAGAATCTTGCAAATATTCTTCTTTTATTTTAAATATACAATCTGATACTAATATCATTTTCTTTCTACACTTATGACACCGTACACTTTTTGCATCTACGAAAGCAGAAAATGGAATGGAATTTTCAAAAAATAGTTGATATAAATCATCAATATAATCGTTACCCTTTTTATTTATAACATTTTTAAATTGTAATCCTTCCCATCTATTTTCCAAAATATTTTTTGTTCTCTCAGAACAAAAAATTATATTTTCCATACTGTTTGGGCCACTAAAAAATTGTCTCTTTCCCCATTTTACATTTTTTTCTACTGTTAAATTCGATATTTGCTTAAAATGTCTATAAAAAGATTTCTTATGAAAAGGTATCTTATACGGACATGAATATTGAAATGCCTCTTTTTGAAATACATATTCAACATTGGTCCCCCTGCAACTTACCATTAACCATTTTGATTTTTCTATATCCTCTTTAGAAAACTCCAAATTTTTAAAAGAACTAATACTTAGCATGGGAAAAGATTTTTTAAACATTTCATAACTATATTGATCCTCATAAATATCAAATATTATAGTTTTATCTCCTACCATTCCAATTACTTCATACGATATTGGGTATCGTTTCAAAAACTCTACCACACTTTCTCGTTCATCTATACAATAATGGTGTCGTACTCTCATATCTTTCCTCCGCTTATTCGTATATTCCGTCTATATCTTTTGGCAATTCTATAGACTACATTTAAGATGCCTCATCAAGCGCACCTATTCCACCCCACATAACACCATTTATAGAACCATCTATCGCAACTTGTTTGCTGTTCGCAGCATATCCCAAAATATTCCCCCTTATGTATAAAATCGTATTATCTGCTCCTGTCTCTTATCTATTGACTCTTCCGGCATTTCCAGAATAGTATGATGTAATTTTGTGATAACATCGTTGCCGCCTAAGTTATGATATGTTTCATGTAGATGTTTCCATGTTTCCAAAAATTTTTTCAGCTTCTTCCTGCAAACATTTAAGTTTATTTTTAACCTCGATCCAATAATTCCCATTCTTCTTTGGTTATTCTGGTCCCTGATTCCCATTTTTTCTTGAAATTATAAATTTTATCTTTATCAAAATTCCCCAGCGGCAGCAGTTTATCTACAATTTCCCAGCGTTGCACAACCAAATCGCTGTTTCTCTTTTCATAGTATTGAATTGGATATTTTTTATCATATATAGGAAGTAAAAACTTTTGAATATTCGCATCTAATAAAATTTCCAACTCTTCTTTTGTGCGAGTATCATATTCAAAATAATCCATCAAATTTTCCATGTCCAACTCATTATAATCTTCTTCCGCAAAATATTTTAAAATATTATCACCTGGTTTCTTGGGAAACCAGAAAGATAAATACCAATCAAAGTCTAGGCCTCCTCGAATAGGCCACTTTTCACTGTCCGGCAAATATAGAGCCCCAACATCTATAACGTATCCTTTGCAATACGAACGGTGAATCAAATAAAGTCCTATTACGTAATCTTCACTCAAAATTTTATAAATACTATTGCCAGAAACTTTAAAACCCATTGCTTTCATTTTATCTTTTACAATCTTTTGAAACTCCTTTTTTCCATTGTCTTCTTCTCTCCTTATTTGCCTTATAATATTTCTTCTACTCCAAATAGAAAACCCCACAAATTTCATACAACATCCCTGTTGTATCTACACTATACTCTTTCTCTTTATTTCTAAGTAAAACTTTCTTATATGTTTTCTTACTGCCCAGTAATACCACCTCCGCATATTGTTTTCTTCCCCTCACTTTTATAGAACAAATTCGGCATTTTCCAACACAAGTTCGACATGGTTCTTTTTCTCTGCACGCTTCTTTCAGAATAAAATACCGTTTAAATAAATACCAGATATTCCTTGCATTTATCCTGACAAACTTTTTTAAAAAGCATTTCTTAGTTCCCTTATATTCCACCCAGAAAAGTACCCCGTAAACCATAAAAAAATAAATAAACAGTTCACCAACCATTGCACGGAAGTCCCATAAAAGCAGCAATATTGACACTACATTATGTATTACCGCCAAAATCACCTGTATATATACACCTTTAATTATGATTTTAGGCAACTCTGTTTTTTCATAAAAGAAATATTCAAAAAGCTTTTTCAAGTGCTTCGGCTTACTATATTCTTCCTCTGCATATTTATAGCTTATCTCATTGTACTCGTCATAAAATATACATATGGATTTCTCCTGAAGAAGAATGGATAAACCGCATAGTCCCACTATTTCCATCCAGTCTATGGATTTTTTCAATCCCACAATATCCAAAATCCCAAACACCACTAAAGAAATCCCTCTTCTCAAAAATCGCCAGTATTTTTTATCTATTTTAAACACCTCCTTAAATCCAGACACTTTTAAAGTTTTTAATGTAGAAATATCTTTGACATTCCTCCCGGATAAGCTGGTTTCTCTTGTCATATTTAAATATGCTAGTTTTCCAAAATACACTATCCGTTCACAGCTCATTTTTATACCTTCAATTTATCTACTTTTGCCAAAAATTCTTATAATGTTTAGACATTAGTTCTTGATGTTCTCTTGAAAGTTTTTCGTATATTTGAGGATTTTCAATTAATCCTGACATAAAATCCAACCAACTTTCATCATTTTGTTTTTTTGCCATTGTAATACAATAAGAATAATCTGAACAAATGTTATCTGGTTTCATTTTCTTTATTCTGTTGTAAATCACAAAAAAACCTGGCCAATTCGCATCTTTCAACCATTCAAATAACATAATCATATATGTCGAAAGTATTTCGTCGTTTTTTTTTGCAATAACTTTAGCGCAGTTTTCCCATATTTCTTTATTTTCTACTGGTTGAAACAAAATAGATATGTATTTTATTTTACTTGCTTCTTCAATTCCTTTTTGTTGAATTTCCTCACTATTATTCCAATTCAACATTTCAAAAACTTCATTTATTGAACACATTTTATCTACCTCCAGCCCATTTTACCACAACAAATTGCAAAGTCATCGTCCATATAAAAGCCCTGTACTTTGCCCTCTCCCATATGTCACGCTTTCTCCTGCATAAGCGCAGAATGCCAGTACGCCCATTGCTGCAAGGCTTCCCGTCATGTATGAAATCGTATTATCTGCTCCCATCTCTTATCCCTCCTTTGGCTCTTCCGGCATTTCCAGAAGAGTATGATATAATTTCGTGGCAACGTCGTTGCCGCCTAAGCTATGATATGATTCATATACGTGTTTCAGTGATTCTTTTGCATAAATCGAACAGTTTCCTCTGTCCTGATACTTGTTATAATTCGCTACAATGTTTTCCCGCAGAAGGGACTAGACACCCTCTGAGATTGCACGGTACTCTTTCTGCTGCGCTCTGAGCTTTTGAATGATGTACCCAAGAACACCTCCTGGAATCATTTATCTTTACTTTTTTTCACGCATATCCTCCAGTTCCACACCCCACTCCTGCATTTTGGAGAGGAACTCTTCTTTCTCTACTTCATGCAGCCCCATATACGGCTGCTTTTTCTTCCCTTCCAAAACAAAGTTCACATAAAAAAGCGTTTTCCAGTAACGAGTTCTTTCGCAATAAGTTATATATGCCGGATATTTTCTTTTTACAGGCTGTGGAGAAAAAATGACGCCTTCGATATACTGTGTGTCATATGATCTTCTCGAAGAAATACTTGTATTGTATACAATTTGTTTTACACACAACTCTTCCCATTTATATGCTTTTTTATATCCCCAAATTGACACAATACACCCCTCTTTATCCATAATCAATTTTTTGTTCCTTTCGAAAACTGAACACAAAACATACCATATTGTGATTATCATAACTGCACTCAAAATTATCATAAGTATTATACTCTCTGGATTACTCCAATCTATCTGCTGTAGTCCCCATATCTCATATCCTATTCCCATACACAGTACTAAAATTGTCACAGCTGCTTGAACTGGCGCTTTCGCTGTCATTTTTTCCTCACCCATTTTTTATCTTTCTCCTGTTTTTAAAATTCCTTTTATCTCCCTTTTCATCTTTTTAAATTCTTCTTTTCCATATAAATCCTTCTGGTTCGGAATATATATTTTCTCTTCTTCCAGGCACACGGCTACAGGCAGACGGTATCTTTTTTCCAACTGAATTATGGATTTTGTCACCATTTCTTTCAGACATTCCGACATACGCCCTGCCACAAAAATCAGGTCACAATACCATTCTTCTGAAACCATATTTCCGACCATATATCCCTCCAGAAATTCCTGAAATACTCCATCCAGCTCAGAAAGATGTTCTTTTACTAACTTGTGTGTACAGATTAACGCGTATATTTTTACAGTCTCCCTCTCTTCCTTATAATAGAAACAGACACTTGTAGTTTCATCAATGGCAATCACCTTTGAATGGGAAAGCTCTCCCTTGTATGTTTCCTGTCTGAAAAATGAGAGCATTTCCTTTACATTTTCCTTTGTACAGGAAAACACAGATGGCTCTTCTTCAAAAAACTCCGC
>JAGZJD010000109.1 GCA_018365895.1 Lachnospiraceae bacterium | reverse complement strand
GCTAATATAGTACGGATAAAAAGAAAAAGGAGAAAAAGTGTGGAAAATCGTAAAATTATCCAAGTGGAAGAAAAAGTACCGCCAAAACTTTTAATTCCGTTAAGTATTCAGCACATGTTTGCCATGTTTGGTGCGTCAGTGCTGGTTCCGTCTTTATTTGGCATGAATCCTGCTATTGTTCTTTTTATGAATGGTATCGGGACATTATTGTTTATTTTGATAACAAAAGGAAAAGCACCTGCATATCTGGGCTCCAGTTTTGCATTTATTGCTCCTGCCTTGGTGGTTATGAGTAAGTTTGGATATGAATATGCCTTGGGTGGCTTTGTAGTTGTTGGCCTTTGTGGATGTATTTTGTCATTGATTATTTATAAGTTTGGCTCTGATTGGATTGACATTGTACTCCCACCGGCAGCAATGGGACCGGTAGTAGCATTGATTGGTCTTGAACTTTCCGGTACTGCGGCAAAGAATGCAGGGCTGTTGGATGAAAAAATTCAGACAGAGAGTATTATTGTATTTTTGGTAACACTTGGTGTTGCAGTATTTGGCTCTGTAGTCTTTCGAAAATTTTTGTCTGTTATTCCGATTTTAATTGCGATTTTAGCAGGATATGTTGCTGCAATTCTCTGTGGAATAGTAGATTTCACACAGGTAGCAGAGGCATCCTTCTTTTCACTGCCGAATTTTACAACACCGAAATTTAATGTGGAGGCTATCTTAATTATTTTGCCGGTGATTTTGGTAGTAGCTTCTGAGCATATCGGACATCAGATTGTAACAGGAAAGATTATTGGAAGAGATTTAATTAAAAATCCAGGATTGCATCGTTCCATGTTTGCAGACAATTTTTCTACGATGCTTTCCGGTTTTATCGGTTCTGTTCCAACAACAACCTACGGGGAAAACATTGGTGTTATGGCAATGACAAAAGTATATAGTGTATATGTTATCGGAGGAGCAGCAGTACTTTCTATTGCTTGTTCTTTCATTGGGAAGTTGACAGCACTTATCCAGACAATTCCAAGTCCGATTATCGGTGGAATTTCTTTTCTGCTTTATGGTATGATTGGAACTTCCGGTATTCGTATTCTGGTAGATGGAAAAGTAGACTACAGTCGTTCCAGAAACATGGCGCTTACTTCTGTTATTTTTGTAACAGGTTTGTCCGGAATTAAAATCAGCATTGGTGAGATTGAACTGACGGGAATGGTTCTTGCATGTATTGTGGGAATGATTTTAAGCCTGATTTTCTATGTTTTGGACAAGCTGAAACTGACAAATGACAGAGAACAGGAAATGAATTAAATAGAAAGTAATGAGAGAAGAAGTTATTGGATTAAGCGAATATAAGAAAACGGCTTAATCTGATAACTTTTTTTGTTACTGTTCATTCCGTTTACAGGAATAAGCCAGAAATAAAAATTTTAAAAAGTTATTGACATATACTAATAAAAGTGCAATAATAAATTTATGCCAATAATGAAGAGAGAGGAAAGCCTATGCCAAGACCGAATAAACCAAAACGAGTAAAAAGGGAGCCTGTTTGTGACAGCTTTTTTCCAAAGGGAAAAGCAGAGCAGTGTCATGAAATTGAAATGTCAGTAGAGGAATATGAAACACTTCGTCTTTTGGACTATGAAGGAATGACACAAGCCGAGTGTGCAAAGGAGATGGGAATTGCCAGAGCAACGGTACAGAGCCTTTACACAGAAGCAAGAAAAAAAACAGCCCGATTTCTGGTGGAAGCAGCCAGACTACGTATTCGCGGAGGGAATTTTTTAATAGAAGAAGATATGTCAGGAAATGGCAGAGGCAAGAAAGGAGTTTATACTATGAAGATTGCAGTTACTTATGAAAACGGAGAAGTTTTTCAGCATTTTGGTCATACAGAACAGTTTAAAATTTACCATGTAGAGGATGGAAAGATTACTTCAGCAGAAGTTGTAGATACAAACGGAAGTGGACACGGAGCTTTGGCAGGATTTTTAAAAGAGAAGGGAGCAGAGGTTCTGATTTGCGGAGGAATTGGCGGCGGCGCCAGAAATGCATTGGCAGAAGCAGGAATTCGTTTATTCCCAGGAGCATGCGGCAATGCAGATGCACAGGTGGAAGCATATTTGGGCGGAAGTTTGAATTACAATCCAGATACTGTATGTGATCATCACCATCATCATGAAGGTGAATGCGGAGAGCACAAAGGAGAAAATCATCACTGTGGCGGACATTGTGGTAAATAGAAGATATTGCAGAAGGTGCATGACAGATAGATGTTGTGCATCTTCTTTTTCTCTTAGGACATAGGGAAAATGTTCTTGACAATCCGTTGTAAGTCTATTAAAATTAGTATTTGTAGGATTGCTGGAATAGCTCAGTTGGTAGAGCACTTCACTCGTAATGAAGGGGTCGTGGGTTCGAGTCCCATTTTCAGCTTTTATAAAAGAGGAAGGGAACGTCGTGAAGGCGTTCTTTTTTTTGCAAAGTATGTATAATGAAAAAAGTGAAAAAGACACTTGTCTTATAGGCATTGGAATATTGAATGAAACAGGAGGATAATATTAAAAGTGGCAAATTCAGATACATATAAGGGGATTTATGCAATGCATAAGTACTGGGGGAAAAAGCCATTTAATGAAATATCGAAATTTATTGAAAAATACTCTAAACCAAATGAAACGGTTATGGATTGTTTTTGTGGATCAGGAGTAACACTTATTGAGGCTGTTAAAGCTGGAAGAAAAGCAGTGGGTGTAGATTTAAATCCGATTGCAATTAAATTGGCGCAAGCCTCACTGACAGCAGTAAATATTGACGAAATAAATAAAATATTTGAGAATATAAAAACGACACTTCAGGAAACAATTAATAGTATGTATGAGATGGAATTTGAGGGAGAGAATACCATGGTGACTCATACAATATGGAAAAATGGTGAGCCAATAGAAGTGTGGTATCGTACAGATAAAGAAAAGAAAAAAATAAGAGTAGGTAATTGTACAGATATAAAAATGTGCAATGAGCCAGCTATAGAAGCGAAATGGTATCCGAAAAGTATTATGTTTGAAAACTCCAGAATTAATGTAGGAAAAGAACAAAAAGTTTCAGACTTATTTACACCGAGAGCTTTGGTTGGATTATCTCTTTTGCTTGACGAAATCAAAAAAATAGAAGACGAAAAATTAAGAGAGGTGTTTGAACTGACATTGTCAGGAACTTTATCTCAAGCAAGTAATCTGGTATTTGTTATTCGAAGAAGAAAGAAAAACAAAGGAGAGAAACTTCGTGCCGAAGTGGGCAGTTGGGTAATTGGATATTGGGTTCCGGAAGAACATTTTGAAATAAATGTATGGAATTGTTTTGAAAATAGATTTAAGCGTATTCTTAAAGGAGAACAGGAAATATACAGCTTGTTTTCTGAAAAAAGTGATTCTTATATGCAAGAGTATGTAAAACTTATCAATGGTTCTGCAACACAAATTCCAATTGATGATAATTCTGTGGATTATGTATTTATTGATCCACCTCATACAAATAGAGTCCTTTATATGGAGCAGAGCTTGATGTGGAATGCATGGTTAGGGCTTGATGAAGAAATAGAATGGGATAATGAAATTGTAGTAACAGAAGCAAAAAATAGAAAAAAGAAAAATTCTGATAATTATAATTTATTGTTAGATAAAGCATTTGGAGAAATCTATAGAGTTTTAAAACCAAACAGATATTTTTCTTTAGCATTTAATTGTTTGGATGATAATATCTGGATTGATATACTGAATTTGTCTGTACATCATGGTTTTGAAATTAGGGATATCGTTCCATTGGAATATTCTGCAACATCTGTTATACAGGATAATAGAAAAAATGCATTAAAAACAGATTTTGTACTTACTTTTCAAAATGTTGGAAATAATGAACTGGAGCAGATTAGTTTTAAGAACGATGATCTTGAGCTAGAGCAGATGATAAATGGAATTCTTGAATCAAATCCAGGATATGAAGTATACAATATTATGAATGTACTTTTTGAAAAAACAATTCCGAAAGGTTATATTTATAAAGTATCAAAGATAGTAAAATTTTGTGCGAAAATAATGGAATAATAACAGAGCCGATCTCCCTTGATTAAAACCAAAGCAGGGAAATCGGCTTTATGATTATTCAGAATAAATGGTTGAAAGAGAGAAAGCACAGTAATTACCTTCTAATTTTGCATCTTTGTCATAATGATATTGAATTTTATGAATAGAATCAACAGAAAGATTGTCTAAAAGATGATTGATTTTTCTTCTGATTTCAGCAGTGTTACCTTTCAGGTCACGACCATCTATAAATTTAGTTTCATAAGCCAAGAATACGAAAAGACGATTATTATTGCAAAATAAACGTTCACCTTGGTATTTATAATTCCACCATTCCAGCATTTTGAGACTTTCTTGATTATTAGGTACATAAGCCTTATGTACCTGCTGCAATTGGGCAACGAATTGAGCAGAATCATCATCAAGAGTGATTAGAAAATTTGATAAGGATGCTTTTGTATCAAACCTAAATTCACTTATGTTTGGAAGGGAAAGATTTTTATGATTTTTTTTGTATGCTTTATAATATTCTTTTATAGTTTCAAGTTCACTGAGGGTATTTTTATTTACAGAGAAGTTATCATAACCAGAATCAGAGATAGAAATACCTTTTGATGCAAGTTCAAAATATTCATCAGATACATGGGTGATTTTTAAATCAAACGGAATGATTTCTTTATCTACACGTAAAAAGAAATCGATGTTGTATATTTTTCTAAGGGTAGGAATGACATTTTTGTGTTTTAAAAATATAAGTTCGATGATATCGTTTGAGGTCTGATTATAGTAAGACCATAAACAATATTGTCTAACTCGTGAGAGAATATCTGAGTCAAGAGATTTAATTAGTTCGTCATAGGATTTAATCTCTTTATTCCTTGCGAAGGATTGAACGATTGTATTAACATTATCGTTACGTATGCCACATCCGACAATCGGGATTTGTCGGAGAACGGTTTCTAAGCCCTCTACTTCGTTTTCACGTTCTTTGATCAATTCAGGTCTTTTTGTCTCAATATAATCTAATAGATCCTCTATAGAAATACTGGAATTGTAGGTTACTTTCATTAATTCTTTTTCTTTTCCACCGGAAAAAGAGATATTGTGTTGAGTTAATAATTTTTTTAAGTTATTAGAATCAAAAGAGCGAATTAATAGAAAACGTGTAGCTATAGAATTTTCTTTATACTTTTGACAAAAAGCACAAACATCTCCATTTTTTGTATTTGCATATTCGTTAAATAGTGTATCAAAATTTACCATGTTGGACAGCCACCTTTCTATATAAAATTTATATAAGGTAGATTATAAGGCAAAGGATTGCGAGAAACAATGGTGAGTTTTGATTTTAAGAGAATAATAACAGAATTCGAATAGGGAAAAGGGGAGGTGGAATAAATAATATTTTCGTGGTATGATAAGAATTAGATTAAGATAATGATGATGACAGGATAAAATAATAAAGAGAAATGGAGAAGAAATACTATGAATTTTCAATTTGCACATTATAATTACAATGTGAAAAATTTGGAGACATCTATTCAGTTTTATGAAAAAGCACTTGGATTAAAGAAAGTAAGACGCAAAGAAGCGAAAGACGGAAGTTTTATTCTTGTTTATCTGGGAGATGGGAAAACAGGATTTCAATTGGAATTGACCTGGCTGCGTGATT
>JAGZJD010000108.1 GCA_018365895.1 Lachnospiraceae bacterium | reverse complement strand
ATATAGCCAATATTACAGACTCTGCAGTGTTTGGATATAAGTATTTTGATTGTGAAAATATTGACCATTTTGCGGTGACTACTAGAGGATATGCAGATGGTGTAATTGAAATCCGTACAAAGTGGAATGGTGAGGCGTTAGGACGTGTTCAGCTTCACTATACGAATATTTGGAATAGGTATGAAGCAGATGCAAAAATTCCAGATGGTGTACAGGCTATTTATTTAACATACCGAGGTCAAGGAACTGCACAGCTGAAGTCTTTTGAACTGATTTCTAAGGAGTAGAAGGCATGAGAATCAGATTGGTAAAATGGAAAATATACGGTAAGGCGATATTGCTGTTTATTTTTATAGTATTGCTAATCTGTTGCACAGCATCTTGTGCTGCGGAAAAGCAGGAATCGGAAAAACAGGAGCTTCCAAAACAGGGATTTTTAGAAAAATCTGGGGAACAGTTGAAAAAAGGAAGCATTCCCATTTATTTTTTTCATAATACGGCATGTGGGAACTGTGATGGAACAGAGGAGTTCCATGAAGTTATTAAAGAACAGATTTCAGCATATCAGGATGAGTGTCCATATGAATTGTTGGAGTATAATGTGTTTAAAACAAGCGGAAAAGAAAAATGGGATGCTATGGCAGAGGAATACCAGTTGAAAAATGATAACTATATTTTTCCTGCAATGATTTTAGAAGGAAATATATATCTGGGGATGGAAGAGATTAGAGAACATTTATTATCAGCATTTTTAGATGCATCTGGGATTTCTGCTATGTACTTTTATAGGGAAGATTGTTCGGAATGCCAAGATATGAAGGTGTTCTGGGAACAACTTCCTGAAAAAATTAATTGTGATGGGACAGAGATAGCGTGTAAAGTGATGAAACTAGAATCAAGAACAGATACTAACGGAGAACAAATTCGTAAATTATTTGAAAGTTATAAGGTTCTGGAAGAAGATCAGATGGTTCCTATTGTATTTTTAAAAGATGGTTATTTGGCAGGAAAGCAAGAGATAGAGACAAATTTGTTACAATTTTTGGAAGAGGGAAAAGGTTTTTATTCGATAAAGAATGGCGGGAGGTAAGTGCTTAATGAAGCTATGGTATCAAAAACCAGCAGAATGTTGGAGCGAGGCACTTCCAGTTGGAAATGGAAGATATGGTGGCATGGTGTTTGGGAATCCACAGGAAGAAGTAATACAGATTAATGAGGATAGCATTTGGAGTGGGAAAAAGTTGGATCGAATTAATCCGGATGCACCGAAAAAACTGAAAGAGATTAGAAATTTAATTAGGGCGGGAAAGATAGAAGAGGCACAGGAACTGACTTTATATGCATTATCTGGTGTGCCAAATTCACAAAGATCCTATCAAACCGCAGGGGAATGTTATATTCACATGCATAATATAGATGATATTACGCATTATTATAGGGATTTGGATTTGGAAGAAGGCATTGCAAATGTCCAGTTTGTTTCTGACGGTATTACATATCAGAGAGAGGTAATTGCTTCTGCACCCGCCGGTTGTATGGCAATTCACATGACGACAAAAGAAAGAGTACCATTCTCCTTTGATTGCCATTTAGGAAGGAAACATAATTTTACAGATGAAATCTTGAGCGAAGACGGAAAAATGGTGCGTTTCCTAGTGGATGGTGGAAAAGAAGGAATCTCTTTTTGCACGAACCTATCTGTGGATGTACAGCCTGAATGGATGACGAAGGGAGGGTCAGTAGAAATAATAGGAGAATTTCTTGTTGTAAAGAATGTGACAGAGTGTGTACTATATCTTGACACAGAAACATCTTTTCGCTATTCTGATTATATTGTGGCTGCAAGGGAAAGATGTCTTTTGGCAGAATCACTTGGATGGGAGCGTTTTAGGAAACAGCATATAGAGGATTATCAAAGACTTTACAGGCGGATGCAGCTTCATTATGGCCAGTCGGATATTAAAATGGAAGAAATTCCGACGGATGTGCGTTTGAAACAGGTACAAAATGGAATGACAGATATGGGGTTGTTGGAATTATATTTTCAATATGGCCGGTATCTTTTGATTTCATCCAGCAGGGAGGGAAGCCTTCCGGCTAATTTACAGGGAATATGGAATGACAGTCTTACACCGCCGTGGGAAAGTAAATATACGGTAAATATTAATACAGAAATGAATTATTGGATGGCAGAAACTGCAAATCTTTCGGAGTGTCACTTGCCATTGTTTGAACATTTACAGCGTATCTGTGAGAATGGAAAAGAAACTGCAAGAAGGATGTATGGCTGCAATGGAAGTGTTTGTCACCACAATACAGATATTTATGCAGATACAGCCCCACAGGATCATTGTATCACATCAGCATTTTGGGTGATGGGTGAAGCGTGGTTGGCAACTCATATATGGGAACATTATCTTTTTACAAAAGATAAGAAATTCTTAAGTGAAAATTTTTATGTATTGGAACAGAGTGTATTGTTCTTTTATGACTTTTTGATTGAGGGAAAGAATGGAACGCTTGTAACGTCTCCATCTCTTTCGCCAGAAAATACTTACCAAATGGAAGATGGAACTTTGGGCGTTTTGTGTGAAAGTCCAACTATGGATACAGAAATTTTATTAGAATTATTCCACTCATATATTGGAGCGTGCCAGGTTCTTGGAAAGAGTAAAGAAGAGATTTCTAAGGCTGAAGCTGTAAAGAAGAGATTTCCACCATTGAAGATTGGTAAATATGGACAACTTTTAGAGTGGATGGAAGATTACGAAGAACCTGAACCAGGGCATAGACATATTTCACATTTATACGGGCTTTATCCAGGTAATTCTATTTCAAAAGAGTGTACGCCAGAGTTATTTAACGCAGCATATCGAACATTGGAGCGAAGATTGGAAAATGGCGGCGGTCATACTGGCTGGTCAAGAGCGTGGATTATAGGGTTATGGGCAGCGTTTGGCAATGGGGAAAAAGCATATGAGAACCTGAATGCTATTCTTTGTATGGGAACTTTTCCAAACTTAATGGATAATCATCCTATGTTAGACGGTTATGTATTTCAGATTGATGGTAATTTTGGAGCTGCTGCGGCTATGATTGAAATGCTGGTGAAGAGCAAAGAAAACAGAATAGAACTTCTTCCTGCGATTACAGAGAAAACGAAAAGTGGCTGTCTCAGTGGTGTACGTTTGAGATGTGGAGCGGAATTAGCGATGAATTGGGAAGATGGTAAGGTTATTGCGTTAGAGATTTATCCAGATAAGATTTTGGAAGAAAAATGGCCAGTTATATTATGTGTAAATGGTACAGAACATCATATTTTGCTAGAACGAAATGTGAAATTTATAGACAATTATTAGGAGAAGGGTGGAATGAAAAGAAAGATGAAAAACAAAAAGTTAAGAAATAGCGAGAGATCTTTGCTGCGTTATTATTTAATTGGTTATATTGTTGTCCTTTTCATTCCACTGTTGATATGCTCTCTCTTTTACCGAGACATGATTAAAACAATTAGTGAAGATGAGGTGCAGAAAAAAAAGAACGAACTAAGTCATAGTGTGAAGTTGGTAGATACTATGTTTAATGAGTTGAATTATCTTGGAGATTCATTATCAACAAATTCTGCAGTTAATCAGTTTAAAAGGGTAGAAGAACCCTTTGATTATCCTAAGGCATACCAAATTAATAAACTGCAGATGCAGCTGCCGGAATTATATCAAATTAATTCATCTATTTTTGACTATTTTATATTTTTTAATAAAAGTGAAATGGTGATTAATAAATCAATCGCTTATGAATATCATGACTTTTATGATCTTTATATGCATCCAGTGGATAATAAAACTTATGAAGAATGGTTGCTGTTTATCCAAAATATGTCCTCAGGATATGGTTTCCAACCAGTACAAACTTATGACTATAAAAAAGAAGACGGTACAAAGAAAGATTTCTTAGTGTATAATCGTCCGTTATTATTAAATGGTGGTAGCGGGGAAAATATTGGTTCTATTTGTTTTTTTGTAGAGAGTTCCTATATTGATGTATTAATGCCTGCCATTACGGATGATGTGGGGGGAGCATTCTTAATAACTAATAGCAAACAAGAGCCAATGTATTTAAAAATTTTTGATGAAGTTGTTTCAGAAGAACAGCTTTTACAAGCATCTGGTACGGAGAACCTTTTTTTGGAGTTTGAAGGAAAAAAATATCTTTTGATGTCTCAGATGTCTGCAGAGTCGGGATTAAATTATTATATGCTGTACCCAGAGAAAAGTATTAGTGTACAAAAAACTTCAGCAATGCTGGCAGCAGTGTTTAGTATTGCAACAGCCTTGTTTGTGGGGTTAATGATAAGTTTCTATTTATCAAGGAAATCAGCAGGGTCTGTAAATGAGATATTAAAAGAAATTTCTAAAGAGACAGAATATTATGACAGTCACTTGACTGTTTTTTCGCATTTAAAGTTGGCTTACAGTAAATTAGTTCGGGAGAAATCTGTATTATCTGATGCAATTGAGAAACAGAAACCATTTATTCGAAGTGCTCTTATTAATCGTTTGATTTATGGAGATTATAGTTCGCCGGAGGAATTAAAAAAGTGGATGATATCATTGGGGGTGCCTTGGGAAAATCGAGAACTTTGTGTTCTTATTTTGCAATTTTCTGGTGGTTCTTCAGAAATGATAAATCAAAATACGTCATGGCTGGATTCCTGTGTGATTTCTCTTTTGGAGATTTTAGAACAAAAAATACCAGATAGTCTCTATATTAATTCTGGAGAGAGTCAGGTGATTTTAATCCTTAACGAAGATGACATGGAGGAAAGCGTATTTAGGGAAAAAGCGGAGCAGTATATTGGGGAAGTTAAGGAGGAACTTCCGGCTAACATTGCTGAGCACATGTTTGTGTATGGGGGATCTTGCGTCAAACACTTTTCGGATATTCATAAATCATATAATCAGGCAATACATACGTTTCGAAAAGAAAAAGAACAGTTTGAAAATACTATTATATGGGATAGCGATAACTCTGATATTATGCCGCTTTATCCACCAGCAGATATGGAAATGCGTTTGAATCATTTGGTTTTGCTTGGCGATGAAAAGGGGCTGCATGATGAGTTAAGAGAACTGTTGAATACCTATATCATTCAGAATACTATGCCAATTTATTTGCAGCAATTATTTTTAACGGAACTTCAGATTATCATGTTTAGAATACTTCCGGTTGTTAATATGGAAAAAGATGAGTGTAGAGAATATTATCAACAATTAGAAAAACATCATGGAAGTTCTCTTTTGGAGCAGATTACAAAGACGATAAAAATTTATGAATCTGTATGTAGTCATGTCAGAAAGAAGAAGGAGGGAGTGGATTCCAGTCAGATTGTCCCTGCTATTGTAGCATATATAGAACGGAATTACGGAGATTGTAATCTTTCGCTAAGTAATGTTGCAGCAGCTTTTGAACTTAGTGAGTCGCACTTATCTACGATTTTTAAGCAAGAAATGGGTATGAAGTTTTCCTCTTATCTAGAAGGAATACGGATTGATAAAGCAAAAGAACTGCTAGGAATGACAAAGATGAAAGTGAGCGAGATTTCTGAACAGGTTGGGTATTTTTCTGTGAATTCATTTTGCCGGGCCTTTAAACTAGTGACAGGAATTAATACTTCAGAATATAGAAACGGTGTGAAAAAGTGAATATAAGGGCTGAAAAATGGAATAGATACCATTTTTCAGCCCTTATTTTG
>JAGZJD010000021.1 GCA_018365895.1 Lachnospiraceae bacterium | reverse complement strand
GATTGTTTCGAACAGACCGCCGTTTGCATCGAAGCAGGAAGAATACAGGATTGTATCATCTGTTCCGAGGAAGCTTGAAATCTTTGCTTCCAGCTGTTTATGGATGTCCTGTGTACCACAGATGAAACGTACAGATGCAACTCCGTATCCTCTTTCATCATAAGTTCTCTTAGCAGCATCGATCAGTCTCTGATTGTCGCCAAGTCCAAGATAGTTATTTGCACACATATTAATAACTTCTCTTCCGTCTTCCAATTTTACCTTTGCGCTCTGCGGGGAAACAATCGGAGCTTCTCCTTTGAATAAACCTGCTGCTTTAATGTCTTCTACTTCTTTTGTGTAGATACTTAAAATATCGTTTTTACGTGCCATTTCGAACTCAATCCTTTCTATCTTCTGCGTCTCTTATCTCTGTTCTTAAACTTCCTGAGACTGTTCTTCTAATTGATCAAGGTCTTCCCAGTTCAGGATTACTTTTCCTGACTGTCCGGAGATCATTGCGTTAAATCCTTCTTTGTAATCCTTGATATTCAGTCTGTGTGTTATGATACCGGAAATATCAAGTCCTGCCTGAATCATTGTTGTCATCTTATACCATGTATCCCATACTTTACGTCCGTAAATACCGCGGATGTTCAGACCATTCCAGATAACTGTCTCCCAGTTGATCTGTGCATCCGGTCTCTGAAGTCCTAAAACTGCAATCTTTCCGCCGTGTTTCATGTTATCGATCATATCTCTGAAACCTGCTGCTGCTCCTGACATTTCCATTCCGACGTCAAAGCCTTCCTTCATACCGATCTCTGCCATAACATCTGTCAGTTTTTCATTTGCAAGGTTCACTGTTCTTGTTGCGCCAAGCTTCTTCGCAAGGTCAAGACGATACTGGTTGAAATCTGTGATAACAACATGTCTTGCGCCTGCAAACTTAGCAATTGCAGCTGCCATAATACCGATCGGGCCAGCTCCTGTGATCAGGACGTCCTCTCCTAATACATCATAAGAAAGTGCTGTATGTGTTGCATTTCCGAATGGATCAAAAATTGCATACATTTCTTCCGGAATTTCAGGATTTGTCGGCCATACGTTAGATGCCGGGATCACAAGATATTCTGCAAATGCACCGTCGCGGTTTACGCCAACACCTTTTGCATCTTTACAGTTCTCTTTGTGTCCTTCCAGACAGTTACGGCATTGTCCGCATACAATGTGTCCTTCACCAGATACAATATCACCGATCTTAAAGCCCTGTACACCAGATCCCATCTCTACGATCTCTCCAACATATTCGTGTCCGGCTGTCTGTCCTACTGCAATTGTATGCTGTGCCCACTCATTCCACTGATAGATATGTACGTCTGTTCCGCAGATTGCTGTCTTATGGATCTTAATCTTCACATCATTTGTACCTACTTCCGGAACCGGTACTTTCTTTAATGCTAATCCCGGGGCTGCTTCAGCTTTTACAAGTGCCCACATTGTGTTCTGTTCGCTCATGATAATCTCTCCTGTTCTTATGAATTATCTATTGTTTCATTTGACTTCATCATAACTCATTCTACTGGAAATTTCAAGCATTTTCTTCTTTCTCACACGAACATTTTTATATAAATGTTTTTGTACTACGTACACGAACGGATGTCTGTCACAGAAAATCATATTTGACTTTCCAAAAGAAAAATGCTATTCTGATGCTTGAGAATTTAATGTATTCAGGTGCTTATTCTGCCTCTGGACCGGAATAAGATAATAGGGAAATGAGTGCAACTCTCATACGGTCCCGCCGCTGTGACGCAGGAAGCTTTGCATTTGCCACTGGTGCTGTTTCTATATTTATTAAGGTAAGAAACATTTCGGGAAGGCGCATTGCTGCAGATGCTGTTTCTATATTTACTTAAGAAACTTCTGCATCCTACTGCCAAGTCAGAAGACCTGCCTGTATCTGCATGTGCATCGAATTGTTACGAGAGATAACAATCCGGCGTTAAATGAAGTCTTTTCGGACTTCTGCTTTTTGTGTGCCCGGATATTTTGTCGGGCTTTTTTTCTTTTTTAATTATTTTTAACAACCGGCAAATCTTCCACACAGCCAGAAAGTATCTCCTAATATTATTTTAAGGAGGTTTCACTATGAAACAACGTATTAACAAACGCATGTTGCTGCTGTCTATTCTTGCCTGTTCTTTTCTGGCAGCGCCGACAGCAAATGCCATGCACATCATGGAAGGGTATCTCCCGGCAGGTTACTGTATTGCATGGGGTGCCATCTGCCTTCCAGTGCTATTCTTCGGATTTCGTTCCATTCAGAACTGTATCCGCAATAACCGCCGTGCGCTGACACTGCTTGCCATGTCCGGTGCATTTATCTTCGTGATCTCATCACTGAAGATTCCGTCTCTATCCGGAAGTTGTTCCCATATGACAGGGACCGGTCTCGGTGCAATTTTATTCGGTCCTTCCGCAGTCAGTATTCTTGGCCTGATTGTTCTTTTATTTCAGGCGCTTCTTCTCGCCCACGGCGGACTGACTACACTTGGAGCAAATACATTCTCCATGGCTATCGCAGGACCATTTGTGTCCTATGGCATTTTTCAGCTCTGCAAGAAAACAAAGCTCAATCATCGTGTAAGCATTTTCCTTGCAGCTTTTTTCGGTGATCTCTTTACTTACTGTATTACCAGTTTCCAACTTGCTCTTGCATATCCGTCTGCCGAAGGCGGTATCATGGCCTCTGCTGTGAAATTCTTAGGAGTATTCGCTCCAACACAGCTGCCGCTTGCAATCATTGAGGGAATTCTGACGGTAGTTGTTATGATCGGACTGGAAACTTATGCCAAACCTGAGCTTCGCACTCTCGGTTTTCTGAAAGGAGGAACTTCTCATGTCGAAAACAACTAAAAAAGTACTGTTACTTCTTCTCCTAGTCGTTGTCATTGCAGTGCTTCCTCTCATTCTTAATAGGAATGCAGAATTTGGCGGTTCAGATGACGCTGGAAGTGTTATGGTAGAGGAAATCAACGGTTCTTCTTATGAACCATGGTTTACTCCTGTCCTGGAATCCATGCTTGGCGGTGAACTCCCTGGTGAGATTGAAAGCCTGATTTTCTGCCTGCAGACAGGAATCGGTGTAGGTGTTTTTGCTTTCTTCATGGGAAGATTCGTAGAGCGCAGGAAATGGATGCGGGATGATGATTGATACGCTATGCTATTACTCCCATCTGCGAAATGTCAATACATCGTTAAAGCTTTTTGCTTCTGTCATAAGCCTTATCCTTTGTATTGCCAGTCGCTCTGTACTGATTGCAATGATAACTTTTTCCGCAGCCACAGTGCTTACTGTGGTTTGCGGAAAAATCAGCCTTTGCAAGTATTTAAAGCTGCTTCGCATCCCGCTTGTGTTTCTTTTTATCGGAACATTAACCATCATTATTAATGTTTCTCACACGCCAATGGATGCCTTTGCTATTTCTATCGGTTCATTTTATCTGACGGGTTCTGTGACTGATGTTTTCTTTTGCCTCCGGCTGATCTGCACTGCTTTTGCCAGCGTCAGCTGCCTTTACTTTCTTGCTCTTAGCACTCCTGTCACAGATTTGGTACTGGCACTTCGCCGATTCCACATTCCACCGTTACTAATTGAACTGATGATTTTAATCTACCGCTTTATTTTCTTATTACAGGAGATTGCACATCAGATTTCAGTCGCTCAAAAATCCCGGCTTGGAAACTGCAATTACCGTACTGCTATCCGCTCCTTCGGGGCATTGCTCTCAGCACTTTTTATTCGCAGTGTACGCCAATCCAGTATTCTGTTTGATGCACTGGAAGCCAGAGGATATCACGGTGAGATACAGGTGCTGGAAGAAATCGTTCCTCCCCGTCGCCATGAAATCTTTCTTTTTATCATATTCGAACTGTCACTCATCCTGCTATGGATGTTGGAAATACTGTTATGGAGGTAACGATTTATGCAGCATAAGGTATCTGAAACTTCAGCAGAAAAAGATCCGAAACAAAATGATTGCCTTATTCGGGCAGAACATTTATTCTATTCATATGACGATGGCAAAAGCTGCTCTCTCAATGATGTTTCGTTGGAAATCCACTCCGGTCGGAAGATTGCCTTTCTTGGAGCCAATGGCGCTGGAAAATCTACGTTCTTTCTCTGTCTGAACGGTATTTTAAAACCAACAAAAGGGCAACTGTTTTTCCGTGGCACGCCCTACTCCTATAAACAGAAAGATTTACTGAAGCTTCGTCAGAAAGTGGGGATCGTATTTCAAAACCCGGATGACCAGCTCTTTTCTGCCAGTGTTTGTCAGGAAATCTCCTTCGGACTATTTAATCTCGGATTAACTGCCGCAGAAGTACAAACACTTGTAAATCAAATCATTGATTATATGGGGCTTCGCTCCTGTTGTCACAAACCGGTTCATATATTAAGCGGAGGTCAGAAAAAGCAAGTATCCATCGCAGATATTCTTGTTATGAAACCGGAACTCATCATTCTTGATGAGCCTGTTTCTTCTCTTGATCCAAAACATACCGATCTTGTAAATGATTTGATTGACCAAATGACTCTGGGCGGTATGACTGTACTACAATCCACTCATGATGTGGACTATGCGCTTCGCTGGGCAGATGAAGTCATCCTTTTTCACGAAGGATGTATCCTGGCACACACAGATCCTGTTACACTTTTCTGCAACGAAGCGCTGCTTACAAAAGCAAATTTGAAACAACCCGATTGTCTGAAATTGTTTTTCAGCCTTTGCCGCAAAAAAATCCTGTCAGATACACTTCCGGTCCCGCGTACTTTACAGACATTGGAACATTATCTGGAACAAACGATAGAAAGGAATGAAACTGAATGAAAACAGAACAAAAGAAAGCATTACTCGTTGTCAGCTTTGGAACAAGTTACGCCGATACTCGAAAAAAGAATATTGAACATGTAGAATCCGTCCTCAAAAATGCATTTCCTGATCGCTGTTTCTATCATGCTTACACAAGCCAGATGATTCTTGATAAGCTTCGGAACAGAGATCATATTTTCATTCCCAATGTAAACGAAGCAATGGAACAAATGCATTCAGACGGTATTATAGATGTTCTTGTACAGCCGACTCATATTATGAACGGCATTGAAAATGATATGATGCGAGAAACAATTTTAAGCTTTTCTTCGCAGTTTCAGAAACTTCAGATTGGCGCTCCTCTCCTGAATACAACACAAGATCAGTTTGCAGTAATCCAGGCAATGACAAAAGAACTCCCTCAGCTATCGAAAACAGAAGCAATTGTTCTAATGGGGCACGGCACAACTCACTATGCCAACAGCATTTATGCTGCTCTTGATTATGCCTTTAAGCAGAGTGGATTTCCTCATATTCATGTAGGCACTGTGGAAGCATATCCTGGTCTTTGGGAAATCATTTCTGCTTTGAGAGCCAATCACACTTCCCACGTCTATCTTGCTCCCTTTATGCTTGTGGCAGGAGACCATGCCACCAATGATCTGGCCGGCGAAGAGGAAGATTCCTGGAAAAGTATTTTAGAAACAAATGGATTTACAACAGAATGTATTTTAAAAGGTCTCGGAGAATATGAAGGGATCTGTGAACTTTATACACAACATGCAAAAGCGGCCGGACATTAGTCCCGGCCGCCTGCCATATACAAAAGCGCGTTTACAATCGCAGCAGCAATATTACTGCCGCCCTTTCTTCCCTTTGCCACAATATACGGAACCGGCGCTTCCATAATTAATTCTTTCGCCGCCACCACATTAACAAATCCAACCGGTACTCCTATCACAAGTGCCGGAGTAATCTTTCCTTCCCGGATCAACTCATCGAGACGCACAAGCGCTGTCGGTGCATTTCCAACTGCGATCACAACTGCACGTCCGGAATTGTTTGCAAACTGTGCTGCCTTATCCATGCTTGCTACAGCTCTGGTAGTCTGATTTTCCTTTGCAAGCACTGCCACATCTTCATCCGCCATAAAGCAGCTGACCGTACAATTCATTTTCTGCAATGCTCTTTTATTTACACCGGATTTTCCCATGTTCGTATCTGTTATAAAATCTACACCATCCTGAACAATCTTCTCAATAATCTGCTGTACTGCTCCTTCTGAAAACGCCAGATTGTCTGCATACTCAAAATCAGCGCTTGTATGAATGCATCTCTTAATAATCGGTTCTTCCCACGGTGAAAAAACACGTTCACCCAGCTCTTCGCTAATCATCTCAAAACTTCGTTTTTCAATTTCTTCCGGAAGTACCTGCTCCAATTGTTCCTTCATATGCTTCCCCCTGTTCCAACATTTCATAAATCGCTTTCATATCCAAATGCCGACGCATCTGTGCAGCAAGCTTTGTATACTGTTCTTCCTTATATTTCTTAAAATCCTGCACGCCCAATGTCTCTACGGCAATCCCTCTTGCTCTTGCCAGTTCTCCAAGAAGCGCTCCTGCCGTTTCTTCCCGGTCAAACACACCGTGGACATAGGTTCCCATAATCTGCTCTTTACAAACGCCCAGAAGTGTTCCCGTTTCCCGGTTTTTCCACCTTGACACCACTTCTTCTGCTTCATCTTCCAACAATACCGACTGTCCCATATGAATTTCATATCCTTCAAACGGTTTCCCGGATAATCCCTCATATGGACCGAATAACTTCGGAAAACAATCCAGCACTCTGGTACGTGATTTCTCTGCAGAAAATGCTGTACTGATCGGAAGCAGCTCCATTCCCCGCATGGTCTTTAAAGCTGTCTCATCTTCCTGCTCATGCTCCGCTGATTCACAGCCAATCTCATCGGTAATCTCCATACCGAGCATCTGAAATCCTCCACAGATTCCAAACAGAAATGTTCCTCTGGAAACCGCCTTTTTTACTGCGGTTTCTATCCCGGACTCCCGCATCCATTTCAAATCACGAATCGTATTTTTACTGCCCGGCAAAATAATCAATGCCGGATTCCCAAGTTCCTCCGCTCTTCCGATATAACGGACAGATACTCCATTCAGATGCTCCAGCGGAGCTAGATCCGTATAGTTGGAAATTCTCGGAAAACGAACTACTGCAATATCAATCTCTTTCGCTCCCCGGTGTCCTTCCAGGCGCTCCGAGAGGCTGTCTTCTTCCTCAATGTCTATATCCATATAAGGAATTGTCCCAATCACTCGCTTATGCGTCTTTTCCTCCAGCATCTCAATGCCCGGATCAAGAATGGATTTGTCTCCGCGAAACTTATTAATAATCAGTCCTTTGATCAGCTGCCTCTCTTCTTCTTCCAAAAGCTCTACCGTTCCGTAAAGCTGGGCAAACACCCCGCCCCGGTCAATATCTCCTGCCAAAATTACCGGTGCATGGAGAAGCTTTGCCAGTCCCATATTAACAATATCATTTTCTTTTAAGTTAATTTCTGCCGGACTTCCGGCTCCTTCAACTACAATAATATCATACATTTTGTCAAGCATTTCAAATGCACGCAGCACTTCCGGTATGAGTTCTTTCTTATAAGCAAAGTAATCTCTTGCTTTCATATTTCCGATTACTTCTCCGTTGACGATAACTTGAGAACCCACATCATTTGTCGGCTTCAACAGAATCGGATTCATATACACGCTCGGTTCAATCCCTGCTGCCTCTGCCTGTACCGCCTGCGCCCGGCCCATTTCCAGGCCATCCGATGTCACATAGGAATTCAGAGCCATATTCTGCGATTTGAACGGCGCTGCCCGATATCCATCTTCCCGGAAGATTCTAAGAAGTCCGGCTGTCAGAAGACTTTTTCCCGCTCCCGACATCGTCCCCTGAATCATAATTACTCTCGCCATGTTTTCTTTGTCCCCTCTGTTACCATATAGGCATGAAGCACTTTCAACAGCTGCGTGTTAAATTTTCGTTTTTTTAGACCAATCCGGTAATAGCCTTCTCTCATTCCGCGGAAGCTTCCTGCATCCCGAATCAGAATCCCCTTCTCCATACAGACTTCCTGAAGCCCTTGCGGTCCGCGAAACAAAATGAAATTGGTCTTAGATGGAATCACTTCAAATCCAATCTTCTCCAGCTGATCTTCCATCCATTCTCTTTCATTATAGATAAACGTTTTTGTTTCTTTTAAATACTCAATTTCTTTCATAGCCGCCACACCGGCATACTGTGCCGGAACGGAGACGTTCCACGGCGGCATGGCAAGACGGATTTTCTCCATCAGGTCTGTATCTTCTGACACTGCATAACCGAGACGAAGTCCCGGCATGGCAAATGTTTTTGTAAATGCCCTTAAAATCACAAGATGTCGGAAACCTTTATGATTCCACATATAAGAATGATCCGCTTCTTTTTTCACAAAACTCATAAAGCATTCGTCAATCATAAAGGTAATGGACTTTCTTTCGCAAAGCTCGATCATTTCCCGCAGTAGTCCGCACTTCACAAGTTTCCCCGTTGGATTGTTTGGATTGCACAAAAACAGCATATCAAATTCATTCTCTTCCAGATAGTCAAGAATTTCCCGCTTCAATTCAAATCCTTCTTCTTCTTTCGTCATAAAATATTCATACTTGCACCCTTCGGTTTCAAGGGCACGCTCATACTCAATAAACGTCGGTCCAATGATCAATGCCCTCCGAGGTCGTTTCACGTGTACAAGCGTATAGATCAGTTCCGTTGCCCCATTTCCAAGTGCCACTTCACTTCCTGTTATTCCAAAATATTCTCTGATGGACTTTCGCAAAGCAGTATAATGAATATCCGGATAATGCTCTGCCATTTCTACGCCTCGGAACGCCTCTTTGCGGACTTTCTCCGGCAATCCAAAGGGGTTTACACTAATCGAAAAGTCCAGATTTACCGATTTGTCATAAATGTTTCCGCCATGTAATTCCATTCTAATCTCCTTTCTATCTCATTGTTTTTTATTTCGTCACTTTCTATCCTATCAGCAGTAGATATTTTATTCCTGTCATCAAAATCATTCCGAGAAAGGACGTCATATATAACAACTGATCTGCTCTCACAATATCTTCCATTTCCACCGGTCGAAGCGCGTCCCCGATTGTTGGTTTCTCTACAAGTTTTCCAAAATACCAGGCATTTCCTGCCAACTGTACCTGAAGCGCACCTGCCATGACTGCTTCCGTCTGTGCCGCATTAGGGCTTTTATGATTTTTCCTGTCACGCCGATACACTTTCATAGCCTGTTTTCCATCATATCGACAAAGGACCGAGGCAAGCAGCATCAATCCTGCACTGAGTCTGGCTGGAAGATAATTTACCAGATCGTCAAGTCTGGCCGCACAAGTTCCGAAATTCCGATAAGTATCGTTCTTATATCCAATCATAGAATCCATTGTATTTACTGCTTTATAAAAAAATCCGAGAACGCCTCCTCCAATAGCCATATAAAACATTGGTGCAATAATCCCGTCAGAAGTATTTTCTGCCACAGTCTCCACTGCTGCTTTCACAACGCCTTCTTCTGTAAGAGCTGCCGTATCTCTTCCGACAATCATAGAAACGGCTTCCCGTCCTGCCTGAAGTCCATTCTGCTTCAGCGCCCGATAAACGTTCATACTCTCATCTTTCAGTGATTTTGTCGCTAAAAGCTGATAACAAAACAAGGATTCCACTAAAATTCCAAAGGCAGGATGAATCCGTCCCGCTCCGTACAACAATAGGGCCGGAACTCCAACAGAAACTGTCAAAACAATGCACACCAAAATTCCTCCAGCTATTCGTTCACTTTTTTCATTTTTTGGAAATATTTTTCTTAATGTTTTTTCTGTTTTCGTAATAATATATCCGATTCCCTGTACCGGATGCCACCAACTATGCGGATCTCCCAGAATCAGATCAAGAATATATCCGATGATCAGGGCAATCCATGACTGCTTCATCATATCTTCCTTCCTGCCATTTCTTTTCGTCTATCCGGAGCCGGAATCCGTCTCCATTTCCCACACTCCATTTATAGTAGTTATCCTGTTCTTTCATCAGCACATTCATCAGCGCCAGAATGGTTCCTCCATGTACCGTACATGCCGCCTTTTTATAACCCTGTTTTACACAATCTGCGATTACCCGGCAGAGCCCTTTTACAGAGCGTTCTGCAAATTCGGAAATGCTTTCTCCTCCCGGAAATCCATTCCTTCCATTTTCTTTTAAAAAAAGTTCATATTCCGAATTACCGGACAGCTCCCCGTGATTCTTTCCTTCCAGAATTCCAAAATCACATTCCGCGAGTTCTTCAATCACGATTGGCTGTTCCTCCCCATATGCCATACAGGCTGTCTGTCTGCATCGTATCATGGGACTCGTATATACTGCCTCTACTTCTTCATAGATGCGCTCTTCCAGCATTTCCAAGCCTTCCTGACAGACCGGTTCATCCGTTCTCTTTCCTGAAAAGCGTTTTTCCTGATTGCCTTTCGTCTTTCCATGACGAACTAATATGATTTCTATCATATTTCTCTCTCCTTTTATACTCTAAGCAAGATAAGAACAGTAATCATCAAAAGGCTGCTCATCTCTGCCATACATACATAATATCCTGCCAGATCTCCCGTAGTTCCGCCGAACTCTTTTATCGCCATCCGGTAATAATATAAAAACATTCCACTGCAGCTTATCATAACGCCGATCCCGTAAATTTGACAAACACCAACACAAAATCCGGCTCCTGCCAAAAGCACCAAAATCATCGTCCATTTTACAATTTGCTTCTGAGCTGCCGTAGAAAATAAATGTAAAAGACCACTGTCCTTCGCTTTTGGAAAGGTTACAACTGCCAGTCCGCTAAAGGCTCTTGCCAGGATGAATCCGCTCCCCGCTGCCATGACCGCTTTTGATAATGCTTCCGAACTTCGCGCTGTCCGCATGGAAAGCAGTCCCTCCCAACAGCCATATACAAGAATTGCCCCAATTACACATGCGGTTACCGCAAATGCTCCCACGTGACTGTCTTTTAGGATTTCCAGTTTTTTCTCACGATCTCCGTAAGAGCCTCTCGCATCGGACGTATCAAGATATCCGTCCAAATGGATTCCTCCGATCAAAAAGTACGGGAGCACAGTAAACACTGCCGCTCCAAACCCTGATGGAATCTCCAGTAAACAGCATAATTTCCACCAGCCGAACACTGCCGCAGCAGGCAGTATTCCGACCAGTGGAAAAAAACACATACTATATTTCATATTTTCCTCATTCCATTTGACATGGGGTACATAAATCCTGGAATACATGCCAAACGCAATGCATAAACTTCTTAATAATCTCATGCAATCACCCTAGTGATTATAACACTTCCCGCAAGCCTTTGGCAACCTCTTTCTCCTCTCAAAAACGCTGCTTTCTTCTTGTTTTTCAATCATTATGATTCTCGTGCCCATCCAAACGAACAACGCACTGCCTTCTTCCAGCCACCTAAACATTTTTTCCGTTTTTCTTCTTCCATCTGCGGAGAAAAGATTTTAGAAACACTCCAGTTTTTCTTCACTTCCTCCTGGTCTGCCCAGTATCCTGCTGCAAGTCCTGCCAAATATGCCGCTCCCATTGCGGTCGTTTCCACACATTTCGGACGTTTCACAGGCGCTCCGAGCATATCCGCCTGAAACTGCATAAGAAAATCATTGGCGCAGGCACCGCCATCCACCTGAAGGGCAGAAAGTGCAATACCGGAATCTTCTTCCATTGCCCGCAATACATCGTGTGTCTGATAAGCAAGCGATTCCAATGTGGCACGCACTACATGATTTTTATTCACGCCTCTCGTCAATCCTACCAAAACACCTCTTGCATACTGATCCCAGTAAGGCGCACCAAGACCTGTAAAAGCCGGCACAAGATAACACCCATTCGTGTCATCCACTCTCGCCGCAATTTCTTCTGATTCTGCCGCTGATTCCACAAGATGCATCTCGTCTCTAAGCCACTGCACTGCAGCTCCCGCCACAAACACAGAACCTTCCAGCGCATATGTTACCTTTCCGTTAATGCCCCATGCGATCGTTGTTACAAGACCATTTCTTGAAAACACCGGTGTTTCTCCGGTATTCATAAGAAGAAATGCCCCTGTACCGTATGTATTTTTCGCTTCTCCCGGCGTGAAACAAGTCTGCCCAAACAATGCTGCCTGCTGATCTCCGGCTGCCCCTCCGATCGGAATCTCGCCTCCAAAAAATGACCAGTCTGTTCTTCCATAAACCTGACTGGACGGAACCGGTTTTGGAAGCATCGACGCCGGAATCTGAAGCTTTTCAAGAATTTCCTCATCCCATTCCAATGTCTGTATATTAAACAGCATCGTTCGGGAGGCATTGCTATAATCTGTCACATGAACTCTTCCCTTCGTAAGACGCCAGATCAGCCACGTCTCTACCGTTCCAAATAACAGCTCTCCTCGCTCTGCACGCTCCCTCGCTCCCGGCACATGGTCTAAAATCCATTTCAGTTTCGTACCTGAAAAATAGGCGTCAATAATCAGACCTGTTTTCTCCCGAAACCATTCTTCCAGTCCTTCTTTTTTCAGACTATCACAATACTCTGAAGTTCTTCTGCACTGCCACACAATCGCATGATATACCGGCTCTCCCGTATTTTTATCCCAAACAATCGTTGTTTCTCTCTGATTTGTAATTCCGATTGCGGCAATCTGTTCTGCCGATACGCCAATTTTCTGCATCGCTTCTACTGCAACTCCAAGCTGCGTAGACCAAATTTCATTTGCATCATGCTCTACCCAGCCCGGTTTTGGAAAATACTGCGTAAATTCTTTTTGTGCCACACTGCACATTTCACCTTTTTGATTAAATAAAATACATCGATTGCTTGTCGTTCCCGCATCCAATGCCATAATATACGTTTCCATTTTACACACCCCTCCGCTTTCCAATATTTTTTCCATATTCCGGGTACTGCTGCTTATCTATTTGATTTTTACCGGAATTCCGTACACAACTTCGATCACCGTATCTGCTTCCTTTGCCAGATGCTGATTCACGATTCCAAATATCTTGCGATATCTTTTTGTTTCTTCAAACATCGTTGGCTCAGAAAACAGCTCGTTGGTAACGATTACCATATGTTCTGTCTGATCTCTGAGATTTTCAATGCCTCGAAGAATATATTCCGCAAGTTCTTCTTCCGACGCATCCTTTTTTTCCGCATATTCATCATACATTTCATTGGCGATCAGATTAGACATACACTCCAGAAGAAGACCTTTTACTGCCTTTTCATATGACGGCAGAAGTAATTTATGCAAACCCATTCCCTGTTCTATCGTCACAAATTGTTTTCCTGCTCTCATCTGGCGATGCCTCTGGATCCGCTCCTTCATTTCTTCATCCAGAAACTGCATCGTTGCCAGATAAATCTTTTCTCCCGGACAAAGCTCCTGCAGAAATGCTTCCGCAAATCTGGATTTGCCGCTTCCGCTTCCTCCTGTAATTACTGCAAACATTCCGATCTGCCTCCCAGTTCTTCGTACGCCTCTATCTCCACCTCTGCAAAAGTTTCCATTCCTTCATATACAGACATTGCCAGATCAAGAAGCGGTATGAGCGATACAGCTCCCGTTCCCTCTCCAAGACTCATTTGACAATCCAAAAACGGATGCTGTCCCAGTTCTTCCAGAATTCCTTTCATTCCCGGTTCTTTTGACTGATGGGATGAAAGCATATATCCTTTTACTTCCGGACAGAGTCTCACCGCCACAAGCGCTGCTGCAGCAGAAATGTATCCATCAATGATAACTGGAAGATTCATAGCCGCTCCTCCGAGAAACACTCCTGTCATTCCCGCAATATCAAATCCGCCAACCTTTGCAAGCACATCGATAGGATCTTCTGCATTCGGACAATTTCTTTGAATTGCCATTTTAATTGCGCGGTATTTACGTTTCAGTCCTTCATCAGAAAGTCCTGCCCCCCGCCCAGTTACAGTCTCCGGCTCTTTCCCAAGAAGAACTGCTGTTACTGCACTGCTTGTAGTCGTATTGCCAATTCCCATTTCTCCCGTCAGCAGAATCTCATACCCACTTTCTGCACATTCTTTTGCCAGACGGATTCCGGTTTCGATCGCACGCACAGTTTCTTCCCGCGTCATAGCCGGACCTTTTACCATATTTTTTGTTCCCCGCGCAATCTTCTCCTGGCGAATTACCGTATCTTCTTTCACACCAATATCTACTGGAATTACATCCACTCCTGCTGTTTTCGCCATCAAGCAGACGCTTGTCATCCCTCTTGCAAAATTATTCGCTACAATTGTTGTCACACTGCTGTCGGTCTGTGTCACGCCTTCTTCCACAACACCGTTATCCGCACACATGACAATCAAAGCACGCTTATGAAGTGAAAACTTCTCTGTTCGTCGGATAGCACCGATCTGTGCAAGCAGATCTTCCAGGCGGCCAAGTCCATGAAGCGGTTTAGCAAGCGCATTTAGATGTTCCTGAACCTGTTTCCCAGACTCAGCATCTACAGGAAAAATCCGCTCCAGACATTCTTCCAATCTCATTTATTTTCCCTGCACTTTCTTTTTGTATTTTTTACATTGCTTCATAAACTTTTTCGTTGCGTCAATATTAGAGTAAAAATATAAATGTGGAAATCCTGCGTAAAATGCCGGTCCGCCATAACCACATTCCCACTCGCGCTCACTTTTTGGTTTTTTTGCAAGAAAAGCCGTTCCATTTTCAGAGCTGTCCATATAGTGAAACTCATGTCCTTTCATCTTCATCCCTTTTCCACCAAACAGCTCCTGATCATTTGCCGAAAGCTCCACATACCCAAATCGTCCCAGTTTCCCTGTATAGCGACTCTCACCCGGAAGATATCCTACCATAGAATAGGATTCTCCATCCGGTGTCTCAAGCATTTCCTGGAGATACAAAAATCCTCCACATTCTGCAATACACGGCAGTCCTTCTTCCAACGCATCATAGATAGATGCTTTCATATAAATATTTTCACTGAGTTCCTTCGCATACAGCTCCGGATAGCCGCCTCCAAGCAGGAGTCCTTGAATATTATCCGGCAGCCTCTCTCCCCGCATTGGAGAAAAATACACCAGTTCCGCACCAAGCAGCTCTAATAATTTCAGATTGTCTTTATAATAGAAAGAAAATGCCTCGTCTTTTGCAACTGCGATTCGAATCTTCGCCAAAGAAAAGAGTACATAATGCATGCTGCTCTTACACTCCAGCACAGGAGCCTTTTCTGCAATCTCAAGAATGGCATCGATATCCAGCGTTTCCTCACACTGCATACTGATTCGTTCAATCTTCTCTTCTATCTCACTTAGTTCATCCGGCTCTATCAGCCCAAGATGCCTGCTCTCAAAGACGGCATCTTCCATCATTGGCAAATAACCGCATACGCGAATTGGCAATTCTTTCTCTACAAGCGCTTTCAGCCTCGGATACATCGCAGGCGAAATGCGGTTAAAAATAACCCCCTTTACATAACTTGGTTTCCGATAAGTCATAAATCCTCTCAGAAGCGCACAGAGCGATACGCTGCTTCCCCGTCCATCTACAACAAGGATGACCGGAGTTTTTGTTACCCTGGCTAAATCATAGGAACTTGCTTCTGTGCTGGTTCCTGCAATTCCGTCGTAATATCCCATTACGCCCTCAATCACAGCCAGATCCGATGCTTTTGCCTCATCTGCCAGCAACTGTTTCGTCAGATCTTCTCCGGTAAAATAAGTATCAAGATTTTTGGACGGCATCTGTAATACTTTTTCGTGAAACATGGGATCAATATAATCCGGGCCGCATTTGAATGCACTGACCCGATAGTTTTTCTTCAAATTATTTAAAAGGCCGCAGGTTACAAGCGTCTTTCCGCTTCCGCTTGACGGCGCCGCAATCATAATGCGCGGTATCTCATAGCGCATATGTCTTCCTCCTTTGTTCTTTAGCAGTCTTTCTGTTCTTCTTCAATCATTTTTCTCTGCAGTGTTATCACAAATACCGGGTTCATTCCCATCAGTAAATGATAACTGCCCGCCTTTTTTGTCCTTGCAGATTGAATCTGCGCAAATTCTGCCGCAATCTCCGGATGTGCTTTTCCATAAACAGACACATCAGCCAGTGTCTCCACGGTAATTGCATTCACAACAATCCGGGCAAATGGATTCTTTCTCCACACATAATCCAGAATTGCTCCAAGATTTCCCCCTGTACCGCCTATAAATACATGGGATGGCGCAGGAATGTCTTGAAGCGCCTCCGGCGCACTGCCTTCCACTACCTTTAAATTGGATACTGCAAACTTTCTTCGATTCTCCTCAATCAATCTGCATCCTTCCGGATTTCGTTCAATTGCATACACCATTCCCTCTTCCGCAAGAAGCGCTGCTTCGATTGCAACAGATCCGGTGCCTGCTCCAACATCATAGACGATTGCTTCTTTTGTAAGCGAAAGACTGGACAGTGACACGCTCCTGATTTCTTGTTTTGTCATCGGAACTTTTCCCCGCACAAACATATCATCCGGAAATCCATAACCTCTCCTGAACTTTTTCCTGATCAGATCCGGCAGTTCCAAATACAGCACTGCCAACGATATTTCATCCAATTTTGGCGGATACTTCGCAGTTCCTTCTACAATCATTTCATCTTCATAGGAGAGACGATTTCCAATAATGACTTTTGTATCTCCCCACTCAAAGAAACACAATTCTTTACAAATATCATTAATACTTTCTTTTCCCTCTGTTAAAAGGAATACTTTTCCGGAGTGCTTCAATTGCGCTGCCACATTACAGCTGCGTCCATGTACACTCCCCACCTTTGCTTCTCCCAGATCAACTCCAAGCTTGGCGGCTAAATAAACAATCGAGGAAATTCCTGGAATCACACGAACTTCCCAGCCATCTTTCTGTTCAAAAAATTGTCTAATCCGCTTCGCACCGCTATAAAAGCTTACGTCTCCGGATAAAAGTACTGCTGTCTGTACCGGTGTTGTTATTTCTGCTACATGGTCCCATATCTGCTCCGGCGTATATGCTTCTACTTTTTGTGATACACATTCCTTCGCAAGCTCCAGCATTCTGCGGGCGCCAAAAATCATTTCTGATGCTTCTAATGCATTTCGTCCGGCCTCCGTCATATATTGTTCGGCTCCAGGTCCAATCCCGATCAGTGTTATGCTGTTTCTATCCTGTTTCTCTCTGCCGTTCGAAGATGCAGCCTGTGAAATCGGTTTCAAATGCAGCTGCTCTGAAATCCATCGGCAGGCATCCTCCCACAACATCCCTTCTGTCTCTGCCGGACGTCCGATTACGATCAATTCTGCTCCGGCTTTTTGGCAGGCACTGACTTTTTCCGGATACCCGCCCGTCTTTCCGGATTCTTTTGTCACGAAATAGGATGCCTTTGTCTGCCGAAGCATAGCCAGATTCATTTCTTCTGAAAAAGGTCCCTGCATTGCTATCAGATGCTCTCCCTGAAATCCCAGTTCGAAAGCTTCTTTTACCGCCTGATGCGTCGAGAGGATTCTGGCGTAACATCTTTTTTCATAATTGGGAATCGAAGTATAGCGTGCCAATTCTTTACTTCCTGTGGCAATGAAAATATTTCCCTCTGTTTTTCCAAGATACTCTGCTGCCTCCTGGACAGACGCTGCAAAACGTATCGGAACGGAGTTCTCTTGTTTCGGCTCTGTTACAGATTCTCTCAGCACACGCAAATAGGCTGTGTTAGAAACTGCACAGGCTCTTTTTATATTCGCTGTCACTTCTGTCGCGTATGGATGTGTTGCATCGATTACCCAATCCGGAGACTTTTTTTGCAGGAATTCTTTCATTTTCTCTTCACTCATTCTCCCTGAGTAAACCATAATTCGTTGATTTTTATTGTTATTCGCAATTTTTTCGTCATGATTATGTTCTTCTACCAGTTCTTCCACTAATTCTTTTCCATAATCAGTTGCTGTACAGACAAGAAGCTCTACTTCTTTTTCTTCCATCCACCTGACAATCCGACGTCCTTCTGTTGTCCCTGCAAATAGTACGATTCTACTCATTGCGATATCCTCTCGGGGTAACCATATGTCCATTGATCTGCTTTGTCTGACTATTTCCAATAAAAACGGTCGTAAACATATCTGTCTGTATTTCTTTCAATTCCTGAAGACTGCAGATCTGATATGATTCTCCTTCTCTGCCAATATTTCTCACAATCCCGCAGACCGTCTCTTTCGCTTTACAGGTTAACAGGATTTCACACGCCTTCTTCAGATAATCACTGCGCTTTCTGCTGGATGGATTATAGAGACAGATTCCCAAATCTGCCTTTCCCGCATAAAGAAGTCTTTTTTCAATCAATTCCCACGGCGTCATCAGATCACTCAGGCTGATCAAAGCGAAATCATGAATCAAAGGTGCTCCAAGAACAGCGGCGCCGGAAAGAGCTGCTGTCACTCCTGGAATCACCTCCACCACAACAGACGGGTGTTCTTCCTGCATGCCTAAGATTAACCCTGCCATTCCGTATACCCCTGCATCTCCGCTGCAGATCATGGCCGTTGTATGTCCGGCTTCCGCCTCAGAAAATGCCATTTCACAGCGCTCAATCTCCTGTTTCATCGGTGTGGTCAGAAATTTTTTATCTGCAAAATGCTGACGTACCAGATCCACATAGACCGTATAACCGATGATCACGTCACACTGTTCTAATACCTTTGCCGCCCGGATCGTCATGTCTTCATAAGCGCCCGGACCAATCCCTACTACATATAATTTATTCAAACCGAATACTCCCTTTCTTTCTCGCAGCTGCAAAAGTGATTCCGCAATATTTTTGTTTCTTAATTTCTGCCGTTCTTACCTGCGCTCCGAGAATGGCTGCCCGCTCACAGACATTTCCCACTCCCGCAATGTTCTGAACAAACTCAGATTCTTTGCTGACTTCTGTGACCTGACTAAGTTCTTCTGCTGAAAACGTCAAAAAAGGTACTTGCCAGAGCGCCGCTAATTCCAGAATTCCCTGCTCCTTTGCTTTCAAATCAATGCTGGCGATCATCCCAATCTCCGCAATGGAAAAGATACCAGACTGTTCTGCTGTTTTAGCTGCAGCAAGAAGTGCTTCTGCCGTCATTCCTTTGCGGCAGCCAATTCCAAGCACAAGATC
Source organism: Lachnospiraceae bacterium (assembly GCA_018365895.1). The sequence goes on along the minus strand of JAGZJD010000021.1, from coordinate 18,295 downwards.
CCTCGGCAAAAGCTGCAATACACTGCAGGAATCCCATGATTTTTTCTTCCGCTCTGCACTGATTTCAATTCCATAAGAAAATACTTTTAGTTCTTCCCGGTCTTCCACCCGGACAAGCCCCTTTGGAAGCTTCCCTTCGATCGGTTTCTCCGAATAAAATCCAATCTTACCGCCGTGAAGCAGTTCCGCAGTCATTTCTTTTGCAAGTGACAAATTCAGTATTTTCAAACCATTTTTCTTAGCAAAGAGATCCACCGCGAATTGCTGTTCCACATCTGTCGCTGTTGTAATGACCGGAATCGCACCGACAGCCTCTGCCAGCAATGCCGCAAGCTCATTTGCGCCCCCCAGATGACCGGACACAAGCGAAATAGAATATGTTCCGCACTCATCCAGCACAACCACTGCCGGATCGGTTCGTTTATCTTTCAGAAACGGTGCAATCATCCGCACCGCAATCCCCGTTGCAGAAACAAAAATCATTCTTTCATAATCATTCCAATTCTTTGCAAGCCATTTTGACAATGGTTCTTTGCAAATAACCATTCCACTCTCTGCGTCTTTCTGCTGAAGCATGGAGCCTTCCAAAACCCGTTCTGCTAGTTTTTCTGTGATCCAAAGTTCGATTGCACCTTCTGACCGCTCCTGCTCTCTTTGTTTCAAAAGCTTGTCCTTTATCTTCCCTGCCAGTTCACAGCCCTTTGCGGTAAACGCAAAAATAACTGTTCCCCTCTGCACATATCTCATCTGGATGCCTCCCGGAATTCTGTTGTGAAGGTAGGATCATACAGTTTTGATCTCTCATAAGTCTGACATCCAATGACATTCCCTACAAGAATCAGAGCAGTCTTCGTAATTCCTTCCCGTTTTGCAGTCTCTGCCAATGTTCCCACCGTACAGATAAATTTCTTTTCTTCCGGCCATGTTGCTTTATACACAATAGCAGCCGGTGTCTCTGATTCATACCCACCGGCAATCAGCTCTTCTGACAACTGTTTCAGCATTCCCGTACTTAAGAAAATGACCATCGTAGCCTGATGTGCCGCAAATGCCCTAATATTTTCCCGCTCCGGCACCGGTGTACGCCCTGCCATTCTTGTAATCACTACGCTCTGGGAAATCTCAGGCAATGTATATTCCAGATCAAGCGCTGATGCCGCCCCGCAAAAAGAGCTGACTCCCGGACAGGATTCATAGGCAATCCCCTGCTCTGTCAGAATATCCATCTGTTCTCTGATCGCACCATAAAGACAAGGATCTCCCGTATGAAGCCGCACGGTCATCTGTCCCGCCTTTTCTGCTCTGACCATGACTGCAATGACTTCTTCCAATGTCATTTTGGCGCTGTTGTAAATAGCGCAAGACTCTTTTCTCTCTTTTAGAAGCTCAGGATTTACAAGTGATCCTGCATAGATAATCACATCTGCCTGCTGAAGCAACCGCTGTCCACGTACGGTAATCAAATCTTCTGCACCACTTCCGGCTCCAACAAAATAAATCATCTACATGCCCTCCTTTTCCTTTGCAATGACAAGGGAATAATATCCTGCTTCATCCGGAAATTGTTCAACCGAGTTATAAATCTGTTCTCCCGGCATCCCACACCGTTCAATCATTTTCCCGTTAAGATTCGCTTTCTGCATAGCTGCTTTTACTTTTCCAAGCGCTTTTCCGCTTTTCATAAACACTTTCGTTCCCGGCAGATCCATTCCTTCCTCAACCTGATACGTTGCCGGAATTACATGAAGCATCTGTGCTCCCTCTACAAGTCCTTCATTTAACTTTGCCGACACTGCTAAAAACGAGGGAATTCCACTAACGATTTCTGTCTGATATCCCTGTTTTGACAATTGTTTGTGAACATAAATATAAGTAGAATAAATACATGGATCTCCCAATGTCAAAAAAACACAGTTACGGCCTGCTTCCAGATATCCGGCTGCCGTTGCCACTGCCTCTTCATGACTTTTACGAAGCAGTTCCTGATCCTTTGTCATCGGCATATTGATTCCTACTAATTTTTTCTCACAGATTTCCGATACTGCTTGCACTGCAATCTGATAAGCAACTGTTTCCTCCGGCACTTTCCCCGGCACAAACACAATGTCGCACTCGCGGATTAACCGTACCGCTTTTAACGTCATCAATTCCGGATCTCCCGGACCAACTCCTACTCCAAATAGTTTTCCTGTCTGATTCATTCTCATCCTCTATTCTTTCTATTGCTTTTACTGTTCTACAAGTTCTTTAGAAACTTTCTGAAGTAATGCATCTGCATTCTTCGTCATTCCCAACATACCTGACTGATTGGAAAATATAACTGCACCGCATTTCATCTCACCTGCTCGATTCTGCAAATAAAATTGAATCCGATCCAGCAGTGCTTCCAGAAACTTATTTCTTTCCTTTTCTCTCATTAATGACAACATTTCATCTGTTGTTCCGCAGTCTAATGCTGCCAGCGCCATTTGTGCCGGCAGACCTGCTCTGAGCATTGCACTTGCTGCCACTTCCATTCTGGCGTCTCCATATCTGGAATGTGTATTCATAATCCCCGCTGCCACCTTAATAAATTTCCCGATGTGAGCTGCAAATACAAGTCCTTTCGCTCCGGAGTCAGCTGCCTTATCAATGGTTTCTCCGACATAGTTGCTGCATTTTACGGCAACTTCTGCGGGAATCCCATAAGTTTGTTTTAGAAAATCAAGTCCATAATTTCCCGGAGCCGCAATCAGCCACTCTCTTCCTTCTGCCCGTTTCACATTAATCTCTACCTGTATCGTATCAATCAGCGCTTTCTCGCTCATCGGTTCCACAATTCCTGTTGTTCCAAGAACTGAAATTCCCCCCTCAATTCCAAGCCTGGGATTAAATGTCTTTTCCGCCAGTTTCACACCATCCGGAATGGAAATGATGATTTGAAGACCTCCCGGCATCCCACTTTCTTCCAGCACTTCCTCTGCCGTCTGGCAGATCATCTTCCGCGGAATGCGGTTGATCGCTGCAGCTCCTACCGGCTGATCAAGCCCTGGCTTTGTTACGCGCCCGACGCCAACACCGCCATCCAGAAGAATCCCTTCTGTTTCTGTTCGGCTCACACTTGCATAAACATACACGCCGTTCGTCACATCCGGATCGTCTCCACTGTATTTTTTAACAGCACAGCGCACCAGATTCGGTTCTGTTTCCCACAATTCCGGCTGAAGTGTTATGCATTGTCCCCCCGGAAGCTTTACGGTAATCTTCTCTTCTCTCCTGCCTGTCAAAAGACAGACAGCTGCCGCCTTCGCCGCCGCCTGTGCACATGTTCCGGTCGTATACCCTGATAATCCTTTTCTTTGCTCTGCCATCCGCATTTCCTCGTCTTTCTCTATACTATGATATCTTAACCATTCTGAAAGCATCTGTCAATTCTGGCTGAACTGTTTTCCCGGATGTTTTTATAAAAAAATCTCCGACTTCCTTTACGGAATCCGAAGATTTTTTTTAATAAAATTCCACTAAGCAGCCATCAGAATAAACGTTCTCATCTGATCTCTTAAAATAACTTTTCACCCGCTACATATTTTTCTTTCACATCAGCATCTGTGCACAGGTAAAGAAAACGTTCCAGACGATCCCGCACTGTCAGTTTCTCAACAGACGGAATTCTGCTCTCATCTAATACAAGAATATCAGCCTCATACCCCGGTTCAAAGCTTCCTACATTTCCAAAGAACGCACCGCCGCCCTTTGTTCCCATAAAGAAAGCTTCTTCTACTGTTACCGGTTTCTCTTCTTCATTTACAAGACGCCAACGCATTTTTGACATCTGAATGGCATCTGTCATCGCACGGAAGATAGAAAGAGATGCGCCTCCCGCAATATCGCTTCCAAGTCCAATCCGATGATCTTCTTCAAGGTAAACTCTGACCGGAGCAATTCCTGATGAAAGGTTTGTATTGGACTGTGGGCAGTGTGCAATAAATACACCGTTGTTCAGCATCTTTTCCCGCTCTTTCTTCGTAGAATGTACACAATGCGCCATAATTGTCGGCACCTCTTTCCCAAACAGCCCAAAATGCTCATAAGCTTCTCCGTAGCTTTCTGACCACGGACAAAGTTCTTTTACCCATGCAATCTCTCCGATATTCTCAGACAAATGGGACTGCATCGGAAGTTGATACTGTTTTTGAATCTCACTGAGCTGTTCCATCAATTCGTCTGTGCAAGTCGGAATAAAACGCGGTGTCAGAATTGGTTTCACACGGGAAAATCCTTTTTCCTGACATGCCGAAATCCAGCGCTTCGTCGCATTTGCCGATGTATCTGCATCCAATTCCCGGAGCGGATCCGGACTATTGCGATCCATACATACTTTTCCAACGTAAGCACAAACTCCTGCTTCTTCCAGAAGTTCCATCAAACGTACGGTTGCTTCCTCATGACGCGTAGCAAAAATACACGCTCTTGTTGTTGCGCTTCTTTGAAGATCTCCTACAAACATCCGATACGCTTTCTCTGCATAAGAAATATCTTCATATCTTGTCTCTTCCGGGAACGTCCTTGTGTCCAGCCAGTCCAGAAGTTCCATATCCATTCCCATTCCGCGGAATGTATACTGCGGCGCATGCACATGAAGATCTACCAGCCCCGGAATAATAAGCTGACCGCTGCAGTCATGGAGCGGTAAATTCTCATATGCTTTGGGAAGTTCCGGAAATACTCCGGTAATCCGTCCATCCTCACATACAAGGAAATGATTTTCTTTCGCAATCAATTCCTGCTTCGTTTTGCTGTAACAAATATCCCCTTTTAATACAAAATTTCTCTGTTCCATCCACAAACTCCTTTCCGGAAATCCACCTGTTTTTGTTTTTTTGCACAAAAAATACCGTACAGATAGTTTCCCCTTCAATCCGACAGATGATTTATAGGTAACTATTTACGGTAGTTAGTAGAGACGCCCAACCAATTATGGGCTTATATAAACATTCCTGTATTCACTTTTTTAACCTTACATAGTATACTGGATTTCTCTATAAAATGCAACAAAAAAAGAAAGGTTTTCTGCAATTTTTTTCTGCAGAAAACCCTTTTTTTAGATTAATACATATTTTAACAAGAACAAAATTGCAAGTACATACATTACCATACTGATTTTCTTTTCTTTTGCTCTTCCTCCAATTACATTTACAAGTACATAAGAAATAATTCCAAGAGAAATTCCTTCTGAAATACTGTACATAAATGGCATTGCAATCATACAAATGAAACAAGGAATTGCTTCTGTATAGTCTTCAAAATCAATCTTTGTAATAGAAGTCATCATCAGAAATCCTACTACAACAAGTGCCGGAGCCGTTGCAAATGCCGGGATTGCAAGAAAAATCGGTGACAGGAATAATGAAATTCCAAACAGCACTGCCGCTACAATACTTGTCAGTCCCGTTCTTCCTCCTTCTGCTACACCGGCAGCGCTTTCAACAAATGTCGTTGTTGTAGAAGTTCCAAGAGCTGCACCAATAGAAGTTCCGACTGCATCTGACATTAGTGCTCCTTTAATTTTTGGGAGTTTTCCGTCTTTATCAAGCAGATCTGCTTTCGATGCAACACCAATCAATGTTCCCAGTGTATCAAACATATCGACAAATAAAAATGCAAACATAATAACAATAAAGTCAAGCGTAAATACTTTTGAAAAATCCATTTTCAAAAAAGTAGGAGCCAGACTTGGAATTGAAATTCCCTGCGAAAAATCCGGCAGCAAACTATAAAATCCCGCATCCGGTGTAATCTGATAAATTCCTGTCAGCTGACAAAGAATTCCCAGTCCCCATGTAATCAGAATCCCCCATAAAATATTCCCTTTTACATTTTTCACAAGCAGCACTGCCGTAATTAGAATCCCAATCAGCGCTAACAAGACCGTGATTCCTTCTGAAGAAAAAGTTTCTTTTTCCAGCGAATCTTTAAAAGAGAAGATTCCTACAAGTGTTGAACTGTCTACAACAATCTTTGCATTCTGCAATCCGATAAACGCGATAAACAAACCAATTCCTACCGAAACTGCATGTTTCAAATTCATTGGAATCGCATTAAAAATTGCTTCACGCACATTGATCAATGATAGCAGAATAAACACAATCCCCTCAACGAATACTGCCGCCAGCGCCATCTTCCATGTATAACCCATTCCAATGACAACCGTATAAGCAAAATATGCATTTAAGCCCATTCCCGGTGCCAATACAAACGGATAGTTGGACCACATTGCCATCAGACATGTCGCAATAAACGCTGCCAATGCGGTTGCTGTAAATACAGCACCTCGATCCATTCCTGCTTCTGCAAGAATATTAGGATTTACTGCCAGAATATACGCCATTGTCATAAATGTCGTTATACCGGCAATTACCTCTGTTCGAACATCTGTTCCGTGTTCTTTCAAATGAAATAGTTTTTCTAACATTTGTTAGTACCTCCTGCCTCCACTCAAATTCCCTATTGAGCTAAATAGGTGTCCTATTTTTAAACACCAGTTGCTATTATAGCGAATCACACTACAAAAAGCAACATAAAAAAATCGCAAAAGAAGTTTTATTATTTCTTCTGCGATTTTCATTTACGTTACTATGATATTTATTTTTCAAACAACGTATCCATCTCTTGGAACTTCGTTCTGTCTACTTTATAAATAATGTGAGATTCTCCCAGTTTTACATATCGATTTTCTCCCTCGGAATCTGTTGCTCCAATATAAAATGTAAATTCCTGTTCTTTCTCATTGCTGTCAGTATACGTGACTTCTACTTTCGTAACATTTTTCTCATCCATCCCGTAAACAGCTGCTTCTGTTGCTTCCATATAGTAATCTGCACAATCACTTAGCGTGATTCCTCCGATTGCACTTTCTAAGGTGCTCATAGCATCTTCCTCTTCTTTTAAAAATGTTTCTGTCTTGTCCTTCTTTGTCATAACAACCTTTTCCAGCTGTCCCGAATTAATATACGGAAAGGCATCATTACTGAGCAGTGACATGAGATCATACTGAATCGGACTGAGTACAGAAGAAGAAACAGTGTAGATTTTGCTCTTATCTCCTACTGTCATATAATATCCATCATTAACGCTGTTTCCAATATAAATATTTGTCTCTTCACCCGCTTCATTTTTCAGATGAATCGTATATGCCGGCTGCTCCAGACCATAATCCTCCAGAGCGTCTGCTTCCTCTAATTCCCGCTCTGCCTGAATTGTACTAAATGTATTTTCCATCGTTTCCACATATGTCTGCTCTAATGGAAACTTCTCATCCGGTGCATAGATCCACGTTCCATCCTTTTTTTCAAAAACAAATTTATTTTCATTATAAATGTAAGAAATTTCCGTAATCTCTTCCAGCGTCTTAACCTTTACTGCTTTTGCTTCCTTTTGCTCCTCTTCTTTTGCCGCCTTTGATTCATTCCAAAACTGCAGACCGACATAACATCCGATCAAGATGACAAGGACACCAAGCAGGAATACTATTTTATTTCTTTTCACAATCCGTCCTCCTTCTTTCCATTGTACTATATTTTCACATATCTTGTTCCGTTTCCTTGCCTATGCCTTACGTCGTCTCATCCAGACAGACATTCCAAAGCCAAGAATCACAAGCGGAATCCCGAAAATAACAAGAAGGCTAAAGATATCTGCATGCTGCATCGTATTATAGGAAATTCCAAGAGATTTTGCTTCGATTGACACATTCTGCACGTCATCGAAGTTGGCTGTTACCGCATTCATAACGAATGTCATATTATCCAATGTTGAAAACATCCCTGTCAATTGTGAATCAATGATTGAATTACTTCCAAATACTGTGAATCGGGATTGTTTTCCTTTACTTTCCGCATCCTCCTTCTCTTCCTCATCTGTATCAGAAAGTGTCTCCTCTGCAACTGCTCCAATGACATAAGCTCCCTGCTCCTGTGATGTTTCTGTAACCGCATGTGCATCATTGCTTGTCGTAAGAATCGAAGTTACTTCAATCGTATCCCGCGCCGGATCTGTTGTTGTCATTCCATGCGTATTGGCTGCAAGAATCATTTCTGTAGACAACCCTTCTGCCAGATCTCCGGATGCATTTAACAGTGGAAAAACATAATAATAATTATTCTGAAGACATCTTGACGGATCTGCAATATATCCTTCTGCCGTTTCCAGCCCATACTCTTTCATTAAGCTTTCCAGATTCGGCAATTCCTCATCGCTATCTCCAAGAAACAGCATGACATTGCCTCCGCCTTGCAGGTAGTTTGAGATTGCCGTCTTTTCTTCTTCTGAAATATCTTTTACCGGTCCATTCATCAAAAGAAGATCGCAGTCTTCTGGGATCTTCTGCGTCATCACAAGATTCAATTCAGTAATTGTCAGATTGGATTTATCTGTCAGATCTGTAAAATTTGTTCCAAACGCATCTTCTCCATGTCCTGAAGTGCGATATAATTTTTTTGTTGTATCATTGGTCACATAATTGACTGCACTTGTCAGCTGTCCCTCTGCATCAAAACCACTTTCTGTTACCTGGCCAGTTGTATAATAGGAAGACATATCATATTGAATCATATCTGAAAAAGCAATCTTTGTATCTTTTCCGGTTTCCTCACAAGAAACAATGACCGTATCTGCACCGGCATCATTTTCACTGAGTACAGAAGGATGCAGCACAGGATCGATCCATTCCACTTCAACCTCATCGGAAAGACCTGCATATTTATTGATAAATGTCCGAATCCGTTTATCCGCCTGCGTTTCTTCTGAAAGCACAGTCAGTTTTACCTTTTTCTCCAAATTTTTCAAAATTTCCCGGCTTGTTTTCGTAATCTCATAAATCTTACTGTCACTGACATCTATGGAACGAAGATTGTCCGGAAGCTGTGATACGATCATATTCAGTACTATGACAATCGCAATGACAACCGCTGTCATTCCAACGCTATATGCTCCGTTTCTGCTATGGGCTGTTGTAAACATCTCTTTTATTTTCTTCACAATCTTCTCCTCCTAACTCCACCGTCTCTTCTGAATGCTCTGAATTGTCAGGAAAATAAATATGACAATCATGGAAAGAAATACAAACAATCCGCTTACATCCAGCAAATGATTGGACGCAATATCGGAGAAAACGCTGTAAAGAGATAGCTTTCCAAAAAATTTTTCCAACAGTCCCTCATACAGACTGGATTTCACAAAATAAACTGCAAAGGCAGCAATGACCACAACCCCTTCCAGTATGCCGGTCACAATCCAGTTTTTCATCATCTGGTGCACGAAATACACTAGCAGACTGGCAAATGCAATCATTCCGATCATACATGCAAATGCACCGGATGGAAGAAATCCGACAAGACTGTCCCATAAAAATAAGATTAAAAGCGCTCCAAACGAACCAACTGCTGCAATGATCTGACTCTCTGTTAATGATGAAACAAACATTCCAACTGCAATATAAACACATCCAAGCAGAAAATAAACAAAAATCGATAAATAATCTACTTTTAGATATGCATTTCCTTCTGCCTTAATAATCAGAGGGAACATACAGAAAATAAGATTCGGCACTGCAAACACTGTTGCCATTGCCATATATTTTCCAAGAACGATATCAAAAACTGTCACCGGTGATGTCAAAAGCAGCTGATCGCTCTTGCTCTTTCTTTCTTCTGCAAAACTCTTCATCGTCAAAATCGGAATACTAATAATCAGAATAAACATCGTTCCGGACAGTGCATAAGAAAAATACGGATATCCGGCATTTAAGTTATATGCCATGAAATAGATTCCTGCCACTGCAGTCAATACCGAGATAAAAAGATACCCTGTCATCGACTGGAAATAAGAACCAAGCTCCCGTTTATAAATTGCCTTCATCTGTCTCTTCCTCCTCGCTTTCTTCCAAACACTCCGTATCTGCATCCTGTTTTTCATTCTGTGTCAGTTCCAGGAATACTTTCTCCAGCGTTGCCTTTGTTTTCTGAAGTTCCAGAAGCGGACATTCGGCCCCGGCAAATGCAAAGAACAGATCTTCCCGGATATCAAATCCTTCTTCCGGTGTCACTGTCATTCTTGTGATTCCATCTTCCAACACTTCCACAGACATATGTACAATATGCTCCACAGCGGAAAGAATCTCTTTTACGGTTTCTTCCGAAGCTCTTGCCTGCAGGAATATCTGCTCCGTTCCTTTTAACTGTTTCTCAAGATTTTCCGGCGTATCGCTGGCTACTAATTTCCCTTTAGAAATAATCATAATATAGTCGCAAACTTCGCTGATTTCTGCAAGAATATGAGAGCTTAAAATGATTGTATGGGATTTGGAAAGTTCACGGATCAGCTCACGGATCTCAATGATCTGTTTCGGATCCAGACCGACGGTCGGCTCATCCAGAATTATAATTTCCGGGAAACCGATGATCGCCTGGGCTAATCCAACTCTTTGCTTATATCCTTTGGACAGATTCTTAATCAATCTTCCGCGTACGTCCTGAATCTTTGTCAGCTCAATTACCTTCTCTACCTGTTCCCCAATCTGATGACGTTTTAATTTTTTTAAGGCAGCCACAAACTGGAGATACTCTTCTACTTTCATATCCAGATAAAGCGGCGGCATTTCCGGAAGATATCCAATACTTCTCTTTGCCAGCTCAGGTTCTTTTAAAATATCATGGCCATTTATTACAACTTCTCCTTCGGTTGCTCCAAGATACCCTGTCATAATATTCATTGTTGTTGATTTACCGGCTCCATTCGGTCCGAGAAACCCGTAGATCTGACCTCGCTTCACTGTAAAACTCAAATGATCAACTGCTGTATGTGTCCCATAACGTTTTACGAGATTTCTTACTTCTATCAATCCTGCTCCTCCTCACTAATAATTTATGAAACATTATATGTATATACTATGTTTGGAACGTGATAAAATTGTGAAAAATTTGTGAGCCCTTTATTGTGATTGTCTTTTCTGTAAGGCCGGCTGCCTTTAAAATACAAAAAAAGATACCTCATCCTCAATGAAGTATCTTCTCTCTTACTCTGCCCTGCAATAGTTCAGCTACCTGTTCGCGGTAGTTACTGCATTAAATATTCCAGAAATTTTGCGGCATATTCCTGGCGTTCGCCAATATTTAAAATAACAAGATAGACAGGCTCTGCTGTCACATGAAGCGGGTTCCCGATCTTTGCACTTCCGGTAAGATCAAATAACTTATCATCCACAATATGATCCTGATATGTTTCCTGCATCTCTTCGCTCAATACCCCGGAAAGATTTTCTGCCGCTCCCTGCGTCACAAAATCCTTTACATGCTCTTCGGAACCGATAACAACATCTACAGCCCCTGCAGCTACGATCGTATTCAGTTTCATTGTGGCATTGTATCTCGCCTGACTGTCCTCCGAACCGATGGCTACTGTCGTATCAATCGAAACCCGGTGATATTTCTCCTGATCCCCGATGAACTCCTTATATTCTCTGTTCATCTGTTCCGACTCATCCTCATTCATATAGCCGTCCGTCACAGCTGCATACATAATCGTTTCATATTTGGAATTCTCGTACCAGGAAAATCCAAACCAGATTGCTGCAAATATTGCGATTACGCTAAAAATCTGAGGTTTATAATAATCCCAGATATATTCAAGCTTATGCTTCCAGTCCATGCTCTGAAGCTTTTCTTTCTCCAACTGACGTCGCTCAGCTCTGGTAAGATCCGTTTCGTGCTTCTCATGTATATCCATTTCGTGCTTCTCCTTCTGTCAATTTCTCCACAGCCCATTATACCACACTTATCTCCAGAAAAAAGTGAAGAAATTATAAACTTTCCTCCTCATTTTCCACCGGCTTCCATGCCTGTCCGAAATTTACATCTCTGAACAGCGCTGCTAATCCGTGTTCCCTTTCATAAATATCTTTATGTTCCTTCATCACACGGTAGCGGTGGAATCCATCTACAATAATATACTTATCTTCTTCCTTTGCATAGTAGCATACAATCGGCATCGTGCATCCATCCGCCTTGATGCTGTCATAGAGAAGCTTCATTTCTGGCGGCGCTACTGCATTTGGATTATAGGTATTCGCTTCCAACTTGGAATGTCCTTGCTGGATTTGATGTCGTCTGTATCGTCCGGAACCTGTTCCAGAAAGATGACTCTGGATTTTTTGCTGGCGGTATAATTAGATACGCCGTTCCGCTTAATCTTATAACCATGTTTTTCCAACTCATGAATGGTCTCTTCATCCAGCCCGCCTCCGGTATGATGCCAGAACTGAATCGATGTATTGAATTTCTTTGCATAATTATTGCGAATTCGCGGCGGAAGTTTCTTTTTTATCATCCCACGGATACCAGTACATTTCATAATTGCTCAGTGCTGTCCTGGTTGCCATTGGAAAACACACCCAGTAAGGTTCTACTTCATCTTTGATTCTCTCAAATGTACGCTCAATGTATTCTGTCGTAACAGTGTACTGCGCTTCAAAATCCTGATGAAACACTCCTATTTTCTTCTCCGGATAGTATTTCTTCTGAAAATCCATCGTCATATTCAAAAGCAGTCCACTATCTTTTCCACCAGAAAAAGAAACAAAAATATTATCAAATTCCTCAAAAATAAACTTTATTCGCTTCTGAAATGCCTCATATACGTTCTCTTCCAGATATTCCCTGATCACAGAACTCCCGCCCAATTATCAGCTTCTTCTGTTTTCCATATTTTTCCAGTCGTCTCCCAATAACTTTACCACATTCTGAAAACGGCTTCAACAATGTTCAACAAATCCTTCCCCTCTTGAATCCAAAAACAGCAGCACTCTTTTTAGATAATTCCAAAAAAGTACTGCTGTTTTGCATATTCATAATGCGCTTAGCTTATTTTTATTTTTGTTCTATCGGCAGTTCCACATAGGAGCAAAATTCTCCCTCCTGATGTACTGTAATATGTGCCTTCTGCCTCTTCTCACTATTAAAGCCTTTTTCAGTGTTGCTGTTAGGAAAAATAAAATTCTTAGCGCTGGATGTTACGGTAAAACGGATACGATGCCCCGGAAGAAAGGTATTGGAAATCTTTGTTGTCCGAAGTGGAATCTCATATACATTTCCGGCTTCCATATACACAGGACGCTCAAACCCTTCCCGATATTTGGCACTGATCACACCATCCGCAAGTTTGACAGATCTTCCATTTTCATCTACATCCAACAATCGAAATACAAAATCTGTATCCGGACAATCACAGGAAACCAATAAATGTACCTGCACGTCACCGGTTACTGTTACCGGCTCTTTTAATACCTCTGTTGAATAGATAAGATAGTCTTCCCGCTTTTCTTCCTCGGTATAATCTTCCGGCACTTCCAGTTCATTTTCTGACATATCGATGATATGCGTCGCCGGACAGTCCGGATCATACACATAGCTGTTCTTCTCGCTGTGCAGATCCATACGCTGTATTTTTACACACTGCGGCGGCCATGTCTCTGCTGTTTTCCAACGATTTTCCCCTAATGTATAGTAGAGCACTTTTGGATTTTTCTCAATCCCGTTCTCTACTCCCTTCAGAAAATGTTCCAGCCACATCATACAAATGAGATCGATATCATAACGAAGCGCATCTTCTCCCATCGGAATTCCGTGCAGATCATATTCTGCATTTCCACTGTGTTTCCATGGTCCTAAAATTGCTTTCCAGGTTCCTTCCGGCCAATCTCTGACAAGATCAAGCGCTTCCGTCGTACCCATTCCATTGTCATCAAACCAGCCTGACATAATAAGCGCCGGCACCGGAGGACCGCTGTAGCGCTCTTTCCAGCTAGATCTTTTCCAAAAGTCATCCAAGTCTTCATGCTTTAACCACTCTGTTAGAAAAGGAATCTCTCTTCCCAACGCCTTTTCCGGAATTGTTTCCAGAGGTCTTAGATCTAATACATCATCCCAGTCTTTCCGACACATCAGATCTTCTCTCATTCTCTGCTCTGACATTGCAAAAGCCCACGCAAGCATTCCGGATGTAAAGCAGCCTCCTCTTCTAGGAAGATCTGCAAATGCACTTCCCGCGCACACACTGCTGAGCATTGCTTTCAAATGCGGATTCCCGCTGGCAGCTGCAGCCCACTGTACATATCCAAGATAGGAACCGCCTGTCATTGCTGTCTGTCCATCACTCCAGTCCTGGGCTGCAATCCAATTGAGCGTATCGTCTCCATCCTCTACTTCGTAATAATTCGGCTGCCATCTTCCGGTACTGTCTTCTCTTCCCCTTGTATCCTGAATAACGACTGCATAGCCTCTCCGGACAAAGCGATAATACATCTCTACATGATTTCCTTTTCCATAAGGAGTCCGCACAAGTACCGCAGGCACTTTTCCCACATTCGCTCCGGCTTCTCTTATCGGAAGATAAACGTCTGTTGCCAGTCTTTCTCCATCTCTTGTCTCTACAAAAAATGTTCCGTGAAACTTTACTTGAAAAATTTCCTGAAAGGAGAGATTGCTCCAGGCTTTCAGGACTGTTTTTTCTTCCTTACCATCCTCTGCAAGCACTGCCGTATAATCTCTTCCCGGCATTAAAACGCCATATATTTTTCCCTGCTCATACAAAAGATCTTTTCCAAACTTTTTGTTGCGCTGTATATAGGCTTCCTCACGCCGTTTTGAAAACTGTTCTCCAGAGGAAGTGATGAACTCTTCTTTACCTTCTGCGATATAGTTTTCATATTCCTGTTTCTTTTGGAAAAACTCTAATATACTTCTTGAACAGAAGTTACGAAAATATGCATCTGTCTCTTCTGTTAATTTTTCTTCCGGAAGCCATTCTCCAGTTTCAATGTTCAGCTTTTCTGTCGTAACTCCTTCGGCAGTTTCATGAAATTTTCCATATAAAATTCCGGATAAATAAAAATTCCACTTCATACGCATCTCTCTTACTTTCTCAGACATACCGCCTGTTTTTATCGCTTTATAAACTATCTTATCGAATCAGCATCGCATCGCCAAACGAAAAGAAACGATATTGTTTCTCCACAGCTTCCTGATACGCTGCCAGTACATGCTCCCTGCCGGCTAAAGCAGATACAAGCATAATTAATGTAGATTCCGGCAGATGAAAGTTTGTAATCAGACAATCCAACACTTTAAACTGATACCCCGGATAAATAAAGATTTCTGTCCAACCGCTGCACTCTCTCAGCCGTCCATGTTCATCCGCCGCAGACTCTACTGTACGACAGCTTGTCGTTCCGACACAGATGACGCGATGACCTCCTTCTTTCGCACGGTTAATCTTCTCCGCTTCCGAAGCTTCAATCTGATAAAATTCTGAATGCATATGGTGTTCCAGAATATTTTCCACTTTTACCGGACGGAATGTCCCAAGTCCTACATGAAGTGTTACATGGGCAATCTCAACACCTTTTGTCTTAATCTGTTCCAGGAGTTCCGGTGTAAAATGAAGTCCTGCTGTTGGTGCGGCTGCAGAACCGGAGTTCTTTGCATATACCGTCTGATAACGGTTTTTATCTTCCAGCTGATGTGTAATGTACGGAGGAAGAGGCATCTGCCCAAGCTGATCCAGGATTTCTTCAAAAATTCCTTCATAATGGAATTGAATCAGACGATTTCCTTCCTCCACTACATCAATGACTTCTCCTACAAGCAATCCGTCTCCGAAGCTGATCTTTGTTCCCGGCTTTGCTTTCTTTCCCGGTTTCACAAGTGTCTCCCACACATCATTTTCCTTTCGCTTCAAAAGCAATACTTCAATTTTTGCTTCTGTCCCTACTTTAGCTCCGATCAGTCTTGCCGGAATTACTTTCGTATCATTGATAACAAGACAATCTCCCGGATTTAAGTATTCTATGATGTCGCGAAATACATGATGTTCCGTCTCACCGGTCTTCTTATCAAGCACAAGAAGCCGAGAACCAGAGCGGTCCTCGAGCGGATCCTGGGCAATCAGTTCTTCCGGGAGATCAAAATAAAAATCCTCTCGTTTTAACATAATGAGTCTCCTTCCTAATTCAACTTCCGAACTACCGGCACAAGCCTCTTTGCCACGGCAGCTGCCATTACACAAAGTACAATGTCTCCGGAAATCGTCAGCAGACAACAATTTATCAAGACAATTTTCCATGTTACGGGCATAGAAATAATATAGTTACTTATAAAATAAAAATAAAACATTCCACACAGATACATTACTATCATCCCCACCAATGCAGAAATGAGCAGCCATGCAAATGTCAGTTCTTCCTTTTTAGCTGCCAGTTTACCTGCTGTAAATGCTGCAAAAACAAAACCAATAAGAAAGCCGAAGGTCGGTCGGACAAGATAGCCGATACCGCCTCCGGATGCAAATACAGGTATTCCCGCCAGTCCAATCATCAGGTATGTGCACACACTTATGCATCCCATTCTGCCGCCGAGGAAGAACCCGGCAAGCAGAACGAAGAAAAACTGCAATGTAAAGTGCATCGGGAACGGCTGGACCGGAATATTGATCTGGAGAAATGCCCCCACCGCGATCAATGCCGTAAATAACCCGCTCAAAATCATTTCTTTATTTGAAAAATGCTGTTTTGTTCTCATTACTGACGAAGCTCAATGCCCATTCCGGACAGACCATTAAGGATTTTCTTCATTGCAGCATTGATATCTGCCTCCTCAAGCGTACGGTCTTTCGCACGGAATGTAATCTTATATGCAACAGACTTATATCCTTCCTGAATCTGAGCTCCTTCATATAAGTCAAATAACTGATAGCTTTCCAGAATCTTCCCGCCTCTCTGATCGATCATTGCTTCAATCTGACCTGCCAGAATCTCTTTCGGAACAACCATACTGATGTCTCTTGTTACTGCCGGATATTTTGCAATGCCTTCGTATTTGCGGTCGAATGTAGCAAATTTTGTTACAACCGGCATATCAAGTACCGCCACATAAGCGCGCTCTCCAATATCATAAGTATCTGCTACAATCGGATGTACTTCACCAAGATATCCAACAATTTCTCCGTCATAAATAATATTTGCCTGTCTTCCAGGATGCAGGAACGGCTTATTGCTGTCCGGTGCATACGTTTCTTTTTGATGCATACCGATCTTATCGAAAAATTCTTCTACAACACCTTTCATTGTGAAGAAATCCCCATCTCCGTACATTCCAAGTGTGAACTGCATCCGTTCATCCGGAAGTTCTGTCAGCGGAAGCGCCTTTGGCACATAAATATTTCCAAGTTCATAGAGACGAACATTTTTATTTCTTCTATTATAGTTTCTCGCAAGAGATGTAAGCATTCCATTCAGAGAAACCGTGCGCATAACACTGTAGTCTTCTCCAAGCGGATTCATAATCTGAATTGCTTCACGTTCCTTTGCATCTGCCGGAAGGCGAAGCTTATCAAATACTTTCGGACTTTCGAAAGAATATGTCATTCCCTGGCTGAATCCACAGAATTCTGCGATTTCTCTTGCCACCTGCTCGATACGAAGCTTAAATGGAAGCTTTCCTGTTGTCGCTTCTCCACACGGAAGTGTTGTCGGAATATTGTCATATCCGTAGAATCTCGCTACCTCTTCTGCCAGATCTGCAAGACGGAAAAGGTCATGACGGAATGTCGGCGCAATGATTTCTTTTGCTTCCTCATCATATTCCAGTCCGATTTTTGTGAAATATCCAAGCATCTCTTCTTCAGAAATTGCAGTACCGAGCAATGCATTGACTGCTTTTGCATCAAACGGAACGCGAACCGGCTCTTTCTTCTTGCTGTAAACATCAACCATGCCACCTACGACTTCTCCGGCGCCAAGCTCTTCAATGAGCTGACATGCACGATTGATCGCTGCCTCTGCATTATTTGGATCCAGTCCTTTTTCGAACTTACCGGACGCATCTGTTCGAAGTCCTACCCGCTTGCTTGAAAGACGGATATTCGTTCCGTCAAAACATGCCGCCTCGAACAGCATTGTCTTCACATCATCTGTAATCATGGAATTTTCTCCTCCCATGATTCCGGCAAGACCGATTGCTTTCTTACTGTCACAGATCATCAGAACATTTTCATCCAATTCACGTTCCTGACCATCTAACGTTACGAATTTCTCTCCGTTTGAAGCAGTTTTGACAATAATTTCCTTGCCTTCGATCAGATCCAGGTCATAAGCATGCATCGGCTGTCCGTATTCTTCCATAACATAGTTTGTAATATCAACAAGATTGTTGATCGGACGAATGCCAACAGACGCAAGACGTCTCTGCATCCATTTTGGAGAAGGTCC
>JAGZJD010000107.1 GCA_018365895.1 Lachnospiraceae bacterium | reverse complement strand
AAAAAGACGACCGTTCATAACTACCCAGTTTTCACTAATAAGGACAGGGAAATATTTTCGTAATATATTGTGCTCAAACAATACTTTTTCAAAACATTCTCCTTGCATGGATTCCTTTAATTCTTCTTTTGTTTTGATATGGTTTAATACAGGTACGCAGTGATAAGGTAATCGAATATATCGCCATATCTTTCTGGCTGTAAAAATAGTGATGAACCAAAATAAAGCTGTGAGGAATATAAATATACCACGAGGATCGTTAATAGTCATAAAGACTCCTCTTACAGCATAAAATAGGCAAGCAAGCCAAATTACTCCCAGTAAAATTTTCTTTAATGGATAAAAACGCAGCCATTCTATCTTTGTTAGAAAATTTAATTGTGAAGTTTGTAAATTTTCTTTAGCTTTACTGCTTTCATCCGCAATTTGCTTTGTAAGTTTCTTCCTAACATATTTAGGTGAATTAAATATCACAAATAATAATACAACAAAAATAATACCATACATCATTTTCAGCCCCTTTTATCCGAACAACTTCAATTCTATTTTTTGTATTGTAGCAATTCTCTAATACCATTACAACAAAATTTTTCTCTTTTTTATAACATTTTTCTGTCAGCCGTATATACAAAAAGGAATATTCTGATTTTCTAATCGGTCAGAACATCCCTTTTTTCATCAAGCTCTATTATTTTTTCTGTCTATGCTTTCTAAAATAAGCAAGCACTGCAATCAGTAATAATGCTCCTGCTGCAAGTAAAACATACGCCATGACAGGCGTTGTATCACCCGTTTTTACCAGTTTATTAGGTTTGGACGGATCAGACGGGGCGGAAGCTCCTGGCTTCTTTCCCTGATAGGAATTAAGAAATTCCAGATCTCCACACTTTTTTCCATCTCCCTTTTCTGCCACTACCTGAGGAATCAATTCCCCATTTTCCCCGTTTTTCACATAAACCGTAATGTCATAACAGCTTTTATCGTATTGATATCCTTTCTTCTCTGCAGTTGTCTGATCCAACTGATAGTGGTAAACACCTGCGTGCAAATATTGTAAATCAATCGTTGTTTCTGTCTGCTCACCGTTCAATGAAAAAGAATAGATGCCATCTTTTGTACCTTCCGGCATCGGTGTTTCTTCATCCGTGGTGCAAAACTCATACGTTCCTGTAAAGTCCATTTCCTTTGCAGGATTTTTTACTACAAAACTTTGTTTTACCGTCAATGGCACTTCCGCCATATCTGACGCTGCAAAAACCTGGTTTACAGGAAAACTTAGAAAACTAAATAACAGAGCTGCCAAAGCAAATATCCGTTTACTCTTTTTCATATTGAAGTTCTCCCTGTTTATTTTTACTGTCTTTCATAATTCTTCCAATGAGAAGATGTCTGCCATTGGTGCTGTCAGAAGTACAGGTTGATAAAGTTACAAACTTTTCTTCTGTTCCAAATGGCAGTTCCACATAATTGACTGCATGTTCTTTTATATAATTCAAATAATCGGGCATAGTTTCATGTTCTAGTAAAACATTGTAAAGTACCGTATCATATGCGTCTGCATGGAGAAATGCAAAAAATTCTATGTCATGCCATGTATTTTCATAATACAGCAAACCTTTTAAATGTTTCTCAAAATAAGACTTTTCTCTGTAAGATTCCAATTCTCCAAACATGGCGTCTTTTTCCATATGATGTCCGTAAATGATATTATTAAGATTTGAAAAATCTTTCTGATTTCGGCAATCAAGGAAAAGACTTCCTGCCAGAGAAAATTCTCCCATCACATCTATATTCACATATTTTGAATTATCTTCAGCCTGTACAAGCGGATAATTGATATGGGTACCCTCCACCGTCAGCCAGCCAAATACTTCCGGATTCTTTTTTTGAAGTTCTGCAAAAGACACATCACTATCTCCGGCCGGCCGGTACGTTTCATAAAGTGAAGCGTCTGCCTGCCCATGAATCTGCTGCGAATCCCACAAAACATAAATGCCATAACAAAGGATTGGCAAAAAGCACAATATAATCAGCAGATTTACCACCTTATCCGCTATTTTAATCATCTTCTTTACATGTAACATGATTATTTAGAAGTTCTGCGTTTTTTCAAAAAAGCAAGTGTGCCAAACGCAAGAACAGCAATACCAATCAAAAGAATAAACGGAAGATTATTCATAATAATACCTGTTACCGGTACGTCATTGTATGTATTGACAAACATTACTTTATTATCATTTTCACCAATAAAGTGTTCCTTTGATGATAATGATTCTTCGTCTTTTCCAATATACCACTGTCCCCTGACACCATTATCTAACACTTGAACCTTAGGGGTATATCCATCTTTTTCCGCCGCTTTTTCAGTTACTACATATTTTGTTCCTGCCGGAAGATTGTCAAAAACTAATTTTTGTCCGTCTTTTAAAGAAAATGTTGCAGGGGTTCCTACTGTTACTGTTACAGGAGACACACCTTGTACCGCTGCCCCATTTTTGTCTTTGATTGTACCTGTATAAGTTGGTGCATCTTGCGTCTCTGTCGGAGATTTTGTGAACGTAAGTTCAAATTCAAAAGCCTTTGTCTTGTCGGCAAGTTTTCCTTCCGTATTTTTCATAATCTCTAATGAAGCATTTTTTCTGTATGTATTTGTAAATACAATTTCCCCTACTTTATTATTCTTATCCCCTGTCTCTGTCCCTTTTTCTGCTGTGATTGTTTTTATATACAGATTTCCTCGATCTGTATTAGCTACCTGCACTCTTAAATAATAACTCTCCTGAGAATATGTAATACCGGTTAAATCTCCTGCTGTCTCTGTTACACGATAAGCAAATTCACCTGCATGTGGGAATGTACCAAACTGAATTTCAGAATTCTTACTAACTATATATTTTCCATCTGCACCTACGGTTCCCTTTTCATCTGTCGTAGCATATTGAATCGGCTGAATCGTTGCTTCAGGTGCGTCTGCTGTTACTTTTGTCACACTAAAACTAAAAGTTGCATTCGGTACGTCAAGCCCTTCTGCCATCTCCAGGTTTTTCTTAATTGGCGCTTTAGCTCCCTGATCCACATTGGATTGTCCAACAGTCGGCGTTCCATTCCCTGCTGCGAATGCTGTCGTACTCATTCCCATTATCATAGTTCCTGCTAACAATAATACACCTAATCTTTTTTTATTGATCATCTTTTTTCCTCTTTTCTTTCATTTACTTTTATAACTTCTGCAAAAAGCAGCGGTATTTAAAATCCTCTGTGCCGAAGCAGGGTAATAACCGTTCCCTTGATTTTTTCTTTTTTTACAGCCCCGTAAATCCGGCTGTCTTTGGCTTCGGAACGGTTATCCCCCAATACAAAATATTCATTTTCTTCCAAAGTGATTGGAAAAGAAATCCCTTCTGTATAAGGCAGCGTTTCTGTATAAATTCCTGTTTCCTGTTGTAAATACCCATTGATTTTTAATCCATCAGCGGTGATTTCCACACTGTCGCCAGGTTTTGCTATAATTCTGCGGATCTGTGTTTCCCCGTCTTTTTCAATGATCACCGTATCAGATGGCTGAAATTCCTTTTGCAACCGGTAATAAATTGCAAGATCGCCATCTTTAAATGCGGGAGACATCATGTTATCACTGCACCGGTAAATCCCGAATACAAAGAATATCATCACCGCAATCAATACAAGAAAAATCAATAGTTTCAACACCAAAAACAGAATATCTTCTTTTAGTGATGCACTCTTTTTCTGTTCTGTCATTTCTTCCATCCTCTACGCCTACGGAACAGACCGAAGCCGAATAGAGCACAAAGTCCACCAATGGCAATCGCAACACCGAAGCCAGCACTATGGTCTGTGTGACTTGTGATTCCGGTAGGTGGAACGTACTCCTTGTTATTCACCACATCAATGGAACCATCTGTGTTTAACTGTCCTGTTGCCGGCTGCGCCTTCCCATTATATGTCACTGTATAAGGATCCTTTGCTTCTGTCGTTTCTGTTACGGTATAAGTGCTTTCATACGGAAGATCTTTAATGGTGATTTTCTGTCCATGAGAAAGCGAAATTTTTGCTTCTCCATTAGTAAACTTAATCTGTCCATCTGCTGGTTTTTCTAATCCGGAACCTTCTGACACACTTCCTATGTAATTAAATGTTTTCGTTACAGGATATCCCTTTTTATTTTTTAACTTAATGACAAACTCAAACTGTTTCGTTTTGTCCCCCATTTCACCAGTAACAGTTTTACTTAAAGTTAAATCTGGGAGTTTAGTATTAGTAAATGTAACAAGAATATCATCGGCAACGGGAACTGATCCGCTTGTGTTTGTCTCTCCAATCCGATATCCCAGTGTACTTTGTTCCTTTACCACATAATATGCTCCTGCCGGAAGATTTATTGCCTTCTTAGTTTCCCCATCTTTCAAAGTAAATTGAGCAACTCCATTGTGAAATTCCAAATCTCCATACAGACCATTAAAATTATTATGGTAAACCAGTTTTAGTTCAAAATTAAATTCCGTTTGACTGTCTGTTTCACCAATAACCTTTTTTGTAATTGCTATATTACCTACATTAGTTGACTCCATCGCTTTAGAAATATACAATGTTTCATTCTCGATTACAGCACCTATCATATGTTGAAATTTTTTTCCTTCAAATTCAATATCTGGCGTTGGTGAATATTGTTTAAATTCTTTAAGCCACACAAATTCTGCTCTAATCCCAAAAGTTTCACCAAGTGTTGGCTGATGGTCACTGACAAGCTCATATTCTTCATTTCCATATACATAATTCAAATTATCACACTGTGCAGTAACTCCTTTTGGTAATTCGAGTTTATATATGCCTCTATATTCTTCTGGTTCAATAATTTTAAGAGGAGACGAATGCCACATACCGTCTTTAGGATGATATGTAAATCTTAAATCGCCTTGTATTTCTATTTGGTCAGCACTCGGCTTATAATCAAGAAGTCCTCCTCTTTGAGAATATACATCCAATACAGTAGCAAGTGGTGTACTTAAACTATTTATATTATTATTAGGAATTCCATATTCATGTAATAAGTGCCATACAGCATTCTGCGTTGCATTATACGCCTCTTCTTCGGTAACAAAATAAGATGAACCATAAAAATATTGAAATGCCTCTAAAGGGGTTTGATTATTACAATTCGTGATACTAAACGCAGCTTTATAAAAAGGCATAGATGATATATCTTCGAATGTTAGACCATTAGAAGTTGTAGTACCATTTATATTTAATTTAATAACCTCACCTGTAAATTTTCTTAAATATTCTAAGTGTTCTACATTTTGTGATGTATAGTCTTCATAAGTAAAATCATGATGTCCCAAAAAAGGATATGCTGTTTGAAGAACAGCAGGCACAATTAACATCTCATTAAATTGTTCTATGGTTGGCGCATAATTAGAAGAGTTATCGACTATTTTATATAGTCTTTCACCATTATATGGATAACCTGCATATAACAATTTTGATAATCGGCGCATACATTCATCATAATCTCTTTGTGATTGAAAATCACTAGGCTTTAAATATCCCTCTGTATATCCTGGAACTTGTACATCCCCCATGTCCTCAGTATGATGTGGCCAATGTAATTCATTATTCATGCAAAACAAAGTAATTTTATGCTCTGGGTATGCTGGATCAATAATATAATGAATTCCATTTTCAAATAATATCTGTGTTCCTACTCCCATAGAAGGATCTATTACTTCTTCTGTACTTCCATCGATAAATTCTTCCAATACTCCATCTGTAAATTCCTGCTGACTATCATCTAAAATTTCTTCTTCCTGTGTTTCCTCTGGCAGTATTCCTGAATTCTCTTCTAAAGGTTTTTCTGGTGCTTTATCTGGTACTTCTTCCTGAAAGCTTCCCCCCCCGTCCTCAAAAATCTGTGCTTCAGGGATAACAGTAATTTTTCTGGTAGTTGAATACCTTCCTATAATTTCAAGCCCTAATTCATTGATTTTTGGACTTTTTTCCTTAAATGTTTACCTCAAAACAAGGGCTTAAAGTGTAGAACAGTCATTGTA
>JAGZJD010000020.1 GCA_018365895.1 Lachnospiraceae bacterium | reverse complement strand
ATTAGGGTAACACCTTCGTGTCAATTTTTACTCTTCTTAACTAGATTTGAACCCAAAAGTTTTTTCAGGAAGTGATAACCTTGGTTCCTCCTTAGGAGGACCCTGTTATATCCATTTAACTAACGAGACATACTATAATTTCCGGCTAAACCTAAGTTTCCACCGAAAATTATACTATACCTGGCTTCAAAAGACAAGGACTTTTACTGAAAATTGATCCTTCCCTGAAGCAATATTTCACCTTTAAACCGTCTCCCAATCTCCGGTTCTCCTGACAACTCTGCCATCGGGACACAGACATCAAAATGCAGATCATTGACATTCAATGTAAGAATATACAACGTCTCATTTGTTTTGTCATTCACAACCATCTGCATATCCAGTATTTCCCCAAGAATCGAATACAACGTGCATTCCAGTCCATAAGGCATAAAGTAAGTTGCAACAATACTTAAAACGTCTTCTTTTCCGATCCTCTGTGATACTTTTGAATATGTATCGATATCATCAAGCGTCAGACTTTCCAATGCCTGAGAATCTCCCTGTCTCGCAGCGCTGAGCAGCATCATACGATTATGTGCCTCTTCCTGCTGTGCCTGTTGGACTGCTTCATTCTTCACGATTGGAAGTAATATTTTCCCCCTGTTAGCAAGTCCCGCAAGCGTAACACTTGTTGATCTTGTTCCCAGTGTCTGAAGCTGATATTCCTTCATATATTCCACATTGTTTTGTAATTGAAATATTATGCTGACGCCTACCCTGGCGTCCTCACAGACGCCAAGATAAGCCTCTTGGTCTATTTTTTTCTCTACAACTACATCGGCGTAGGAAGTAACTCCACTTCCTTCAAAATACGGAAAATAATATTCTCGTTCAAATTCATCCCAGTCGTTTATTTCTCCGCAGGACTTCACTCCGATTCCAATTCCGTACTCTCTTACAAACTCACAAAAATCACAATCTTTTGTCAGCTCTGCCAATGTATGACTTGAAAAATCTTCTTCTATCTCTTTCAGGAGTTCTCTCTCCTGCTGACGAGTTGTAATATTTGAAAATCCAATTGCTTTTAAATATTGATGCATCAAATCCTCTTCCTAGCGTGTCACAGGCTGAAGTTCTGTCTTTCCTCCCATATATGGCTGTAATGCCTCTGGAATCTTCACAGAGCCGTCTGCCTGCAGATTGTTCTCTAAAAATGCAATCAGCATTCTTGGCGGTGCTACTACTGTATTATTAAGTGTATGTGCGAAGTATTTACCGTTTTCACCATTCACACGGATTTTCAGACGTCTTGCCTGTGCATCTCCAAGGTTTGAACAACTTCCTACTTCAAAATATTTTTTCTGTCTTGGAGACCATGCTTCTACGTCGCAAGATTTTACCTTTAAGTCTGCCAAATCTCCTGAACAGCATTCTAATGTACGAACCGGAATATCCAATGTACGGAAGAAATCTACCGTGTTCTTCCACATAATATCATACCATTTTTTACTCTCTTCCGGTTTGCATACAACTACCATTTCCTGTTTTTCAAACTGATGAATACGATATACTCCACGTTCCTCAATTCCATGTGCACCTTTTTCTTTTCGGAAGCATGGAGAATAACTTGTTAATGTCTGTGGAAGTTCACTCTCATCTAACATTTGATCGATGAATTTACCAATCATAGAATGTTCACTTGTTCCGATCAGATACAAATCTTCGCCCTCAATTTTGTACATCATGGCATCCATCTCTGCAAAGCTCATAACACCTGTTACAACGCTGCTGCGGATCATGTATGGTGGAATATAATAAGTAAATCCTCTGTCAATCATGAAATCTCTTGCATAAGAAATTACTGCAGAATGAAGTCTTGCGATATCGCCTTTCAGATAATAAAATCCATTTCCTGCCACACGTCCGGCAGCATCAAGATCAATTCCGTCAAAGCTTTTCATAATATCTGCGTGATATGGAATTTCAAAATCAGGAACAACCGGTTCTCCGAATTTTTCAATTTCCACATTTTCGCTGTCATCTTTTCCAATCGGAACAGAAGGATCAATAATATTCGGAATTACCATCATAATCTGCAAAATACGATCTTCTACTTCTTTTTCTCTCGCAGACAATTCTTCGATTCTTCCTGCCTCTTCAGCAACCTGTTTCTTATATCCTTCTGCTTCTTCTTTCTTTCCCTGTGCCATGCAAGCGCCAATCATTTTAGAAATTTTATTCTTATTTGCCCGCAGTGCTTCTACTTCCTGCTTAATATTTCTGTTTTCTACATCTAATTCGATTACTTCATCTACCAACGGAAGTTTTTCATCCTGAAATTTATTTTTAATGTTCTGTTTTACTACGTCTGGATTGCTTCTTAAAAATTTAATGTCTAACATGTTTTTTCTCCTTTATATCTCATTCTTTAAAATCTAGGCCATAAGCTTCCTGAAAAATTGCTCTGTCCAAAGATTCTTCCTCTTCTTCACACAATTCTATATAACTCTGACCTTTAATTACTTCTTTCATATAAGTATAGCATCTTTCCTGGGTGTGCATGACATTTAAAATGAAACCATTATCATCTCCATCTAGCAATGTCAGCGCAAAACTTAATTTATGCTCCATCCCATCAAATGCATTATACCGCACAATACCTACTTTCTGGTAATGTTCTTTCAAATGTTGACTAATTTCTTTTAATTCATTCTCAATAGTTCCGGTTTTTTCCGCTATCTGATCTAATTCGAGGAATTTCTGGTTCATCTCTTCTTCCAAAGTTTTTCCATCTTTTCCTTTCATAAACCTATTATAGCTGTTTTTCAACCGATTATATTTCATATTCACACTGACTGTAAAGAGAAACAACAAAACAATCATAATGAACATTGCAAGAAACAGATACCCCGGATCAAGTCCGATACTTTCTAACATCCTGCTTTCCATATACCATACTCCCTTTTATCTAATTGTTCTTCCTTGATTGTTCTCTATTTCATTCCCATTACTATCTCAAATATACGTTCGAGATCATCTTGTGAATAATATTCTATTTCAATTTTTCCTTTTCCGTTACGTTTCTGATTAACGTGTACTTTCGTTCCCATTACAGATTTCATTTTTTCTTCCAAATCACGATAAATGAAATCATTTTCAACTTCTCTTTTTGCTTTCTCTTTTTTAGGAGCTTTTAAAGATTTAATGAGTTTTTCTGTTTCGCGAACACTTAATTTCTCATCAAAAATCTTGTTTGCAAGCACATATTGCTGTTCCTGATCTTCAATTGCCAACAAAGCTCTGGCATGTCCAGTTGTAATCATATCATCGACTATCATCTGTTGAACTTTTTCATTTAATTTCAGAAGCCGCATGGAGTTTGTTACTGCTGTTCGGCTCTTGGAAACTCTTTCGGCTACTTCATCCTGCTTTAAATGAAATTCTGTAAGCAATTTTTTGAAAGCCATAGCTTCTTCAATAGGATTCAAATTTTCTCTTTGGATATTCTCAATCAATGCAATCTCTACAACTTCTTGATCGGTAAATTCCTTTACAATTACCGGAACTTCTTTCAAACCAGCTATCTTTGCAGCTCTCCATCTTCTTTCTCCCGCAATGATTTCATAGTAATCATTTTTCTTCTGCACAATAAGCGGCTGCAAAACTCCAATTTGTTTAATAGAATCTGCAAGTTCCAAAAGTGAATCTTCTTCAAAATTTCTTCTCGGCTGTTCACGGTTCGGTTCAACCTTCGTAATCTTCACCATCTGTTCGCCGCTCTCTCGAATTTCAAAATCTTTCTTCTTTTCCGGAGTTTTTTCCAATTGCACAGTTTTTTCTGGAAGCTTATCATGTTTATGATCTGGAATCAGACTATCCAATCCCTTTCCCAAACCACCTCTTTTTACTGCCATGATTACTCTTCCTCCTCTCTTGCAATCACTTCATCTGCTAAAAGCATATAACTCTCTGCTCCTGTAGATTTCGGATCATATATATTGATTGGAAGTCCGTGGCTTGGCGCTTCTGCAAGACGGATATTTCTAGGAATAATTGTCTTGTAAATTCTCTGTTGAAGATTATCTTTCACATTTTCCACTACTTGTAATGAAAGATTTGTTCTTGCATCATACATAGTAAAGACAACACCTTCCATTTCTAATAATGGATTTAATCGTTCTCTAACAAGTTCAATTGTATGAATTAATTGACTTAATCCTTCCAATGCATAGTACTCACACTGAATAGGTACGAGAACAGTATCTGCAGTTGTCATCGCATTGATTGTCAACATACTCAGTGACGGTGGACAGTCAATGATCACAAAATCATAATTATCTCTAATTTTATTTACCTCATCGCGAATAATAAACTCTTTATTCTCCACTCCGATTAATTCTATTTCTGCTCCCGATAAATCTATATTAGTTGGAAGAACATCCAAATTTTCTAATGCTTCCTTGCAGAGTACTTCCTCGATTGTTGCCTGTCCAATGATCAGATCATAAACTGTCTTTTCTACACCATCTTTATCTATTCCGAGTCCACTTGTCATGTTTCCCTGTGGATCCATGTCAATCGCCAAAACTTTTTTCCCCTTTGCTGCAAGGCATGAAGACAAATTAATGGATGTAGTTGTTTTTCCTACGCCGCCCTTCTGATTTGCAACGGCTATTATTCTTCCCATACGATGTCACCTTTCTATATCTATACTCCTGTTTCTTTCATACCTACTTTTGCCGTAAGTGTGTTACTATATGATTATAGCATCTTTTTTCTTTAGATTCCATAGAATGTTTCACGTGAAACATTTTTTATTTACTTTTTTCTATGTTTCATAAAGATTTAACTTAACTTTCGCTTATAATACTGTTCTTTTATAAAACAATTTTCATGTTTCACGTGAAACATATTATCAGTTATTCTTCTGCACCACTGTGTTTTTTGAAATATTCAGATGCAAGAATACTATGCATTGCCATATCTCCAATTCCACTGTTGCTCCATCCCGCCTGTCGTAACGTCCCTTCATATTGAAGACCACACTTTTCCATTACTTTACCTGACCCCGGATTTCTAAGATCATACATTGCTTCTATTCTGTTTACGCCTACCTCTTCAAATAAGAATGAAATGATCGCTGCAAATGCTTCAGTTGTATATCCCTGACTCCACCATTTTCTTCCTATACAATATCCTATTTGTACTTTTTCTACTCTTTCATCTAATTCTACTACAGATATGGTACCTATGACTTCTCCAAAGGATTTTGGCACAATTCCCCATTGATAAAAATCAGATTTTTCATATTGACTTTTCCATATTTTTAATATATCTTCCGCCATTTTTATTTCTTTATTTGCTGGCCAAGTTAAAAATTTTGTAACTTTTGGATCATTCGACCAGTTTTGAAACATATTTTCTGCATCTTCACTTTCTAATGCCCGTAAAATCAATCGTTCTGTTTCTATTTTAATTGTTCCTTTATGCTGCATACTGTTTTCTCCTTTCACTGTTTTACTTTTAGTACATAATTCTTTTTATATAAATTACTAGACATTTTATCATACTTCTCTTAATGTTTCACGTGAAACATTTTCAAAATATTTTCTTCTTTCTTTTTGCTTTTCTTGAGCAAAGGACTGTAGTATAATAAGAACTATAAAATACTTTAATTGATCAGAAAGAAAGCAGGTGTATATATGAACTGGAAGAAAAAACTAACTACTTGTGCTGCTGCCGCCGCTGCGGCTTCATTTTTCATCTATACAATGAATAAACTTACATATTTTCTTGCCACTGTAGATAATCTCTTAAAAACTACTGATGGCAGAACCTATGAATGGAAATTTGGAAACATTTTTTACACAAAGAAAGGAGACGGAAAACCACTTCTTCTTATTCATGACTTAAATCCGTCTTCCTCTGGATACGAGTGGCATCGCATCGAAAATCAGCTTGCAAAGAAATACACTGTTTATACTATTGATTTACTTGGCTGCGGACGCTCCGATAAACCTGATGTAACTTATACTAATTTTTTATACGTCCAATTAATTACTGATTTTATTAAAAATGTCATTGGAGAAAAAACAGATATTATCTCTTCTGGAGAATCCTCTTCTTTTGTGACAATGGCTTGCAGAAATGATGATTCTATTATTGATCGAATTATAATGATCAATCCTCTTTCACTTCAGGAGTTATCGCAAGTTCCGACAAAAAAAGCCAAAATACAGAAATTCCTTATTTCTGTTCCTATTTTGGGTACATTACTGTACAATATACTTGTTTCCCGTCGTGAAATTGAATCTGATTTCTTTATGAATTATTTCTATAGTCCAAGCAAAGCAGAGGATTCCTATTTAAAAACGTACTATGAAACTGCTCATCTTGACAGCTGTCACGGAAAATATTTATATGCAAGCTTACGCGGTAACTATACTAAAGCTAATATTACTACCGCATTAAAAGAACTAAATAATAGTATCTTTATTTTATCCGGTATCGGTACACCAGATAATAAAATAGTTGCTGAACAGTACAAACACCTTGCACCTTCTATTGAATCTTTTGATATAGATAAAGCAAAAGAGCTTCCACATCTGGAAGTTCCACTGGAAGTTTTAGAACAAATTGCTGTCTTTTTTGATGATGCTATTGATAGTATCCCAGACGATATTTCAACCAGCACTGCAGGCAGTGTCTCTAACATCGCAGCTGATACAGCAAATACAATTTATTAAAACACACATACTAATTTATTGAAATCACAGGAGATTAATAACATGAAATATTTAATTGCATCAGATATCCATGGTTCTGCTTACTACTGTCGAAAAGTATTAGAACAATTTGAAAAGGAAGCTGCCGATAAGATTATTTTACTTGGTGATATTCTTTATCACGGTCCAAGAAATGATCTTCCAAAGGAATATAACCCGAAAGCAGTTACAGAAATGCTGAATTCTGTTAAAGATAAGATTTTTTGTGTCCGTGGAAACTGTGAGGCAGAGGTAGATCAAATGGTTTTAGATTTCCCGGTATTGGCAGATTATGCACTTTTATGTGAGCAGGGGACGATGATTTTTATCACACATGGTCATCTTTATAATCTGGCAGACTTACCAAAAATTGGACCAAAAGATATTCTTCTTCACGGTCATACCCATGTACCTGCTTTAGAAGCTACAGAACACTGTATTTATATGAATCCAGGCTCTACTTCTCTCCCAAAAGAAGACAGCCTGCCAAGCTATATGACATTGAAAGATGGACATTTTCTCTGGAAATCTCTTGAAACCGGTGATATTTACAAAGAGTATACACTATCAGAAAAATAGCATTGTCAGAAATTCTATGATAGATTCTCTGAACAAAATTCTGAATAAAATCAAAAAGCGAAGCCATGCTGCATCTCTAGCAGCTGACTTCGCTTTCTGATTATCTTTTTCTTTATGAATTCCTTTATGAATTATTTTAGCGGTTCTTTTGCCGGAAGCCCCGCTTTTCTAGGATATTTTTTTGCTGTAGCTTTTTCTTTTTTTATAACTACAAATGATCTTCCAATATCGCTTCCCGGAAGCTGAAATTTCACGACATCCGCTACTGTTCCTCCAAGAATCGATACAGCTTTTCTGGATGCATCAATTTCTTCTTGAATTTCACCTGATTTATAAGAAATAAACTGTCCTCCAACCTTTGTATATGGAATACAATATTCACTGAGTGTTGCTAAATTCGCAACAGCTCTGGATACACAAAGATCATATTGCTCGCGATATTCTTTCTGTTTTGCAAAATCTTCTGCCCTGCCATGAATTGTTTTAATCTCCTGCAGCCCTAATTCCCGGATTACTTCATCAAGAAACTTAATTCGCTTATTCAAAGAATCAAGTAATGTAATCTTTAAGTGAGGAAATGCAATTTTCAACGGAATTCCAGGAAATCCGGCTCCTGTTCCGATATCGATGACTGTATTTATTTTACTTAAATCTGCGGCTTTTACAACAGCAAGACTATCTATGAAATGTTTTTCATTTACTTCTTCATACTCTGTAATCCCTGTTAGATTCATTACTTTATTCCATTCTACCAACAGTTCATAAAACTTATCAAACTGCTGCTTCTGCTGTTTTGTCAATACAAGATTAAGCTCCTGAAGCTTTTCATCAAATAACTGACTCATTTTATTTCCCTCCAAGATAAACAAGAAGCACTGAAATATCCGCCGGAGAAACACCGGAAATCCGGGATGCCTGCCCGATAGAACGCGGTCGGAATGCCTTTAACTTCTGTACTGCTTCAATTCTCAAACTTTTTACATCATCATAATTAATATTTTCCGGTATTTTCTTTTTCTCCAGTTTTTTAAACTGTTCTACCTGTTTCGCCTGACGCCGGATATAACCGTCATACTTAATATTTATATTTACCTGTTCTTCCACTTCTTCGCTGAATTTTCCCGGACGTGTACTATCGATTGGTTCTATCGCTTCATACGACAATTCCGGGCGGCGAATCAATTCTGCCAGAGAAGTTCCTGACGTAAGAGGTGTACTTCCATACTGCGCCAGAAGTCTCTGCACAGGTTCAGAGTTACCCACATGCGCATGCTCCAAACGCTCTACTTCTCCACAAATCTGCTGTTCTTTCTCCAAAAGATGTTGATATCTCTCTTCAGAAATCAATCCGACTTCATAACCAATCTTCGTCAGCCGCTGATCTGCATTATCCTGTCGAAGAAGGAGTCTGTATTCTGCTCTGGATGTCATCATTCGATATGGCTCATGGCTTTCTTTTGTTACAAGATCATCGATCAATACGCCAATATACCCCTGTGAACGGTCAATGACAATCTGTTCACGGCCGAGAATCTTTAAAGCTGCGTTAATTCCGGCAACAATCCCCTGAGCAGCCGCTTCTTCATATCCGGAACTTCCATTGAATTGTCCGGCGCTGTAAAGTCCGCTGATATCTTTGAATTCCAACGTGGCATCCAACTGTCTTGCATCGATACAATCGTATTCAATCGCATAGGCATTTCTCACAATCTTTACATGTTCAAGGCCTGCCACGCTGCGGTACATCTCATACTGTACATCTTCCGGAAGAGAACTGGACATTCCTCCCACATACATCTCATTTGTATACAATCCTTCCGGCTCAATAAATACCTGATGTCTGTCTTTATCGGAAAATTTCACTACTTTGTCTTCTATAGACGGACAATACCGTGGCCCGGTTCCTTCAATCATACCTGAGAATAGCGGTGAACGATCCAGATTGTTCCGAATGATTTCATGTGTCTTTTCATTTGTATAAGTAAGCCAGCATGATACCTGGTCAATCTGTACATCTTCTCGGTTTGTTGTAAATGAAAACGGAACGACCCGCTCATCTCCAAACTGTTCTTCCATCTTGCTAAAATCAACTGACCTTCGGTCAATTCTTGCAGGTGTACCTGTTTTAAAGCGGTACATGGTAATTCCAAGCCGCTTTAATGTCTCTGTCAGGTAATTAGCCGCCTGAAGCCCGTTAGGGCCTGTTTCGCTGCTGACGTTGCCATAAATACACCTTGCTTTCAAATATGTCCCTGTACAGAGAATTACAGCCTTACAGCGATATATACATCCTGAATATGTCTGTACTCCTGTTATTTTCCCATCTTCTGTCAGAATATCTACTATTTCTGCCTGTTTTACTTCCAGGTTTTCCTGATTTTCCAGTACAAGACGCATTTCCTTTGTATATTCTGCCTTATCTGCCTGCGCACGCAGTGAATGTACTGCCGGACCTTTGGATTTGTTCAGCATTTTGGACTGGATAAATGTCCGGTCGATGACTTTTCCCATTTCACCGCCCAGAGCATCCACTTCCTTTACAAGATGACCTTTTGAACTTCCGCCGATATTCGGATTACACGGCATTAACGCAATACTTTCTACGCTGACGGTAAATACAATCGTGCGCAGACCAAGCCTTGCAGATGCCAATGCCGCCTCACATCCTGCATGTCCTGCACCAATTACTACAACATCGTATGGATCTTTATTTTCCCATACAGAATTTACTGAATATTTCATTAACTAAATCTTCTCCTATCGTTTCTCCGGTAATACTTCCAAGCGCCTCATAAGCATCCATTAGATCAATGGAATAAAAATCTTCCGGCATCTGATTTTCTATACTTTGAAGTACTTTTTTCAGACTTTCCCGAGCATCCAGAAGCGCTGTCTTATGCCGGACATTTGTAATATAAACTTCATTATTAAAAGAAATATCTCCCTGGAAGAACATCTCTTTCAGAACCTGTTCAAGCTCTCTGATTCCGGTTTCTTCCTTTGCAGAGATTTGGATCATCGGTTTTTGAAGCTGATTCTTCAGCTCTTCTTCCGTTACAACTGATTCCAAATCTGTTTTATTTAACAACACAATTGCCTGCTTATCCGCGATCATCTGCATGATCTCACTGTCATTTTCATCAAGCGGCCGGGAAACATCTACTACATAGATGATAAGATCCGCGTCATTCATCTGTGATTTAGCGCGGTCAACCCCGATCTTTTCCACAACATCTTTTGTATCGCGAATCCCTGCTGTATCAATAATATTCAGGCTTACTCCGTGAAGGTTAATATGTTCTTCAAGAATATCTCTTGTTGTTCCTTCAATATCTGTTACGATAGCCCGTTCTTCCCCCACAAGTACATTTAACAGAGAAGATTTTCCTGCATTTGGCTTACCGACAATAACCGTACGGATTCCTTCCTTCATAATACGGCCGTTATCCGCAGAATCTATCAGCTTCTGAAGTTCTTCAAGAAGTTTCTCCACAATTCCCCGAAGTATTTCTCCATATCCATCTACATCAATATGTTCCGGATCATCTAACGCAGTTTCAATGAACGCTGTATGATACAGGATTTCCGCGCGGACTTCTCCAATCTTTTCATGAACAGAACCTTTCAGCTGACTGACAGAACTCTTTAGTGCGTACTCATTCTGAGCTTCAATGACATCAATAACTGCTTCTGCCTGAGACAGATCAATTCGTCCGTTTAAGAATGCTCTTTTTGTAAACTCTCCCGGCTCTGCCGGTCTTGCACCATACTTAATCACAGTTTCGAGGATTCTCTTGACAACAAAAACGCCTCCATGGCAGTCGATTTCTACCGTATCTTCACCCGTATAACTGTGTGGTCCTTTCATTAGCATCACAAGCACTTCATCAATAAATTCTTCGCCGTCTGCAATATATCCATAGTGGATTGTATGGCTTTTCTGGTCAGCCAGACATTTTCCGGATTTACTCCTATATATTTTTGTAATAATATCTAATGCATCTTCGCCGCTGATCCGCACAATTCCAATACCGGAATTTGACATTGCTGTTGCGATCGCAGCAATTGTATCTTTTTTTAACATAGCCTTCCCTTTCCTTTTTTCTTCAAGAACGCAAACTTATTATATTATATTTTTATCAGCTGTACAAGAACAACCATCAAACGACACCATTGCCTTAATATAAAAAAAGACAGTAAAGTATGATACCCTACTGTCTTCTTCCTAAATTACTTACGATTTGGAGTTACTACAACTCTTCTATACGGTTCCTCTCCTTCACTGTGAGTAGATACATAACGATCTGCCTGTAGTGCTGAGTGAATGATTCTTCTCTCATATGGATTCATTGGTTCAAGGGAAACTGGTTTTCTTGTACGTTTTACTTTTGACGCGATATTCTTCGCAAGATTTTCTAATGTTTCTTTTCTTCTCTTACGGTAATTTTCTGTATCTAATTTAACACGTACAAATTCTTCCTGATTTTTGTTAGCAACACGGTTTGTCAAATACTGAAGTGCATCTAGTGTCTGTCCTCTCTTACCGATCAGGATTCCCATATGTTTTCCTTTCAGCTCGATTGCAAGAGCTCCTTCTTCATCGATCTCTGTTACAATCTCAACTTCCAGGTTCATTGTCTCAAAGACCCCTTTTAAGAAATCCACACAGGCTGTTTTTGTCTCTTCTGAAATCTCAGCAAGTTTCACAGGTTCTTTTTCCTCTTCCTTTGCCGGAGCAACTGATTCTTTTACTTCCCGGTGAACTTCTCTTGCGGCATCCTTTTTGAACTCTTTTTGTTCTTTATGCTCTTTATGTTCTTTGTGAGATTCTTTTTTTGGTTCTTTCTTAAACTCTTTTTTCGGTTTTTCCTTTACTGTCGCTTCCGACTCTTCTTTTTTAATCTCTTCTTTCGGAGGTTCCACTACCTTTTTGCGGGCTTTGATTACAGCCTGCTTGCGGCCGATTCCAAAGAAACCTTCACTTCCCTTTTCAATAACATCATATTCTAACATATCGCTTGTGATTTCAAGCTCGATCAAAGCTTCTGTAATCGCATCACTAAGCGTTCTTGCTGATACTGTGATTTCTTTCATAATTCGTGCCCCCATCCAGTCACTATTATCATTTACTTATTTTTATTGCTCTCGTTAAATTCTCTAACCATATTTGCTTTCGCTGCAAGACTGCCCTGTTTTGCATTTTTATTTTTCTCTGCTGCCTGCTGAAGCTTCTCATCACGCTCTTTCGATGACATCTGCGCTGTCTTCGGCTCTGCAATATTACGGACATTCTTTTGAGCCATCTCATTTAATGTAGAAGCCGCAACACCTTGTTTCTCACGCTTCTTCGCAGCTTTTTTCTGATTCTCTTCAATCATAGACTCGATAGATTTCTTGTCCATATATTTATTTACCGCTACCTGCTGCACAGATCTTACAACTGCACTGGCAATCCAGTATAATCCAATACCTGAAGGGAATGTGAAACACATTACCATTGAGAAAATCGGCATTGTCAGGTTCATCATCTTCATAGAAGAAGCAACCGGGTTGTCCGGATCTGTCTCCTGCTGCGGCATCAGCTTCATGTTCAGCCACTGTGTAAATCCGGAAATTAACGGAATTGCAACTGCAAGAATGATAGAAAGAATCGCACCTGTCTTAATTGCATCCATGAACAGAGTCATTGGTGTCTCAGCAATATTGATTCCCAGGAAACTGTTCAAATGAATCAGACTGCCCTGTGTATCTGTAATTAAATCTGCCATATTTGGAATCTTATCTGCAAGTTCTGCCCATGATTCACTCTGGAATTTGTACAGAACATCTACGATCGTATTCGCTTTTGTATAATCAAAACGTTCCGGACTAATATTGATCGGCGCTTTGCTTCCGATCTTCTCAATTGCTTTTAATGCAGAATCAGAACTTAAAATACTATTTACAAGCGGCATATATGCTGCTTTAATTCCGTTTACATACGCCGGAATATTCTGAATTACTGCGAAAAGTCCCATGATCAACGGAAACTGAATAAACATTGTGGAACAACCGCTTGTCGGTGAAACACCGTATTTCATGTAAAGCGCCTGCATCTCTTCCTGCTGCTTCAGCATAGATTCCTGATCTTTCTTTCCTTTATATTTCTTTGAAATCTTCTGAAGCTCCGGATTCATTACTGCTGACATTTTTGAGAATTTCTGCTGTTTGATCGTCAGCGGAAGCATCAATGTGTAAATAACAATTGTAAAAAGAATGATACATAAACCGATATTCTGAATACCGATTGTATCAAGCACAACAAAAATACCATTCATTAATTTTCCGAGCAGCCAAGCGATCGGTCCAATAATAAATGAATTTGACTGTGTTAATAAAACTCCTGACATTTTTTCTCCTCCATCTTTACCTTTTTTTAAGGTACAGGATCATACCCTCCTTTTGAAAATGGATTACAGCGCAAAATCCTCCATAACGTCAAAAGACCGCCTTTGAATGCACCATATTTCTCAATCGCTTCTATGCCATACTGAGAACATGTCGGTGTGTAGATGCAACAGGCCGATCTTTTTAATCCCGATAAATATTTCTGATAAAATTTAATCATTCCGATTAATATTTTTTTCACTGCTGATATCTCCATTTATATCATCTATAATATTATGAAGTTTTCCCAAGTGGAGTAATGCGCTCTCTATTTCCTGATATGTTTTGCCTTTCGCGCCTGCTCTTGCTATAATAATAATATCTAATCCACATTGGAATCTGCCTTCTTGTAGTCTGTAGCTTTCTCTGATCAGACGTGTAACACGATGTCTGACAATACTATTTCCTACTTTTTTACTGACAGAGATTCCCACCCGGTTCTTTCCCAGGTTATTCTCCATCTGATACATAATCAAATATTTGTTTGCAAAAGACTTTCCTTTTTTATATATATACTGAAAATCGTGATTTTTTTTCAGTGATTCGGAAAATTTCATTCAAAGTTCTCCTTTTCTTCTTTATATATAGAAGAAAAGGCCACATATATGCGGCCTATGCTGATAACTGTTTTCTTCCTTTTGCTCTTCTGGCTGCTAATACTTTTCTTCCGCCAGCTGTGCTCATTCTTGCTCTGAAACCATGAACTTTAGCTCTGGATCTCTTTTTTGGTTGGAATGTCATTTTCATTGATATCCACCTCCTTACTGAATTCAAGTATTTTATATAATATACTTGCTGCAAATTATATACGATTATTGTCATTTAAGATAAATATATTCTTTTAGACATCGCTCATAATTATAGTCTGAAACCGGCTGAAAGTCAAGATAATCCTTACATTTTCTTTTGTTTTCTATCACTTTTTTCTTTTCCCCAGAGTTATCCATATATTATCCCCTTATCCACATGTTATCCACAAAATGTTGATAACTTTGCTTTTTTTGGGGGATAATTAGTGGAAAGTATATGGAAAGATTTTGGATATTATCTTTTTTTTAACAAAGAATGGCTTAAAATCGGTACTTTAAGATGTTCAAAAAGTTATCCACATTTATTTTTGATTGCCTTAACATCTTTTTTGATGTAGAATATAATCAAGTATGTATAAGTATATGTAGGAGTTTGGATGATGAACATAGTAGAAGAAAAATGGACAGAAATAATACAAAAGCTGCGTTTTGAATACTGTTTATCAAATATTTCATATGAAACGTGGATTCTCCCACTAAAAGTGTATGACGTTATCGATAATACAGTATTTTTGTCAGTCAATTTAAAGGCAAGCGTCGAGCATATTAAAAATAAGTACTTGCTCCCGCTTCGAGTCTGCATTGCAGAAGTAACCGGTACAGAGTTTGACATCAAATTTATTTCCGAAAATGATTACTCGGAACTTGATGAGATGAAAAAAGAAATCAAAGAAACAACGGAACAGAAAAAACGTTCCAAATATCTTAGTGAGAAGGCAAACCTTAACCCTAAGTACACATTTGACACATTCGTAGTCGGAGGCAACAACAATTTTGCGCATGCGGCTTCCCTTGCTGTGGCCGAATCTCCGGGTGCTGTTTATAACCCTCTCTTTTTATATGGAGGTGTTGGACTTGGCAAAACTCATTTGATGCATTCCATTGCACACTTTATTCTGGAACATGATCCGTCTAAAAAAGTGCTTTATGTTACAAGTGAAACATTTACGAATGAGCTGATCGACGCCATCAAGAGCGGACGTACCGGCAATGAATCTGCCATGGCCGCTTTTCGTGAAAAATATCGTACAAATGATGTTCTCTTAATTGACGACGTCCAGTTTATTATAGGAAAAGAAAGTACACAGGAGGAATTCTTCCATACGTTTAATCATCTTCATGTATCCGGCAAACAGATCATTATCTCCAGTGATAAACCACCGAAAGATATTGAAACATTAGAAGCCAGACTCCGTACACGCTTTGAGTGGGGCCTGATCGCTGACATTTCATCACCGGATTATGAGACAAGAATGGCGATTTTACAGAAAAAAATCGAAATTGACGGTCTTGAGAAATATCATATTCCTAATGACGTACTACAATACATTGCATCTAACGTGAAATCAAACATCCGTGAACTGGAAGGCTCTTTAAATAAACTGATCGCACTTTATAAGCTGAATCAGACCGGTGGCCGCAGCATTATTATTGACATTAATCTGGCTGCCGAAGCTTTAAAAGACATTATTTCACCGGATGAGAACCGTCAGATTACACCGGAATCTATCCTGGATGTAATTTCTGAACACTTTGATATTTCAATCGCTGACTTAAAGAGCGGCAAGAGAAGCGCTGACATCGCAATTCCAAGACAGATTGCCATGTATCTGATCCGCACAATTACCGATACGCCGCTAAAATCCATCGGGATTATCCTGGGCGGCCGCGACCACTCAACAATCAGCCACGGCGTAGACAAAATTGCGGCTGATTTAAAGACAGACGAAACATTAAGTAACACTGTTAATATTATTAAAAAGAAAATTAATCCTGTTTAAATATACTTCAAGTTATCCTAAAGTTATTCACACCATATGGGGATAACTTTGAGCATATCTTGTGGACAAGCTGTGAACAGACTGTTGATACACCTTGAAGGCCTTTTTTTCGGATTTTTTTATCCAAAGGGCGTTCACATGTCATCATTTTCTTTTCCACAGAGTTTTTAGACCGAAAAAGTTGCGTATTTACACGGCTCACGAGGGTTATCCACATATCAACACCCCCTACGGCGGTTACTGCGGACAACTTTTATATATTTATATATTCGCACACCCAGAAAGGAGTTATTCACATGAAAATCGTTTGCACCAAATCAAATCTGGTAAAAGGTGTCAGCATTGTTTCCAAAGCAGTACCTTCTAAAACAACAATGCCGATCCTCGAATGTATCTTAATTGATGCAACAACAGACATCATTAAATTAACAGCTAATGATATGGAACTCGGAATTGAAACAATTATTGAAGGAGATATCTTCGAGAAAGGTTTAATTGCAATTGATGCACGAATTTTTTCTGATATTGTAAGAAAATTACCGGATAATACTATTACAATTGAAACAAATTCTAATTTGCAGACATTAATTACTTGCGAAAAAGCTAAATTCAACATTTCCGGCAAACCGGGAGATGAATTTTCCTATTTACCTTATATTGAGAAAGAACAGGCAGTCACTTTATCTCAATTTACTTTAAAAGAAGTGATCCGCCAGACAATTTTTTCTATTGCAGACAATGATAGTAATAAATTGATGACTGGAGAATTATTTGAAATCCATGATAATCAGCTAAAAGTTGTTTCCCTGGACGGACATCGTATTGCGATTCGCAAAATCGCATTGAAAGAAAGCTATCCAGATACAAAAGTTGTTGTTCCAGGCAAAACTTTAATCGAAGTGAGTAAGATTTTATCCGGTGAAACGGAAAATGATGTCAACTTATATTTTACAAAGAATCATATTGTATTTGAATTTGATAATACGGTTGTTGTTTCCCGACTCATCGAAGGGGAATATTTCCGCATCGACCAAATGTTGTCTAATGATTACGAAACAAAAGTAAAAATTAATAAAAAAGAACTGTTAAACTGTATTGACCGTGCAACATTATTGGTAAAAGAAGGAGATAAGAAACCAATCATCATCAATATTGGTGATGAAACAATGCAGCTGAAGATTCAGTCTCAGATTGGTTCGATGGATGAAGAAATTATGATTGAAAAAGAAGGAAAAGATCTGCTGATTGGATTTAATCCTAAATTTTTGATCGATGCACTTCGCGTGATTGATGATGAAGAAGTGAATTTGTTTTTGATGAATCCAAAAGCACCTTGCTTCATCAAAGATGAAAATGAAACTTATATTTATTTAATTTTACCGGTCAACTTTAATGCCGGAGTATAGTCGGAGAGGAAAAAGATGCAGGAAATTACAATTAGAGATGAGTTTATTAAACTTGGTCAGGCAATGAAACTGGCTGGTCTTGTAGAATCCGGAGTAGATGCGAAAATCGTGATCCAGAACGGAGAAGTAAAAGTAAATGGTGAAGTAGAAACCCGCCGCGGGAAAAAGCTGCATGAGGGAGACATCATTTTCTTTGAGAATGAAGAAGTAAAAATTATCAGATAGTTGGTAGACATATGATTCTGAAATCATTAAAGTTAAAAAATTTCCGAAATTATCATTTGTTGACACTTGATTTTAATCATGCAACAAATATCTTTTATGGTGATAATGCCCAGGGAAAAACCAATATTCTTGAAGCAGTCTATCTCTGTGGGACAACAAAATCCCACAGAGGTACGAAAGACAGAGATATGATTCAGTTTGGAAAAGAGGAATCTCATATTGAAATTTTGGTAGAAAAGGACGGAGTTCCTTACCAGATAGATGTACATTTAAAGAAGAACAGCCCAAAGGGAATTGCCATTGATAAAATTCCGATTCGCAAGGCAAGTGAGCTGTTCGGAATGATTCATCTTGTCTTTTTTTCACCGGAAGATCTGAATATTATTAAAAATGGACCGGCAGAACGGCGAAGATTTATGGATATGGAGCTGTCTCTGCTCGATAAGATATATTTAAGTAATCTGTCCAGTTATAATCGAATCGTAAATCAGCGAAATAAGTTGCTGAAAGAGATTCCTGACAGAAGAGATCTATATGATACGCTGGAAGTATGGGATATGCAGCTGATTGATTATGGCGAACGGATTATGGAACGGAGACGGAAGTTTGTGCGGGAAGTAAATGAGATTGTCGGAACAATTCATCAAAAACTTACCGGAGAACGGGAAAATCTGGTTCTTTCTTATGAACCTGGCTGCGGAAGTCTGTCTCTGGAAGAAGCTGTCAGAAAGAACAGGGAAAGGGATATCCGGATGAGGAGTACTTCAACAGGACCGCATCGGGATGACATCTGTTTTCTTGCAGATGATCTTGATATACGCAAGTTTGGATCACAGGGACAGCAGAGAACGGCAGCATTGTCATTAAAATTATCAGAAATTGAACTTGTGAAACAGGTGCTTCATGATACACCTGTTCTTTTGCTTGATGATGTATTATCTGAGCTTGACAAACATAGGCAGAATTATCTGTTGGACAGTATTCAGGGGGTGCAGACGCTTGTGACTTGTACCGGTCTGGATGAATTTGTTAATCACAGATTTTCAATGAATAAAGTGTTTCACGTAAAAGACGGTGAAGTCACTGGAGAAAATTAGGAGGAA
The DNA here is from genome assembly GCA_018365895.1 of Lachnospiraceae bacterium. The sequence continues at coordinate 19,237 of JAGZJD010000020.1, read as the reverse complement.
TTAAAATGGGTAGTACAGTAAGTACAGAATACGGCGCCGACCAGATCCAGATATTAGAAGGACTGGAAGCGGTAAGAAAAAGACCTGGAATGTACATAGGAAGTACGTCATCGAGAGGACTTCATCATCTCGTGTACGAAATCGTAGATAATGCAGTTGATGAGGCACTGGCAGGCTATTGTGATACGATAGATGTGGCGATCAATCAGGACAATTCTATTACAGTTATTGATAATGGGCGTGGAATTCCAGTTGGAATCAATCACAAAACAGGGCTTCCGGCAGTAGAGGTTGTATTTACTGTTCTGCATGCAGGAGGTAAATTCGGCGGTGGAGGATACAAAGTATCCGGAGGTCTGCATGGTGTAGGCGCGTCTGTTGTAAATGCGCTGTCTGTGTGGCTAGAAGTAGAAATCTGCAGCGGCGGCAAAGTTTATATGCAGCGTTATGAGCGGGGCAAAGTAGTCAAGAAACTGGAAGTGATCGGCGAATGCGATATGGAAAAGACCGGAACAAAAGTAACATTTCTTCCGGACGGAGAGATATTTGAAGAAACCGTATATGATTACGATATTTTGAAGCAGCGGCTCAGGGAAACTGCATTTTTAACGAAAGGTCTTAGAATTGTTCTGCACGATTACAGAGGAGAAGAAGTAAGAGAGCATATATTCCACTATGAAGGCGGTATTAAGGAATTTGTTGCATATCTGAATAAAAGCAAGACACCATTATATGAGACAATTATTTATTGCGAAGGTCTGAAAGACGGGGTTGCAGTAGAAGTTGCTCTGCAGCATAATGATTCATTTACAGAAAATACATATGGATTCGTTAATAATATCACAACACCGGAAGGCGGAACTCATATTGCGGGCTTTCGTACTGCGCTGACAAAGACATTTAATGATTATGCAAGAAAAAATAAATTATTAAAAGATAATGAACCGGATTTATCAGGAGAAGATATCAGAGAAGGTTTAACTGCAATTGTCAGTGTTAAGATTGAAGATCCGCAGTTTGAAGGGCAGACAAAACAAAAGCTTGGAAACAGCGAAGCGCGCGGAGCTGTTATGAGCGTTGTTGCATCACAGTTGGAAATTTTCCTTGAACAGAATCCGTCTGTCGGAAAAATGATCGTTGAAAAATCTGTTATGGCACAGCGTGCAAGGGAAGCCGCAAGGAAAGCGAGAGATCTGACAAGAAGAAAATCTGCACTGGAAGGAATGTCACTTCCGGGAAAACTTGCAGACTGTTCGGATAAGAATCCGGCAAATTGTGAGATCTATATCGTAGAGGGAGATTCTGCCGGCGGTTCTGCAAAGACAGCCCGTGATCGTGCGACTCAGGCAATCCTGCCGCTTCGCGGAAAAATCCTGAATGTAGAAAAAGCAAGACTGGATAAAATATATGCCAATGCTGAGATTAAAGCAATGATTACTGCGTTTGGTACAGGAATTCATGATGATTTTGATATTTCAAAGCTTCGATATCACAAGATTATCATTATGACAGATGCCGATGTCGATGGAGCACATATTAGCACATTGCTATTAACATTTTTGTATCGTTTTATGCCGGAGCTGATCAAACAGGGATATGTATATCTTGCACAGCCGCCGTTATATAAGCTTGAGAAGAATAAAAAAGTCTGGTATGCATACAGTGATGCAGAACTGGATAAGATTCTTTCAGAAGTTGGACGTGATCAGAATAATAAGATTCAGCGTTATAAAGGTCTTGGAGAAATGGATGCAGAACAGCTTTGGGATACAACGATGGATCCGCAGCATCGAATCTTGAAACGTGTTGTAATGGATGATGAAACATCTTCGGAACTTGACCTGACATTTACCACATTAATGGGAGATAAGGTAGAGCCAAGACGTGAATTTATTGAAGAAAATGCAAGATTTGTAGAGAATCTTGATATTTAATCTGTGGATGAGAAGGAGAGTAAGACATGGAAGACAACATTTTTGATAAAGTCCACGAAGTAGACCTGCAAAAGACAATGGAGAAATCGTATATTGATTACGCCATGAGTGTTATTGCATCCCGGGCGCTTCCGGATGTAAGGGACGGTCTGAAACCGGTACAGAGAAGAATTTTGTATTCAATGATCGAACTGAATAACGGTCCGGACAAACCGCATCGTAAATGTGCGCGTATTGTCGGTGATACAATGGGTAAATATCATCCGCATGGAGACAGCTCGATCTATGGTGCACTTGTAAATATGGCTCAGGAGTGGTCTACAAGATATCCGCTTGTAGACGGACATGGAAACTTCGGTTCTGTCGATGGGGACGGAGCTGCTGCCATGCGATATACAGAGGCAAGACTCAGTAAGATTTCCATGGAGCTGACAGCAGATATTAATAAAAATACTGTAGATTTTGCTCCAAACTTTGATGAGACAGAAAAAGAGCCAACCGTGCTTCCGGCAAGATTTCCAAATCTTCTTGTCAATGGAACATCCGGAATTGCAGTTGGTATGGCGACGAATATTCCACCGCACAATCTTCGCGAAGTAATTGATGCAGTGGTGAAGATTATTGATGATCAGATCGATGATAATGGAACAACGACAATTGAAGATATACTAAAGATTATTAAAGGACCTGATTTTCCGACAGGAGCAACGATTCTTGGAACAAGAGGCATAGAGGAAGCTTATCGTACCGGAAGAGGTAAGATTCGTGTGCGTGCAGTAACAGACATTGAACCGATGCAAAATGGCAAGAGCCGTATTGTTGTCACAGAATTGCCGTATATGGTAAATAAAGCACGCCTGATTGAAAAAATAGCAGAACTTGTGCGTGACAAGAAAATCGATGGAATTACAGATCTGAGTGATCAGTCGAACCGTGAAGGTATGCGTATCTGTATTGAGCTTAGAAGAGATGTCAATGCAAATGTAATTCTAAATCAGTTATATAAGCATACGCAGATGCAGGATACCTTTGGTGTAATTATGCTGGCGCTTGTTGGAAATGAACCAAAGGTGCTTAATATTCTCGATATGCTGAATCTCTATCTGAAGCATCAGGAAGAGGTTGTCACAAGAAGAACGAAATATGAATTAAATCGTGCAGAAGAGCGGGCTCATATTTTACAGGGCTTGTTGATCGCACTTGATAATATTGATGAAGTAATCACAATTATCCGCGGTTCCAAAAACGTACAGATTGCAAAGGCAGAATTGATCAAACGTTTTGAATTGTCTGAGGCACAGGCACAGGCGATTGTAGAAATGCGCCTGCGTACGCTGACAGGTCTGGAACGAGAGAAACTAGAAGCAGAGTATGCAGAACTGATGAAACGAATCGGCGAGTTAAAAGCGATTCTTGCAGACAGAAAATTGCTTCTTGGAGTAATCAAGGAAGAAATTATTGTAATCCGTGATAAATATGGTGATGACAGAAGAACATCGATTGGTTTTGATGAGTTTGATATTTCTATGGAGGATCTGATTCCGGAACAGAATGTTGTTATCACAATGACAAAATTAGGATATATTAAGAGAATGTCTGTAGATGCATTCAAGAGCCAGAACCGGGGAGGTAAGGGCATTAAAGGAATGCAGACACTGGACGAAGATTATGTAGAAGAACTGTTTATGACTTCTACACATCATTATCTTATGTTCTTTACGAATACAGGACGGGTGTACCGCATGAAAGGTTATGAGATTCCGGAGGCAAGCAGAACGGCAAGAGGAACAGCAATCATTAACCTGCTGCAGATGATGCCAGGTGAGAAAATCACCGCTGTCATTCCGATTGAGGAATACGAAGAAGGACATTATCTGTTTATGGCTACAAAGAAAGGTCTTGTAAAGAAAACTCCGATTCAGGATTATGCAAATGTAAGAAAGACCGGACTGGCAGCAATTACCCTCAGAGAAGATGATGAATTGATCGAAGTAAAGGCAACAGATAATGAGCGAGATATTATTCTTGTGACAAAATATGGACAGTGTATCCGCTTTAATGAAAGCGATGTAAGACCGACCGGAAGGACTTCAATGGGGGTTCGCGGTATGAATCTCGGCGATCGGGATGAAATCGTTGGAATGCAGCTTGATATACAGGGAGATTACCTTCTGATCGTATCTGAAAAAGGTATGGGTAAACTCACAAAACTAGAAGAATTTACAAAACAAAATCGAGGCGGTAAAGGCGTAAAATGTTATAAGATTACTGAAAAGACAGGAAATGTCGTAGGCGTAAAAGCAGTAGATCAGGACAACGAGATCATGATCATTAATACAGAGGGAATTATTATCCGTATGGAATGCAGCGGCATATCTGTTCTTGGACGAATTACATCCGGTGTCAAACTGATCAATCTGTCAGGTGATGACAAGGTAGCAAGTATCGCAAAAGTAAGAGAAACAGAAGAACAGTCTGAAGAGGAACAAGAAACAGAAGAATAAGAGATAAAATAATTTTCTGTAATCAAAAGTCTTCTGAAAAATTTATGCAGAATTTTTCAGAAGGCTTTTTTCAGTTCGAAAAAATCTGTTATAATAAAAAATAATTACAGAAATATCCTGAGGAGGAAGTATTATGCCAATTATCTTTCATGAACAGTCAAAAGAATTTCATTTGTACAATCAGAGTATCAGTTATATTTTTAAAGTAATGAAAAATGGACAGTTAGGACATATCTATTATGGCAAGAAAATTACGGATTGCGATGATTTTGGATACTTAATTGAATATGCAGGAAGAGATATGACTCCGAATTGTTTTGAAGGAAATTACAGATTTTCTCTGGAGCACTTAAAACAGGAATATCCATCGTATGGTTCAGGAGATATGAGATATCCGGCATTTGAGCTGGAACAGAAAAATGGGAGCAGAACTGTTGATTTTCAGTATAAAGAGCATGTGATTTTTGCGGGCAAGAAGAAGTTAGAAGGATTGCCGGCTGTGTATACAGAAACGGATTCAGAAGCAGCAACACTTGAAGTGGTACTGGAAGATAAGCTGCTTAAAACAAAAATCATTCTGTCATATACCATTTTTGAAGTATATCCGGTTATCACAAAACATGTAAAATTCGTATGCGATAATCAGGAAGGAATTACAATTTTAAATGCGATGAGTGGCTGTCTTGATCTTCCGGACAAAGAATATGAAATGATTGAACTTGCCGGGGCATGGTCAAGAGAACGACATGTTCAGACGAGAGAGCTGAATTATGGAACACAGGGTATCTACAGCATGAGAGGCGGAAGCAGTCATCAGTTTAATCCGTTTTTGGCGTTGAAACGACGAGAGACAACGGAACGTGCAGGCGAAGCCATCGGATTTAGCCTTGTATATAGTGGCGATTTTCTGGCACAGGCAGAAGTTGATAATTTTAACGTAACAAGAGTTGTACTTGGAATTCATCCGAATGAATTTCGCTGGAAATTAGAAGAAGGAGAATGTTTCCAGACACCGGAGCTTGTTATGGTATATTCCGGAAGTGGATTAAATGGGATGAGTCAGACATTTCATGAACTGTATCGTACAAGACTGGCAAGAGGTCAGTGGAGAGACCGGGTGCGACCGATTCTTATTAATAACTGGGAAGCCACTTATTTTCAGTTTGATGAAGAAAAGATTTTGCAGCTGGCAAGTCAGGCGAAGAAGATCGGGATTGAGATGTTTGTGTTAGATGACGGATGGTTTGGAAAAAGAAATACAGATAACTGTTCTCTCGGCGACTGGTATGTTAATAAAGAAAAGCTTCCGGGAGGAATTAAAGGACTGGCAGAGAAGATTGAGGCAATGGGAATGAAATTTGGTCTGTGGTTTGAGCCTGAGATGACAAATAAGGACAGTGATTTGTTCCGGGCACATCCGGACTGGCTCCTTGTAGATCTGAGAAGAAATTATTGTCATTGCAGAAATCAGTATGTACTTGATTTTTCAAAAAAAGAAGTCATAGATTATATTCATCAGCAGATGAGAGAAATTCTCGGATCAGCTCCGGTATCTTATGTAAAATGGGATATGAACCGTTCTTTTTCGGAAGTATTTTCCAATGGCAATGACAGTATTTATCAGGGAAAGGTGCGGCATAAATATATTCTCGGTGTATACGAGCTGTATGAAAGATTGATTCAGGAGTTTCCGCACATTTTATTTGAATCCTGTTCCAGCGGAGGAGCCAGATTTGATCCGGGGATGCTTTACTATGCACCTCAGGCATGGGCATCAGATGATACGGATGCAGTAGAGCGTATTAAGATTCAGTACGGAACATCAATGGTATATCCGTTAAGCAGTATCGGAAGCCATGTATCTGCATCGCCAAATCATCAGGTTTTTAGGGACACCCCGTTGGATACAAGAGCAAAGGTGGCATATTTTGGAACATTTGGCTATGAGCTTGATATTACAAAACTTCCGGAAGAAGAACTGGAAGAAATGAAACGCCAGGTAGCATTTATGAAAGAATATCGGGAACTGATTCAGAAAGGATGGTTCTACCGCCTAAAAAGCCCATTTGAACAGCTTTCATCGAATGACAGCTCTTCTGCATGGATGGTTGTTTCAAAAGACCGGAAAGAAGCGCTTGTTGCATATTTCCGTGTACTGCAGCCGCCGCAGGGAAGTTTTCAGAGGATTCAGCTGGAAGGACTTCTTCCGGAACAGAGGTATGAAATTACGGAATATGGAAGTTTTGGAGAAAAGACAGAAGAACACCTTCATTACGGAGATGAATTATTGAATGTGGGATTAAGCGTATCAGATTTTTCTTCCGGGCTTCATGAGATTTTAAGAGAACAGCAGGGAGATTACTTTTCAAGATTGTTCAGAATAAAGGCAAAATAAAACAGAGAATCAGGTGATAGAATGGAACAGAAACATGATTTCGGAACAGGAAAAGTCTCCAGAAATATTTTAAATCTTGCAATTCCAATGACATTGGCCCAGTTAATCAATCTTATGTATAACATTGTAGACCGAATCTATATTGGACACATTCCGAATGCGTCATCACAGGCTCTCACGGGAATCGGCCTGACATTGCCAATGATCACGATTATGATTGCATTTGCCAATTTATTCGGAATGGGAGGCGCGCCGTTATTTTCTATCGCAAGAGGAGGAAAGGAAGAAGAACGTGCCGGAAATATTATGGGAACAACCTGTTCTATGCTGATTCTTTCGGCAGCAGCACTTATGGTATCCGGATTTCTTCTGAAACGCCCGCTATTATATTTGTTCGGAGCCAGTGACGCCACATTTCCGTATGCAAATGATTATATTAGTATCTACTTGTTAGGAACAGGTTTTGTGATGCTAAGTCTTGGTATGAACAGCTTTATCAATGCACAGGGATTTGGAAAGACAGGGATGCTTTCTGTTCTGATTGGTGCATTTGCCAATATTATTTTAGATCCGATCTTTATCTTTGGATTTCATATGGGGGTAAAAGGCGCAGCGCTGGCGACAGTAATCTCGCAGGGAATATCGGCAGTATGGGTAATTCATTTTCTTACAGGCTCAAAGGTACTGATTCGACTGGAACGCCGAAGAATGAAAGTACAGCTAAAACTCCTAAAAGAGATTGTAGGGCTTGGAACATCCGGTTTTGTAATGGCAATAACAAATGGAATCGTACAGATTGTTTGTAACGCAGTTCTGTCTGGTTTCGGCGGAGATATTTATGTTGGTGTTATGACCGTATTAAATTCTGTGAGAGAAATTACACATTTGCCAGTGACAGGAATTACAAACGGAGCGCAGCCGGTTATAGGATTCAACTACGGTGCCGGAAAATATGATCGTGTAAAAGAAGCGATCCGTTTTATGTCAGTCGTGTGTATTGTGATTACACTTGGAGCGTGGGTTCTGGTGGACTTTTTCCCGGAATTTTTTATAAAGATGTTCAGCAGTGAGCGAGCTTTGCTTGAAGCCGGAGTCCCGGCGATGAAGGTATATTTTTTTGGAATTTTTATGATGGCTTTGCAGTTTGCAGGGCAATCAACCTTTGTTGCCCTTGGATTTTCCAGGCATGCAGTATTTTTTTCTATTTTTAGAAAAGTAATTATCGTTGTGCCGTTGACATTGTTGCTTCCGTATATTGGCGGTCTTGGTGTGATGGGAGTGTTCCTGGCAGAACCGATATCCAATTTTGTAGGAGGAACTGCATGTTTTATGACAATGATTGTGACGGTTAGAAAGAGATTGAGAAAATCTATAAATTAAAAAGATTTATAGAAAATATGCGAAGATGACAAAAAAATAAATTGCATTTGTCGAGAAATGACGATGCAATTTATTTTTTTTTGCTTAGAATAAAACTGTATCTATTCATGAGAACAGGGAGAAAGAAAATGTTTAAAGTAAGTTATTTTATGGAAGTACTCCCGATAATTGCCAGTAAAGTAAATATTACATTTCAACTGACAATTGCAGCTACTGTATTTGCTTTAATTGTTGGAGTAATTATAGCTATTATCGGGTATTACAAAGTGCCGGTATTTTATCAATTTACGAGATTGTATGTTTCTATCATGCGGGGAACACCGGTTGTAGCGCAGTTATATTTCTTCTATTACGGGGTTGCACTTTATAGTGCATTTGTAAGAAATATGACACCTCTTATTGCTGTTGCAGTAGTTATGAGTTTGAATATGGGAGCTTTTATGTCAGAAAGTATTCGAGGAGCTTTGCTTTCTGTGGATGAAGGACAAAAAGAAGCGGCATATTCATTGGGAATGACAAACTTTCAATTGATTACAAGAATTATTATTCCGCAGGCCGTACGTATTGCATTGCCGCCATTATTCAATGATATTATTAATTTGATTAAAATGACATCTCTAGCATTCATGTTAGGAGTTCCGGATATTATGGGAGCTGCGAAGATTGAAGGTGCGAGAACATTTAGATATTTTGAGATTTATGCAGCAGTAATGCTCGTGTACTGGATTATTATTTTATTACTTGGCTTTATACATAAAGTATTGGAAAAAAAATGTGCCAATATGTATTAATAATGATTCTTAAAGGGAAACCATTAAGATAAAAAAACAAGATAAAAAGAGGAGAAAAGTAATTATGAAAAAACGTGTATTAGCATTATTATTAGTTTCAGCAATGGTAGTGACATCTTTAATAGGATGTGGAAATTCAGATGAGTCAAAAAAAGATTCTGCAAAAACAGAAACAACAGAGAATTCTTCTGACAATAAAGAAGAAACTAAAAAAGTAGTTGTGGCAACAGCTGGAACAGGAGAACCATACAGTCTTATGAGTGATGATGGGAAATGGACTGGAATCGATGCAGAAATGTGGGATGAGATTGAAAAACGTACTGGTTGGGAAGTAGAAGTAAAACAGGCAGCATTTGATGCAATCTGGGGAGAATTGGATACAGGACGTGCAGATGTTGCTGCAAACTGCTTTGCTGTTAAACAGGAACGTACAGATAAGTATAATGCTACAATTCCATATTATGGAGATGCACAGTGTGTTATTGTAAATAGTAATTCAGAGTATAAAACTTTAGACGATTTAGCTGGAAAGACAATAGGTATTACAAACGGTCAAGCAGCACAGACAATTATTGAAGATATGGCAGATGAAAAAGGATATACAGTAAAACTTTATGAAGACAGTGCTGTAGGTATGAATGACTTAATGTTAGAAAGAATTGATGCATATGCAAATACAACAACAAATGTTAATGCATTTTCACACAATAATGAAAAGGCAGATTTTAGATTTTTTGAAGAAAATCTTATGGCAAATAATGTAGCATACTTCCTTCCAAAAACAGATAAGGGAGAAGAACTTACAAAAGAGCTTGATAAAGTCCTTCAGGAAATGCTTGATGATGGTACAATTGCAAAGATTACTGAAAAATGGATGTATGCAGATATGACACAGTTAATTCAGAAATAAAATAAGAAAGATAAAGATATGGGAACAGAGACACAGCTTGTTAAGATTGAGCATTTATATAAAGAGTTTGATGAAAATACAAAAGTACTTTCAGATATCAATCTTACAATCAATAAGAATGAGGTTATTGCTATTTTAGGACCTTCAGGAACAGGCAAGTCTACGCTGCTGCGTTGTTTGAATTATTTAACAGTTCCGACAAAAGGAATCATTACGATTGGAAATGTAACCGTAGATGCAGAACATCACAGCAAGAAAGATATAATAGAACTTCGTAAGCATTCTTCTATGGTATTTCAAGGATATAATCTGTTTAAAAATAAAACTGCTTTAGAAAATGTGATGGAAGCGCTTACAACCGTTCAAAAAAAATCTAAAGCTGAGGCTGAAAAAATTGCATTAGAACTTTTAGAGAAGGTTGGCATGAGTGAACGAAAAGATTTCTATCCATCCAAATTATCAGGTGGACAGCAACAGCGTGTCGGAATCGCAAGAGCACTTGCAGTAAATCCAAATGTTGTGTTATTTGATGAGCCAACATCAGCACTTGATCCGGAACTTGTTGGGGAAGTATTAAATACAATTAAATCTCTTGCAGAGGAAGGAACAACTATGGTTCTTGTAACACATGAGATTGGATTTGCCAGAGAAGTAGCAACGAGAATTTTGTTTATGGATGAAGGAAGAATTGCGGCAGACGGAACGCCGGAAGAGATTATCGATCATCCAGAACATACGAGACTTCGTCAATTCTTGAATTTTGTAAAGAGAGATTAGTATGAAAAATAAAATCAAAGAGATTGCAAGGCGTATTGAGCCAGAACTCATAAAAATCCGTCAGGAACTTCATCGTTATCCAGAACTTGGAATTGAACTGCCTAAAACTCATGAAATTATTAGCCGGGAATTACATAAAATTCCCGGCCTTGAAATTTATGAACATATGGCAGGAGGCTCTGGCCTTGTAGGAATCCTAAGAGGAAAATGCGAAAAAGGAAAAACCATTCTTCTTCGCGCAGATATTGATGCACTCCCTGTAGAAGAATTATATGATTGTAGTTATAAATCAGAATATCCAGGACGTATGCATGCTTGCGGGCATGATGGGCATGCTGCATGGCTCATTGGAGCAGCGAAAATTTTGGCAGAACTCAAAGAGGAATGGAACGGATGTATTAAATTTGTGTTTCAGCCTGGAGAAGAAATAGGTCTTGGTGCACAAACATTAATTGAAGAAGAACATATTTTAGAAAATCCTAACGTTGATATGGCGTTTGCAGCACATGGATGGCCATCTGTAATTAGTGGTCAGATTGGAATTGCCAGACGATATGCTTTTGGGTGTGTAGGAAGCTTTCGAGTAAAAATTACAGGAAAAAAAGGACATGCTTCCTGGCCAGAAGAAACAATTGATCCGATTTCAGCAGCAAATGAGATTTATCAGCATATGCCATCAGTGCTGACCAGAAAAATCAGCGGAACAGAACCGAAGGTATTTTCAGTAACATATATGATTGCGGGAAATCCGAAAGTTCGTAATGTAATTCCACAGAGTTGTGAATTTGGAGGTACAATACGAGCAACGAATAGCAAAGTACTTAAACAGATTGGAGAAGAACTTAGGAGAGAGACAGAGGCTGTATGTCATGTAGCAGGGACTGAGTATGAGTTAGAAATCAATACGAATGGCAAAAGTGTAGAAAATGATTCTGTACTTTTAGAAGGTGTTGTAAAAACATCTTCTGAGATTCTTGGAAAAGAAAATGTTTATATCATTGAGAAAGATCATCTCGGTGGTGAAAATTTTGCAGAATACAGCAGTCGTGTACCGTCAGTTTATCTGTTTATTGGAATTAAACCCAAAGAAGAAGAAATTCCGGGGTTACATAGTCCTGAATATCGTTTTGATGATAACGTACTTGCAGGGGCAGCGGCTACATTTGCTTTGCTTGGATATAATGGATGCATGGGAATACTAAAAGGAGAGGACTAAGATGGAAAAACTTGTTTATGTTGATCGGCGTAATACAAATTGCAACAAGTGGGATGGTCAGACCGGAATGTTTGGCGAAGAAGGACTTCACGCAATGTGGGTGGCCGATATGGATTTTAAGACAGCTTCATGTGTGATCGATGCTTTAAAAGAATATGTGGAATCAGGAGTTTATGGCTATTACAAAGTTCCGGAGGAGTATTATCGGTCCTTCATCAATTGGGAGAGGGAGCATCATAATCTAGTCATTAAGAAAGAGTGGATCCGTTTTTCACCGGGAGTAGTAGCTGGATTCCATTGGCTTGTACAAATGTTGACAGAACCAGGCGAGGCTGTCATCGTCAATACACCGGTATACTATCCATTTTTAAATGCAGTAAAAAATAACAATAGAAGATTGATATGTTCCGATCTCATCTGTGATGGGGGACATTACCAGATTAACTATGAAGATTTTGAAAAACAGATAGATGAAGAGCATGTAAAGCTTTTTATCCTTTGCTCTCCGCATAATCCTGTAGGAAGGGTATGGAAGAAGGAAGAGCTTGCAAAAATATTTGAAATCTGCAGAAAGCATCAGGTGTATATTATTTCCGATGAAATCCATCAGGATCTTATATTTGGAAATCATCAGCATACTCCATCACTGTGTTTTGAAGAGTATCGTGATTTGATGGTAATGCTAGCTGCTCCGTCTAAAACATTTAATCTGGCAGGCGGACAGAATTCTATTGTCATTATCGCAGATGAAGAGCTTCGTGAGAAATGGGATGTATATACAACGGGCAATCGTGTGCTTGGAGGAAGTGCATTCGGTTATATTGCTGCTCAAGCTGCTTATGAAGGTGGTGCAGAATGGTTAGAACAGGTAAAAAAACAGATTTATGAGAATTTTGAATACTTGAAGGAGGAACTTGCCCAAAAGCTTCCAAAAGCAGTTGTGACACCACTTGAAGGAACTTATTTATGTTGGGTAGATCTCGGCGCTTATATACCGGCAGAAAAGGTAAAAGAAGTTGTTCAGAAGAAATGTAGACTTGCTGTAGACTTTGGCGACTGGTTTGGAGGAAAGCGCTTTGGAACACATATCCGCATTAATCTGGCAACATCTCTGGAAAATGTAGAGATTACGGTGAATGTATTGGCAAAGTATCTCAAAACAGTGTAGTATGATATAGAGTTAATCTATAAGTATCAATAACAGCGAGTGGATTTTCTATTTGACAGATATTCATTTCTACGGAATAATAACCATAATGAGGTGATAGATATGTACGAAATCGATGTCTGTTACAAAATTATATTTGAAGCTATGCTGGAGAAGCCTGTTCTTAAAACGATTGCAGAAAAAATAGGCGCTTATACAAATTCAACAATAGCATTTGTGACAGAAACCGGCAAGATATTGTCAGGTTTCTGTTTTTGTGATTTGAGCGCAGAAAAATTATACGAAAATGATACGGATACAGAACTTGTGAAGACATTAGAGGATTCTTTTACGTGTGGTCATCTTACACTCAGCAATCTAAAAGCAATTTCTCAAAGAAGATTGATTCCGAATACTCATATGGTATATATGGAACCGGTGTACGGTAATCGCGGCATCTGTGGATATGTAATTTTGATCACAGAAGAAGATGATGATATATTTTTTAAAGAGCTGATAGAGATAATGAGGCAGACAATCAGAAAGTATTTGGAAGAAGAACAAAGCCAGAAGGTGATATATCAAAGTTTCAGGGAACAGATAACCGGTTGGACACTTTTTGAAAATAGTAGAGAAATTAATGAAATTCGTCCATTTCCGGAAGGAAATTATATCGTAATACTTTGCCAGAAAGAAGGCGTGCAGGATGCGGAACTTTTTTGTGAGATGAAACAGATGTGGAATTATATGTATTTTTATGAGACTCCGAAGGAGATCATTGCATTGTGCTATCATATATCAGAAAGTGATGCGGAGGATGTATATAAGACAATAGAATCATGTGGATTCCGATGTTGTGTCAGTGAGCCTTTTTCCCACTTAGAACTTTGTACAGGGAAGAAAGATATTTTAAGAAGAATATCTCTTGTCAATGATGTGGAAGGCGGGAATAAAATGAAGCGGGAAGAAGAATGGTCGATGCAGGGACTTTATATGTGTACCTTGCCACTGATTGAGAAAGCAGGACTTCATGATTATTCTATTCACAGATTGCTTTTAGAAGATGAAAGGAACCATACAGAGTTGTATGAAACACTGAAAATGTATTTGCTTTGTGGAAATAATATAACAGTAGCAGCTAAGATGCTGCACATACATAGAAATACACTTGTATACAGACTAAAACAGATTAGAGAGTGTTTAGAAATAGATTTTAATGACATAGAGATATCAAGAGGAATTTTATCATTTATTTTGATGAATGACATTTCAAGGCAGAGTCAGGGAAAAGAGGCAATTTATGAAACTGGTACAGGATTTACCGGAAATATTTGAGCAATTTGAAGAACAACGGCAGAAGGCTTTTTTGGAGATTAAAGAATATAAAGACAGAGGAAAGGCTGTCGTCGGTATGTATTGTGCATATTTTCCACCGGAGCTTGCTATTGCAGCAGGGGCAATTCCGGTGGCTTTATGTTCATTTTCAAATGAAACGATTCCGTCGGCAGAGAAGTACATGCCGAAAAGTATGTGTCCACTAGTAAAATCAAGCTATGGATTCGCTGTAGAAGATAAATGTCCGTTGTTTCATTTTGCAGATCTGGTTATCGGAGAAACAACATGTGACGGCAAGAAAAAAATGTATGAGATGATGGCTGAGAGTAAGCCGGTATTTATTATGGAACTTCCAAACAGTCAGTCTGAGAGAGCACATCGGTTTTGGAAAGAGGAAATCATTAGAACAAAGGAATTTCTTGAAGAATTTTTTCATGTAGTTATTACAGAACAAAAATTGCGCGATGCAGTGCGTCTGAATAATAGAATTCGTATGTCTTTGAAACGTCTGTGTGAAGTTATGAAGCTGGATCCGGCGCCAATCCCTGGAGAAAATATACAAAAAATTGTGCTTGGATGTAAATACCGGTTTGATTATGAAACATCGCCGGATGTGATCGATGATGTCAGAGATAAAATACTGGAAGAATACAGAAATGGAAACAGACTTGAAAAGCGTCCAAGAATTCTGATTACCGGTTGTCCAGTCAATGGCGATAGCATGAAAGTTATCCGTACAATTGAAAATCAGGGAGGCGTTGTTGTTGCGACAGAAAATTGCAGCGGGGTAAGAGCCTTGTCTACGATGGTGGAAGAAGATACAGAAGATATTTATGGGGCAATTGCACAAAAATATCTGTCAACTGGCTGTTCTATTATGACGCCAAATGATAATCGGATAGACCTTCTTGGCGAGATTATAGATGAATATCATGTAGACGGAGTTGTAGAAGTTGTATTGCAGGGCTGTCATGCGACAGGGGCAGAATCTTTTTATATTCGTAAATTTGTAAATGAAGAGAAACATTTGCCTTATATTTGTATTACAACAGATTATTCTCAAGGAGATACAGGGCAAATGAATACAAGACTTGCCGCATTTATTGAGATGATTGAAAATGACAGTCAAGAAAAAGAACTGCTTGATATAAATTACTGCTATAAGATCATGCTGACAGGCCTGACAGGGAATCGTTGCATGCATGAGATCATGAGGGAGATCAGTGAATATTCTGGTGTAGCATTTTGTATTTATGATGAAAATGGAATGGAACAATTTGCATTTGGCAAGGAAAAGTCTGTATGTACGAAGGAAAATGAAATTGTAAGATATCCTGATGGAGATGGGGTAAAGCTTGCTGGTTATG
The DNA here is from genome assembly GCA_018365895.1 of Lachnospiraceae bacterium. The sequence continues at coordinate 3,481 of JAGZJD010000020.1, read as the reverse complement.
TAACGGCTGGGAAAAAAAAGACAATTGTAGAAAAATTATTGGATATTCTTGTTAAGGGATATCAGATGCAAGAACATAGTCGAGAAAAGCAGAAAAAGGAAATACCGGATTTCATGTGGATTATCGGCGAAAAGTCAATAGACTTAAAAAGAATATATGAGTATTTAGAAACAAATAAGAATTTTCAGGGGAAATTGCATTATCCAGAGCAAAAGAGCGTGTTTTTGTCTGGGATTCACGGACAAAAAGATAGAAATCAGATTATTAAATATCTGAAAGGGATAGAAAATCTGGAAGGAAAAATATTAATTGGCAATGGATTTGCAGATGCAACGCAAAAAGAAGAAAATTATAAGATCCAGAAAGATATTATGGGATTTGTGCAGAAGAAAAAGACGCGTATGAGAATACATTTGACAGAACAGTACTATCATGAGCTGGCAGTATCCTATATTGGCAGGGAAATGGCAAAAGGATCTTTATATGCAGAAGCATTGGAAAAAGTTAAAAAAGAGGATGAAGAAAAGGGAAGAGATTTGTATGAAACACTGTATTGGTATCTTAGAATGAAGAGAAATGTAAGCCAGACAGCGGCAAAGCTTAAGATTCATCGAAATACACTTCTGCCGAGAATTGCCAGATTAAATGAAATTATAGATATAGATGAGAAAGACGGAATTGAGTGCGAACGTCTCTTCCTTGTGATGGAAGTTGAGCAGTACACTACTTGTCGCCACAATCATTCTGTAATATAATAAAACTTAGTACGAGAGCAGCAATTGCTGCAGAAGGGAAGGTATAGAGAGGTGCGAAACATACAGGTAAGTGAAATCACAGAGCGCGTCAGAGAAATGTGTATCAGAGCCAATCATTTTCTTTCAGAAGATATGGACAGAATTATGAAGCAGGCAGAGGCGAAAGAAGAATCTCAGCTCGGAAAGAAGATTCTTGGACAACTTCAGGAGAACCTGAAAATCGCAGCAGAAGATATGATTCCAATCTGTCAGGATACAGGAATGGCAGTTGTATTTCTTGAAATCGGACAGGAAGTACATCTGGAGGGTGGACTTCTGGAAGATGCGGTAAATGAAGGGGTACGCCGGGGCTATACAGAAGGATATTTGAGAAAATCAGTTGTAAAGGATCCGCTCATCAGAGAAAATACAAATGATAATACGCCGGCAGTTATTCACTGCAGAATTGTGGCAGGGGATCAGGTAAAAATTACAGTTGCACCGAAAGGATTCGGCAGCGAAAACATGAGCCGTATTTTTATGTTGAAGCCGGCAGATGGAATAGAAGGTGTGAAGGATGCGATTCTAACAGCTGTGCGGGATGCAGGACCAAATGCGTGTCCTCCTATGGTAGTCGGAGTTGGAATCGGCGGTACATTTGAGAAATGTGCGCTTATGGCAAAGCAGGCATTAACGAGAGAAGCGGGAACACATTCCGAAATTCCATATGTAAAAGAGATGGAAGAAGAACTTTTAAGAAGAATTAACGGACTGGGAATCGGACCTGGAGGTCTGGGTGGAAGAACAACAGCACTTGCAGTGAATATCAACACTTATCCGACACATATAGCAGGACTTCCGGTGGCAGTAAATATCTGCTGTCATGTAAACCGACATGTGGTAGAAGTGATATAGGAGGAAAGAAAGATGGACAGACAGATACGAGTTCCGATTACAAAAGAAGATGTAAAGAGTCTGAAAGCAGGAGATTATGTATATTTAAGCGGTACGATTTATTCGGCAAGAGATGCAGCTCATAAGAGAATGATTGAGACAATCGAAGCAGGAGAGGAGCTTCCGGTAGATCTGACAGGACAGATGATCTATTACATGGGTCCATCTCCGGCGCGAGAAGGGCGCCCGATTGGCTCTGCAGGACCGACAACAGCAAGCCGGATGGACAAGTATACACCGAAGCTTCTTGATATGGGACTTGCAGGAATGATTGGAAAAGGAAAACGTACAAAAGAAGTGATTGATGCAGTTGTCCGTAATACTTCTGTATATTTTGCAGCAGTGGGCGGAGCAGGGGCGCTTTTGTCTAAATGTATTAAAAATGCAGAAGTAGTTGCCTATGATGATCTTGGTACAGAAGCAATCCGTCGTCTGGAAGTAGAGAATCTTCCGGCAATTGTTGTAGTAGATTGTGAAGGCAATAATCTTTATGAAACAGCCATTTTAGAATATCAGACAGAAAAATAAAAGAACAGAAGGGATATAGCGGGCAATGAAAAGAATTTTAATCATGGTACTTCGCAATATTATACTGGTACCGTTTATGTGGGTAAAGCTATGCTACCATGCTTCCCATGTACAAAAGTATACAGAAGAACAGCATTACAAGATGCTGCGGTTTATTACAAAACGAGCGAATATCGGTGGAAATGTAACAATAGAAACATACGGTGAAGAAAATATCCCGAAACAGTCAGGATTTATGTTTTTCCCGAATCATCAGGGAATGTATGATGTTCTGGCCATTGTTGCATCCTGTCCGAAACCATTTTCCGTTGTAGCAAAAAAAGAAGTGGGAAACGTACCATTTTTAAAACAGGTATTTGCCTGTATGAGGGCATTTTTGATTGACAGAGACGATCTGAGACAATCAATGCAGGTAATTATGGATGTAACGAAAGAAGTGCAGAGAGGAAGAAATTATCTAATCTTCGCAGAAGGAACACGCTCAAAAGAAGGAAATAAGGTAAATGAATTTAAAGGCGGAAGTTTCAAGGCAGCAACCAAAGCAAAATGCCCAATTATACCGGTGGCGCTGATAGATGCTTACAAACCATTTGATACAAACAGTACTGCACCTGTAACAGTGCAGGTACATTTTCTTCCGGCGATAGAATATGATGAATATAAAAATATGAAAACACCGGAAATTGCAGAAATGGTAAAAAATCAAATTCAAGATACAATCAATGCTCACATAAAATAAATAGAGAAATAACAGGACAAGATATGGTGGAAAGATATTTTATAAACACCATATCTTGTTTTTTGATGGAAAAAACAAAAAAATATAAAAAAATCATTGACATATTAATATATGTTTAGTATAATACATTTTGCACTGTGATGCACAGTTAAATATGGAAATAAGAATTCAGGAGAAATACTCAAGTGGCTGAAGAGGCGCCCCTGCTAAGGGTGTAGACGGTTCGCGCCGTGCGAGGGTTCAAATCCCTCTTTCTCCGCTCTTTTTTTCAGAAAAAGGAAGAATGAAAAAGTTTCAAAAAACTTTTAAAAACTTCTTGACAAAGCAAAACAGATGTGATAATCTAAATGAGCTGTCGCAAAGACAACAAGAACTTGAAAAAAATAAAATAAAAAAGTTCTTGACAAAGCGAATCAGTTATGATAAGCTAGATGAGCTGTCACACGACAGAGAACCTTGATAACTAAACAATAGACAACAACCCTGAAAATTTCTTTAAAGAGATTTCAGAACGAGTTGGACACAA